>WTJS01000083.1 GCA_011524735.1 Alphaproteobacteria bacterium
TTCTTGGTGGCATTCTTGGATCCGCCTGTTTCGTCCTGACCTATGAACGTGGCGGGCGCCAGCTTCCAAAACTGTCACGCTGGGTAAGGCTGATCTTCATGTCCTTTATCGGCACGATGATTGGATCACGCTTCTCCCCTGAAATGCTGGCACTGCTATCGCAGTTCTGGATTTCTGGCGTCGCTATCCTTCCCTTCATTCTGATTTCCCACGGTGGCAGCTACGCCATCATGCGGCGCTTTGGCGGTTACCGGCGTTTGGATGCCTATTTCGCGTCACTACCTGGTGGGATCGTGGATTCCATTGCACTGGCAGAACAGGTTGGTGCCGATTTGCGCATTGTCACAGCACAGCATTTCATCCGCATCATTCTGGTGGTGGTGTCGGTACCGCTGCTGTTCCTGGTTGTGACGGGTGAAACTGTTGGATCTTTGGCTGGCGAGAGCATGGCCGCAGCCAGCTATGACAGCATGGATTTGGCAATGATTTTTGCCATTGCGATGACCGGTTTGTTTGTCGGCAAGTGGATTAGACTGCCAGTCTTCCATATGATGGGACCATTGTTGCTGGCGCTGGTGCTTGGCCTATCGGGTGTTGTCGCAATTGACATTCCCGAATGGCTGACCCATCTCGCCCAATATATGATTGGTGTGTCTCTTGGCGCACAATTCACTGGTATGTCGCGCGAGCTGCTTCTCAAGGGCCTGAAATTCGGACTGATCATAGGTCTTTACATGCTGGCCGTTGGCGTTGCGTTCGCCGCTGTGCTGACCCCGTTCGTACCAACAGATTTCAATGTGATGTTTGTCAGCTTTGCCGCTGGCGGGCTTGCCGAGATGAGTCTGATTGCGCTGTCGCTCAACTTCACGCCTGTCGTGGTCGCCCTTCACCATCTTGCCCGGATTTTCCTGACAATCTGGGTCGGACATACACTGGCAAAGCATGTGTTCAAACTGGTCCCAGACCAGAAAAACTCCGCGACACCCTGAGGTTCTAAAAAGGTTTCGACACCCCGCCCGAAATAAAGGCGATAAACAAGAAGGATAAGAACAGATGACAACCGATAGCGACCTGACCCTGCCAACTGACAAGATTCTTGCGCAAGTGCGCGGCGCAACCGGCCATGTGATCTTCAACAATCCGGAGCGTCACAATGCGGTATCGCTGGAAATGTGGGATGCAGTCGAAGAAGCGTTGTCAGCTTTTGCTGAAGATGACCGGGTGCGGGTTGTCGTGCTTTCTGGCGCTGGCGGCAAGGCGTTCGTATCTGGTGCTGATATCTCAAAATTCGAAAAAGAGCGTGGATCGAAGGAAGCAACGGAGCACTACAATGCCCGCATTAAGCTGGTCTATACGCTAATCGAAAACTATCCAAAGCCAACCATTGCCATGATTGACGGTCATTGCATTGGCGGCGGGTTGAACCTTGCCTGCAGCACAGATATCCGCATAGCGTCAGCCAAGTCACGCTTTGCCATGCCAGCGGCAAAGCTGGCCCTAGGCTATCCGTTTGACGCCATTCGCCGGCTTATGAATGCGGTCGGCCCTGGTGCCGCCAAGCAGATGATGTTCTCAGCAAAGAGCATTGACGCTGAGACGGCTTTACGACTTGGGCTTGTTCAGGAAGTGCTGGCCGAGGATGAACTGGCAGCGCGCGTGGACGAACTGGCAGGCACAATTGCCGGCAATGCACCGCTGACCGTCCGCACAATGAAATATATTGCGACGCAGGTGTTGCTGGCTGATCCATCGGCCCGCGATCTGGACAGGTGCGACGAGATGGTTGCAGCCTGCTTTGCATCTGAAGACTACGTTGAGGGTCGCAAGGCGTTCATGGAAAAGCGCAAGCCTGACTTCAAGGGAAAGTAAAAACACATTTGGGGCATGACATGACAAGACAGGCAGGACAGCGATACTGGTACGAGGTCATGGCTGAGATGCTGGTGGCCGAAGAGGTCAAAACCTGCTTTGCCCTTCTTGGCGATGCCAATATGCATATGGCAACGCACCTCGCCGGACTCGGCACGCGAATGATTTATGTCCGGCATGAACATTGTGCTGTGGCGGCGGCCATGGCACATGCCCGAAAATCTGGCGAGGTGGGGGTAGCAACTGTCACCTGTGGGCCTGGACTGACGCAACTAATGACAGCCCTGCCAGCTGCCGTACGGGCCCGCATTCCCCTTGTGGTGCTGGCCGGTGAAGCTCCCCTAATGAAAGCCTGGTATAATCAGGGGATTGAACAGGCCCCTTTCGTCGCCGCCACCGGCGCTGCCTATCACAGCCTGCATCATCCACCGCGCTTTGCCATAGGTATTCGTGACGCCTTTCTACAGGCAAAGCGAGAACAGCGGCCAGTTGTCATCGGCATCCCCTTCGACCTTGCCGAAAGCCCTACCAATGGACAATTCGCCAATGTCGCCTCACTCCCGGCGACATCAGCCAGGCTGCTGCAACCCCCTGCCCCGGCAATACCTGAACCAGCGGTATTGGCCGAAGCAGAGGAAATGATCGTGGCAGCCGGGAAAGTCATTGTGATGGCCGGACTTGGTGCGGTTGCGGCAGGGGCAAAGGACGCCTGTGTTGCTTTGGCTGACCGTTTGGATGCCCTGTTGGCAACAACCCTGCCTGCACGAGGTCTGTTCCATGACCATCCTTTCAATTTGAATGTGGCAGGCGGATTTTCATCTGAAGTTGCGCGGGAATGTTTTGCTGACGCTGATCTTGTGATTGCCGTTGGCGGTTCACTTGCAAGTCATAATGCAGATGCTGGCAAATTGTGGCCGAACGCAAAGCTGTTGCACATCGATATCGATCCACAGGTTGTGGTGCAGGGGCGCAAGGCTTCAGACTTGCAACTTCGTGCGGATGCCCGTCTTGGTGTCGAGGCTTTGCTAGACGGGATACGACAACGACCCCAAAGCTGGCGAAGTGAGACACTGGCTGCCGATATTCGCAGCCGCCCCTTTGACAGCACCGAGTTTGAAATTACCGATGGCACACTTGATCCACGTGATGTTGTCGCTGAGATTGAGGCGCATCTGCCGCTGGGCACCCAGCTTGTCAATTCATCGGGCCATTGTTCCTGTTTCTTTGCACATATGCCGTCGCGGCCGCAGTCAGAATTCCTAACCATTCGCGAATTTGGCGCCATCGGGAATGGCATCAGCTTTGCCATGGGGGTGGCCACCGCCCGTCCAGACCAGCCCGTGGTCTTGTTTGATGGAGATGGCAGCCTTCTGATGCATATTCAGGAGCTGGAAACAATCGCGCGCCATAATCTGCAGGTGATTATTTTTGTGATCAATGATGGGGCCTATGGATCGGAAATCCACAAGCTTCGCGCTGACGGTCTGCCAGATGACGGTGCAGTGTTCGGACGACCCGACTTTGCCGCCATGGCGCGCGGCTTTGGCATCACGGGAGAACAACTGACTGATCTGACCGAACTTCCAGCCTTGATCAGCCGCGTGATGGCTACCGGCGGACCAGCAGTCATAGACGTTCCGGTTAGCGACAAAGTGGTTTCACCCGTGATTCAGCGATCACACAGCTGAGCGCCTCTTTTCTCCGGCATCTGCCAACAGGGCCGCAAACCGGTAGAGGCCATGTACGAATTTCGAAAAAGGCAGCACCAGGAAAAAGGCATAAACCAGCCCAAGATGGATGGCCAGTGTCAGCCCCATATAGCTGCTTTCACGAAGTGCAAGCAGGATCAGCCCGGTTGCACTGACCCAGAAGAGAAGCCAGATAAAGGCATAATCCATTCCAAGTGATGTCAGAGTACGAACAGCCGGTTCCATCTTACGTTTGAGATGCCAGAGGCCGGCCGTTCCAATGCACAGCATAACCCCGCCTACCGTTCCCAGAACAACCGGAAGCTCGAAATAACCATAGGGCGCTTCGCGGCCAAAAACATAATGATAGATCGTACCCATGCTGGTGGAGGCGAAACACAGCATAAAGCCGTAAAATGTCAGATGGTGAAAATACCGCCTTGCAAGGCTATTGCGATCATCCGCCCCGGGACATCCCGCACCATTGCCGCTGCTGTCACCACCAAGATTTCGCATAGTTGCGGTTGCCTGTACTGCATCCATGAAGGCTGGCATACCTCCCCATTGAGCGTCACTGGCCTGCCAGTAGCGCCGCCATCCCATGACAAAACTGACTAGAACAAAGGAACAGATCACCATCGGGATCCCTGCCATGACGTTATGCGGCATGATCACATAAAATGCGCCTTCGCCAAGATGTACACCCCAGAACAGGTCAGGTGAGATCATCGCCAGCATCAAACCTACCGCCAACGACAGGCAGGCTGTGATTGCCATGGCAACAACAAGACCATTGCGATCAAACAAACCTGCCAATGGTCCCGGCCAGGCGAACTGGCGGTAAGATTCCTCACGCCGTTCGGCAAGCGTACGCGGAACGTTGACGGCAAATTCATGTGGCGGTGCATACTGGCAGGCGTGATAGCAGGCACCGCAATGGTGGCACAGATTGGCAAGGAAAGCCGTATCCCCAACATCAAACAGACGGCGGCGTTCCATCGCCGGAAAAACGGCACAGAAGCCCTCACAATAGCGACAGGCATTGCAGATCTGCATGATCCGCGCAGTCTCTTCATGCGCATCTGTCTTAGCAAGCTTCAGAAGATTGACGTCATCCATCGTGATATCGTTCCCACATGTGTGATCGCTGTCCGGTATCCATGATCAGGATATGGATGGTCGGTTTAGAAGACGCGATGCTTCCTCGCCAGCAATCCGCCCAAAGACCGCGCCGATGGTCATCCCGATCCCGGCCAGATAGCCCTGTCCAAGCACGTTGCCGGCCATGATCTCACCCGCTGCAAAGAGATTGGCAGAGGGCTTGCCGTCAGCCATGAGAATCTGGGCCTGATCGTTCACCTCAACTCCCATATAGGTGAAGGTGATCCCTGGCCGCAGCGGAAATCCGAAATAGGGCGGCACAGCAACAGGAGCTGCCCAGTTGGTTTTCTCCGGTGTCAGCCCACTGGTTGCCTGACCATCCAAGACGGACTGATCGATTGGTCCTTCCGGACAGGCGGCATTAAATTCATCCACAGCAAGGCGCGCCGCTGCGGGATCAAGGCCAAGCTGACCGGCAAGGCCTTCAATCGTGTCATCCTGGATTGGTGTGAAGACCGACGGCATGAACCGCTTCACCCCGACAGAGTCCAAAATGGCGTAGGCAATCTGATCGGGTTGACCGGCAACAAGCCGGCCCCAAATGGCATAACGCTTTGGCCAGAAATCCTCGCCTTCATCATAGAAGCGTTTGCCATCACGGTTCAAAACCATGCCGAATGGCACCCCATCGATCCGGCTGGCAATACCACCGTCATATTTCGGGGCACGCGCATCAATCGCCACAGCATGGCATTGATCAAGCTCACCAACAGGCTTGGCACCATGATCAAGCAGGCTCTTCAGAATAGTGCCGGTGTTATAGGGTGTGCCACGCACCAAAAAATTTTTCGCTGGGTCACCCCAACCTTCCGCCAGCCATTCGAGGTTTGCTTCAAATCCACCAGCTGTTGTGATCACCTTCTTGGCACGGATCATCTGTCCGCTTTCAAGCCGTACCCCTTCACAAAACCCGTCATCCATCACCAGTTCATCAACAGGTGTTTCATAGACAAGCTCAACACCAAGCCCTTCAGCATGCCGGCACAGGCTGTTCAGAAGGGCACGTCCCCCCCCAAGAAAGAAAGCATTGGTACGACCAAGATTGAGCGTACCGGACAGTGCAGGCTGAAAGCGCACTCCCCGCGCACCAAGCCAGCTGGTAAGTTCAGCTGACTTTTCTAAGGTCAGTGATGCAAGATGTTCGTTGGTGATCCCGCGCGTTACCCGCATCAGGTCATCATAATATTCTTCAAAACTATAAGCATCGGTTAGGACGTCTGTCGGCGCTTCATGCATGGCGCGCAGATTGCGGGTATGACGGGTATTGCCTCCCCGCATATCACGTGTCGCAGCCTCCAGAACCAGCACCGAACATCCTGCCTCCGCAGCCGTAATGGCCGCACACAGCCCAGCGTTGCCAGCACCAATAACAAGTATATCCCATAGGCGATCTACATCACTGATCGCGGCAGACTGTGGTTCTGAAACCCGGTTGTCGTTGTCTGTATACATCTGTATACCGGTAAGGGATGAGTAAGCCCAATGTCAATACGCCACGCTTGATTAGCTGGCAGAAATTTAAGCCCGACGAGGACGCTGCAGGGGTTGCAAGCTTGGCAACACCACATCGCCTTCGCCAGATCATCATTGCTGCGATCCGCGCGGGTGATCTGCCGCCGGGCACCCGCCTGAAGGAAGTCGAGCTGGTTGAGGCGCTTGCCGTCAGCCGGACCCCGCTGCGCGAAGCACTAACCGCCCTGCGAGCCGAAGGTATTCTGGAACGGGATGATGATGGTTTACGGGTTCGTCGGCTTGACTGGCGCGACGTACGAGCACTGTACGACCTCAGGGGACAGCTTGAAGGCATGGCAGCACGTTTGGCAGCCAATAATGCCTACTCGGCAGAGCGTGCCGTTATTGATGAAATCTGTCATGATGAGAGCCGACGGATCTCTCAAAACGCATCACCAGATGAGCTCGCCCGCCAGAATCAGCGATTCCATCACGCCATTCTACAGGCTGCCGGAAATAGGTTTCTAAGTGAAAGTCTCGACCGACTATCGCAGCTGATGGTGCTTCTTGGCGCAACGGCCTATTCTCTGCACGGTCGCTCTGATGCCATCCGCGATGAACATGCGGCTATCAATGCTGCCATTCAATCGGGCGACGCTGCGGGAGCTGAAGCTGCAATGCTGGCGCATCTTGAAGCCGCTCTCACGGCGCGCCTCAGGCTTTTGAGCCTGACAGATGGTGCGGAGATGGACTGATCCTATGCAGATGAGAGTCCGCTTTGATCTTGCCCGACTGGTGACAGACACCCGCAAACTTGCCGTCACATTCTGTCTGGCGCTAGGGACAGGCTGGCTATTCCTGCAGGCAGGCTCGCCTGCCCCCTATCTGATGGGCAGCCTGTTCGGCGTCTGGTTCAGCGGCGCCCTGTTCCGGCCACTGCGCCCACATCTTGGTGTGGCCCGCTGGGTTCATATTCCCGTTGTTCTTGGGCTTGGGGTGCTGATTGGTGCCACCTTTAACGAAACGTTTCTGGATCAGGCAGAACAATGGTCGGTTACGCTCGCAACCATGGTCGGCATAACCATTTTGGTAACGGCCATCGGTTACACCTTTCTGACACGCATTCGCCGATATGATCCGCAGCTGGCAATCCTGTGCAGCGTGCCCGGCGGTCAGGCCGAAGCCATAGTGATGGCCCGCGAGCTTGTCGACAAGGATTACGTCGTCGCGTTGTTCCATCTGGTGCGGGTGGTGATCGTGTTTGTCTCGACGCCCATGCTGTTGGGGCTGATGGAAGGCAAAGCTGCTGTCGACCAGTCGAACATCGCGCTGCAATCCATGCCTGGCATGTTTGAGCTACCCGCGCGCGACCTGGCCGCTTTCATCGGCATCGCCATTACCGGGTATTTTATGGCGCGATGGATGCGGATACCCATGCCACATCTGATTGGCACAGTGGGCCTGTCGACATTCTGTCATCTAATGGGGTGGCTCAACCTTCCGCGCGTAAATGAGTTCGTCATTCTGGCACAGCTGGCGATTGGCGGCGCGGTAGGGGCAAAACTGGCACAAGTGCCATTTCGCGAATTATTTGGCTATCTGAAGGATGCCTTTGCGAACACCACACTGATCCTGTTTGCCTATCTGATTTCGGCTGGGGTCATTGCCTCCATCACCAGCACCAGCTTTCTGTCAGTCTGGTTAGCCTTTGTGCCAGGCGGTCTCTATGAGGTCACGCTTTTGGCACTGATCTTCGGATTTGACGTGGCCTTTGTGGCCTTTCACCACACGGTGCGGGTCATGATGATCTTCCTGTCCCTGCCATCACTGGCCCTATATCTGGGGCGATCTGCCAACACGGAAGTGCCTAGCGAGACACCGCCTCAGGATTGATCATGTGGATTGGATTTCCATCACGCCAGGCCACAACCTGATCGAAAATATCACCGAACTGGATCTCAAGTTCATCTTCGGTAACAAAGCCAATATGCGGCGTGGCAACAAGGCTCGGATGCGTTGCCAGCGGATCGTCCGCCCATGTAATCGGCTCTTCATCAAACACATCAATAGCGGCCTTGCCAGGTCGACCAGCATTCAGCGCCTCCAGAAGGGCACCGTCTTCAATCAGGCCGGCTCTGGAGGTATTCACCAGCACCGCACCAGGCATCATCGCCGCCAGATCAGCACGCGTAATCAACCCCCTTGTGGCCGGCTTCATCCGGACATGAAGACTGACAACGTCACTTGTTGCGAAAAAGGCTTCCCGGCTTTCGGCCACGGACTGTCCATCATTGGCGGCGCGAGCACGTCCCTCTTCTGAACCCCACCATACAACCTGCATACCAAAGGCAGCGGCATATTGCGCCATTTGCTTGCCGATCTTGCCATAGCCATAAAGACCGATCTTGCGTCCATAAACGGACTTCCCAACACCCATCTGCCAGTTGCCAGCCTTGAGGCTGTCCATCTGCGCCGGAAGATCCCGCATCGCCGCTAGCATCAGCGCCCAAGTGTGTTCGGCCGCCGCTGTAGAATGCACCCCGCCCATATTGGAACAGAGCACCACGCCATGGTCGCTGCAGGCCTCAACATCGACATGCGGATAGACGCTTCGCTGAGAAATCAGTTTCAGATTCGGCAACCGTTCAATCAGCTCGCGCGGGATGGCGGTACGTTCGCGAAACAGGGTAATAGCATCGAAAGGCTGAAGCCGTTCGACCAGCCTGTCAATGTCAGGTTCGTGATCAGTGAAAACGGTGACATCGATCCCATCGAGCTTGCCAAAGCACGGCAGAGTACGAAGCGTGTCGAACCAGTCATCCAAAATTGCGAGCCGCATCATACTTCTCCATTCCATACTGACATGGGAACAAAAAGCTTACCCTCGGCAAGCTTGCGCCCAGTGCGCACAACGCCAGCTGATTTGTGCTGGAACCCGTCATCTGACATTTCATAGTCGATGACAACATCCATTTCGCCCATGGGGTGATGCAGCGCTAGGGTGACCGGCGTTTCATCCGGAATATCCATCATGCCGTCAGCCACTGTCCCCGGTGTCAGCGCGCAGGATGCCATGCACTGGCTTCCAGTCACTGCCACGGTGGGATGCGTCTTCCAGGGCATGAAGTAGCGCACGGTGATGTGACCTGGGCCATCGGCTGGTGCCAGGAGACCAAATTTCGGGGTCACGGACTGGCTACAATCCCCCATTCCCATCAATTCACCAGCCTGCAAACGAACCGCCTCCATCGCGCTGAAGAACGCTTCATTGGCGTCCAGCTCCTCGCGGCTTTCATGCCCGGTCAAACCGAAATCTGCAGCGCGGGCAAGCACCATTGGCATCGCCACATCCATGCAGGTGACGTCAATTCCATCGATTTGATCAGTCAGATTACCGGTCGGCAGGAACGCCCCGGTCGACGACCCAGCAACATCCATGAAATTCAGCTCAACTGGCGCTGCAGTGCCGGGCACGCCGTCAATCCTGGCATCCCCATCATAGGTGACAATGCCCCCGGGCGTCTCGACCCGTGCCATCACACGAGCCCCTGTATTCACTGCCCGGATACGAACCTCGGTGACCGGATCGGTGGCCTTCATAAGCCCCATTTCCAGCGCTGCCTGCCCGACCGATGACAGCATGTTGCCACAGGTTGGCTTGAAATCGACCTTGGCATCCTCGACACTGACTTGGGCAAAGAAATAGTCAATATCGGCCCAGTCATCCTCGGAGGCTGACAACATTGCGACCTTGGTGGTCACAGCATTACCTCCGCCAATCCCGTCGATATTCAGCGGGTGCCCGGATCCAACCGCTGCAACCAGCACATCTGCCAATGCATCAAGATCAGTCGGCAGATCCGCGCGCCGCATGAAGGGGCCGCGGGATGAGCCACCACGCATAAACAGGAAGGGAATTTCAGTCTGGGTCACGATCGTCAGCCTTTCATCTTGTGCTCCGAATATAGGTAGCACGATCAGGCCCGCCAATTGGAAAGTGTCATGCCTAAGGGTGAATAACGGGAAATTTCTGGACTGGAGTGCCGCTTCGCCGCACACTTTTCCAATCATGTATTTCTGGACACTAACGGTATGACCACCCCCCTTTCTGGTTATCTTGTGATTGACTTCACCCATGTTCTGGCAGGACCTGCATGCGCCTATTATCTGGGCCTGCTGGGCGCTGATGTGATTAAGGTTGAGTCAATCTCAAAGGGTGACGCCATTCGGCACCGCGGTGGAACAGACACCGCTTCATCCGCCAACGGCATGAGTACGTCTTATCTGACGCAAGGCAGCGGCAAACGTTCTATTGCGCTTGATCTCGAAGCTCAGGATGACATGCGGACCATGAAGGCACTGCTAGCCCGCGCTGATATTTTTGTTGAAAATCACCTTCCTGCCACCATGGAGCGGCTAGGACTGGATGAAACTGTCATCCAGCGTGAATATCCTGAACTTATCCATTGCGCCCTGACAGGCTATGGCCGCAACGGACCACAGGCAAATGCACCAGCCTATGATGTAAATATTCAGGCAGCCTGCGGGATCATGGAATGTACCGGCACAGCGGAAAGTGGCCCCACCCGCACCGGTGCTCCAATTCTTGATTATGCAACGGCAATGGCCGCTAGCATGGCTGTGTTGGCAGCCATCATTGAACGTCAGAAGACCGGCAAGGGTGCCTTCATTGATGTGTCGATGCTGGAGACTGGCCTGACCCTGATGAGTTCAACAGTCACCGATTACCTGAAAACCGGCAATGAACCAAAGCGCCGAGGTAACCTTGCCAACAGCCGTTCTGCGGGTGCCGGGAGCTTTGCCTGTCGCGACGGAATGATTTCGCTTGGTGTGAATGAGGAGACTCATTTCACCAATCTGGCAAAGGTACTGAAGCGCGACGACTGGCTGACTGACCCGCGCTTTTCGGAACGCCCCCAGCGTCAGAAACATGCGACTGAGCTGGTCGAAGAACTGACCTCTGAGCTGGCAAAATATGAGGCTTCTGACATAGAATTCAGGCTGCAGCGGGGCGGGGTACCGGCAGCACGTATCCGCACGCTTGCCGAATGTCTGGCGTCTGACCAAGTGACAAGCCGTAACTTTATCCACACCGATCCTGACACGGGGCTTTCCACCCCCACCCTGCCATTTCGCCTAAACAGAACCAAAACACATGCGCCAGCTGGCCCACCACCAGCCCATGGCGTAGATACAGACGATATCCTGGCCTGGCTGCAAACACCGCACATAAAGGCAGACAAATGACTGAAACGCCACCTCTATGTGCTGGCCCTGATCCGCTGCCTCGCGCGCCACATTTCATTGTGCCAGCCAATGGCTGCGACTGCCATTTCCATATCTTTGACGGACCGTCACCCCAGGTGCCGGAACGAAGCTATACAGCCGCACCTGCGCCTGAGTTCGATTTTCGACATCTTCAACGCACACTTGGGCTCACAAGGTCAGTGATTGTGCAGCCAAGTGTCTATGGTACGGACAACCGAACAACGATGCATGCCTGCAAGGCCGATCCATCCATGAAGGCCATAGTCGTTATCGATGATGACACGCCGCACCACGTTCTCTCCTCCTATCGCGAACAGGGGGCAGTGGGGTGCCGAGTCAATATGCTGTTTGGCAGCAACACCCGAATTGAGAGCCTTGCCGAGCTGGCCGCCCGCATCGCAGATCATGGCTGGCACCTTCAAATACTGGCTGACGTATCAACGCTTCATGACAGCATGGCTGACTTCGCCAGCCTGCCAGTACCAGTGGTGTTTGACCATTTTGGCCATATGCCAGCAGCAAAGGGCATTAACGATCCGGGCTTCAGGGCCATGCTTCACCTTCTGGGCGCGGGAAAGGCGTGGGTGAAAATGTCAGGGGCTTACCGGCTCGGTCCAGCGGGACAGGAAACAAATACACAGGTGGCCGCGCTTGCCAGCGCACTGCTGCGCGCAAACCCTGACCAGCTTGTCTGGGGTAGTGACTGGCCACACCCTGCGGTCACGGGTCCCATGCCAAATGATGGTGATCTGCTGAATGCATTGGCAGACTGGGCGCCTGACGCATTAATGCGCAATCGAATTCTAGTAGACAACCCAGGGCGTCTTTATGGTTTTGACAGGATGGTTCCATCGACATGACATCACCCGATCCTCAGTATCCGGAGGCCGTCGCAGCTGCGCTTGCCGTTATGGACGCTCATATCGAAGGCCTCAACGCCCGTGACCAAGCGGCTATTGCTGCAACCCTGCATTTTCCGCACATGAGGCTTAGCGGCACGGAACTGAAAGTCTGGGAAACTGAAGAGTCATATTTTTCCGATTTTCTATTGAGGGCTGGTGACGACTGGGATCATTCCAAATTTGACGACATACAGTTGCTTCGGGCGTCTGAGAGCAAAGTGCATCTTGATGCTGAAATTCAGCGTTTCAACTCCAGCGGTGAGATGATCACAAATTTCAGATCTCTGTGGGTGATTACGTTTGAAGACGGCAGGTGGGCTGCAAAAATGCGGTCATCCTTTGCCAAGACCTGAATCCATTCGATCCGAATTTTTGTTAGAGGAGGTACATCATTATGGACATTACGCTTCTTGGCACAGGGTCACCCGTGCCAATGCAAAACCGCGCCAGCTCAGGATATCTGATTGAGATTGGCGACGAGATTCTAGTCTTTGATCATGGTGGCGGGGCGCACCATAATTTCCTGCGCACTGGCTATAAAGCAACCGATCTCAACACAATCTTCTTCTCGCACCTGCATACCGACCATTGCCTTGATTATGCACGGCTGGTGCATAGCCGCTGGGATCAGGGTGCAGGCCAGATTCCTGATCTTCAGGTTTATGCTCCTGCCTATATGCAACGCATGACAGACCTGCTGTTTGGAGAGGAAGGCGTTTTTCATCCCGACCTGAATGGTCGCCTGAATTCTGTTGGCAGCCAACAGGTCTATCTGAACCGCGGCGGTACGCTGCCACGCAAGCGGCCAAGCCCTGTCGTCACCCCCATCCATGACCGAATGGAAGTCGAAAGTGATCGCTGGAAGGTCAGCATTCGTGAGGTGTATCATCAGCCAGGCTATATCGAGCCCTATGCGCTGCGACTGGAAACGGATAGTGGAGTGCTGGTCTATTCCGGCGATACGGGCCCCTGCGACAGCATCGTCGAGATTGCTCAGGACGCCGATATGCTGATCCATATGTGCTATTTCATTTCCGGAAGTTTTGTAGATGAAAGTAAGGAGCTGACATCTTCCGGTCATCTGGAAGCCGCGAGGACTGCAGCAGCGGCCAATGTCAAAACCCTTGTCGCAACCCATTTCACCCCACAGATGGATGCCCCCGGGGTCAAAGAACGCTGCCTTGCTGAAATGGCAGAAATTTTCAAGGGACGCATCATCTGGGGTGAGGATATGATGAAGATTGGTATTTCCCCTGGTGCAATTCCGCATGCTGGCTAGACCAACATACAATCACCTTATGGACGCCGACTGCGGCTTGCCATAAGGTGACGGCTGATTAACCAACACCAGTGCAGACAGGAGACACAGCATGGCCATTGACCGCTTTCACACAAATGACCGGATGAGTCAGATGGTCATCCATGGCGATACCGTTTACCTGGCTGGCCAAGTTGCACAATCTGCGCCGGGTGCCAGTGTCGCTGATCAGACCCGCGCTATTCTGGATCAAATCGACAGCCTGCTTGCCGAAGCTGGCACCGATAAATCCAAAGCCCTCACCGCTACCATCTGGCTGTGCAGCATGGATGATTTCGCCGAAATGAATGAGGTGTGGGACGCCTGGTCAGCCGGAGGTAACGCTCCCTGCCGAGCCTGTGTGGAATCTCCGCGCCTTGCCTCGCCTGACTTCACCGTTGAAATCGGCCTGATCGCCGCCCGCTAAAATCATGCAGTTGATCGAGCATCTTCCCTTTACCACGAAGAGTGTGATCGGAAGCCGCGCCCGCCTGGGGCTTGTGGTACTGTCTTCGGATTATACGATTGAGCATGAATTCGGCACGCTGATTGACATGGCTGGCGTCGACGTCTTCACGGCCCGCATTGCAAACGACCCACAGGTTACACCAGAAACACTGGCAGCGATGGAGCCACGCATCACTGACACCGCCAGCCTGATTCTGGTTGGTGACCACGTCGATGTCCTGGCCTACGGATGTACCTCTGCCTCAATCCTGCTCGGTGCAGACCGCATCGACAGCCTGCTGAATGCCGCCAAGCCAACCGCCCAGACGACTAATCCGATTAGTGCTGCCTTTGCCGCTTTTGACGCGCTGGGTGCGCACCGGATCGGGGTGCTGACGCCTTATCGCCGTGACGTGAATGAACAAGTCCATGCCTATATCACCAGCCACGGCTATGAAGTGCCTGTATTTGGATCTTTCAACGAAGAGATGGACCCGGTTGTGGCAACCATAGACACTGATAGCCTTGTCGGGGCCATTGACAGGCTGCGCGAAGGCCATGAGCTCGATGCAATCTTTGTGTCCTGCACGTCTGTAAGACTTGCCGATGCGGTTGCCGAGTTGGAAGCCCGCACCAACCTTCCGGTGACATCATCCAACCATGCGCTAGCTTGGCACTGCCTGCGTCTTGCCGGAATCGAGGAAGCCGTTCATGGCAAAGGCAGGCTATTTGAGTGCAGCCCCAAACTATAGCTGGATCCAGGCTGTCTTCAGATCGATATATTTATCGATGGCGTGAAGTGATTTGTCATGACCATTTCCTGACTGTCGTACGCCCCCAAGTGGTGCAGTAACGTCAACCGCACCGTAGCTGTTCACTGTAACAACGCCTGTCTTCATCCCGGCAATCATCCGGTGCGCCCGCCCCAGATCATTCGTCCAGACACCGCCGGCAAGTCCATAATCGTTGGCATTCGCCAACCGAATAGCCTCAGACTCATCATGAAATGGCGTAACCGCCAGAACTGGCCCAAATACTTCATTGCGGAACAGATCATGTGAGGGCTTCACGCCTGTCACCACGGCGGGCTCCATGTAGAAACCGCCACCTGTCTCATGCAGCCTCGCACCACCCTGCTGAACCTGTGCGCCTTCTTCCGCCGCACGTGATAGGGCGGCAAGGTTCTTATCCAGCTGGTCAGCATTGTGCACTGCTCCAATATCACTGCTGAGATCTAGCGGATCTCCAACACGAAGTCTGGCCGCACCAGCACAGACAGCCGCCACAAATTCATCATGAATGGACGCTTCAACAAGAAGCCGGGAACCAGCGACGCAGACCTGGCCAGAGTTACGGAAGATGGCTGAGACCGCGCCAGCGACTGCTGCGTCAAAATCCGGCATATCCGCAAACACGATATTGGCCGACTTGCCGCCAAGTTCGAGATAGGTGCGCTTGAGGTTAGAGCGCGCTGCATTTTCCATGATCCGGCGCCCAACAGCACCAGAGCCGGTAAAGACAATGACATCAATATTCTTTGATATCGCCATGGCCTCACCAACACTCGTACCGCGGCCAGTGACCACATTCAGCACCCCTGCTGGCAGACCCGCTTCATGCGCGAGTTCACACATCCTGAGTAGTGACAAAGACGCACTTTCAGCAGGCTTGATCACCACCGAGTTGCCACATGCCAGAGCTGGCCCCAATTTCCACGCCCCAATCATCAGCGGGAAATTCCAGGGAATGATGGCGCCAACAACACCAACCGGCTCCTTGTGGATCATCCCAAGAATGCCATCCGGTGTTGGTGCAATCTCGCCATAGATTTTGTCACAGACTTCAGCGTAATAGCGTAATGTGGCGGCGGCCGAGCCAGGCTCGGCGCGAAAGGCCATACCGATTTCGGTACCGTTGTCGCGCACCCCCAGAACAGCAAGTTCTGATGCATGGGTCTGCACGAGATCGGCCCAGCGATGCAGAACGGCTTTGCGGGCAGCAGGCGCCATTTTTGACCAGCGGCCATCTTCAAAGGCTGTTCGTGCAGCCGCGGCGGCACGTTCCACCAATGCTGCATCACCATCTGCAAGCGTGGTCAGCACGGACCCGTCGATAGGGGAAATCACCGGTATCTGCCCACCAACACCAGCTGTATCCGGCGTGCCGTCAATTAGATGCCCTGCTGGCGCGACACTGGCCTGCCGAAGGGAATTAATCTGGCTTTGGTCAAGCATGGTGCTCTCCTCATTATATAATCAGCTAGCAACCCGTTGGCGCATGCAGGGGTTGATGTCGCCTGCCGCCGGCGTCGCGTTCCAGACTGCGCGGGCAATGGCCCTTGCCATCACACAGGCAGCGGCATGTCCCAGAAGGCTGGTATCGACCGGCCGATTGTTAAGCTGCTTACCTCGTGTCGACGCAGCAAAGATCAGATCACCATCGAAATCCGTATGACTTGGCACGATAGCGCGGGCATAGCCATCATGTGCCGCCAGCGCAAGGCGCGCGCATTCTGTTTTGGTGAGATCAGCGTCAGTGGCAATGATACCAATGGTGGTGTTCTGACGCGGATCAAATCGCCCTTTCAGAGTCACACCGTGATCCGCCACTGACGACGTAACGGGACCGAGCCCGCCAAACTCACCGCCATCTGCGTCAATAAATTCCCACGGTGCCGCCCAGAAGTGCGCGGCGTCTTGTGGTGCAACACATCCAAAAGCGTTCACCGCAACAAGCGCGCCAATGGTAATCCCGTTTTCCAGAATGGCAGAGGCAGAGCCAAGCCCTCCCTTCAGCCAGCAGGTGGTCGCGCCAGTACCAGCACCGACGCTGCCAATCTCGAAATCAGTTCCGCATGCCGACAGCGCTTCGGCACCAAGTCTGGCATAGGGTGAGGCATGGTCTTCAAGCTGCCAGTCCTTGTCACCGCCATTTAAGAGATCAAACAGGATGGCCGCCGGCACAATCGGCACCTTCTGTCCATCCACATCAAACCCATGACCACGAGCACGCAGCGTATTCGCCACCGCTGATGCGGCCTCCAACCCTAGAGCGGAGCCGCCTGACAGCACGAGCGCGTCCACATCTGAAACAAGCCTGTCTGGTGCTAGAAGATCGGTTTCACGCGTACCAGGTGCGCCGCCCATCACATGAACCGACGCTGTAAAGGGGCGGTCAGCCGTCAGCACAGTTGTCCCACTTTTCAACATGGCG
Source organism: Alphaproteobacteria bacterium (assembly GCA_011524735.1). Taxonomy (GTDB): domain Bacteria; phylum Pseudomonadota; class Alphaproteobacteria; order Puniceispirillales; family Puniceispirillaceae; genus UBA8309. The sequence continues at coordinate 17,319 of WTJS01000083.1, forward strand.
TCCTGAGCATTGCCGACAAGGATACCGTCAACATCGGTAATCAGATTACGTGGCCCTGGCTTCATAATGTCTCATTCCAAATTTATGCGAGCCATTCTGGCGGAATTTCGGGGCTGGCGGCAACCAGTTCGCGAGTGTAGCCAGCCGACGGATGATCAAGAACCTGATCTGTTGGCCCTGTTTCAACAAAACGCCCTTCCTTCATCACGACCACCCGGTCGGCGATCGCACGAACCACCGCAAGATCGTGCGTGATAAACAAATATGACAAATTATGTTTTGCCCTTAGCTCTGCCAACAAATCCAGCACCTGTGCCCGAATTGACACGTCCAAGGCTGAAACAGCCTCATCAAGAATGATCAGCTTTGGCCGAGTGACAAGCGCCCGTGCAATGGCGATCCGCTGGCGTTGACCACCTGAAAATTCGTGGATGAATTTAGTTCCATCCTCTATCTGCAATCCGACAGACAACAGAGCATCTGCCACCGCATCACCAAGGTCCCGACCACGCGGTGTATGGGGTAATGCATGGAAAGGCTCCGCCACCAGGCGGGCCACACTGTGCCGCGGGTTGAAAGACCCAAATGGGTCTTGAAAAACAACCTGCATTGCTCCGCGCACCGCCCGCTGGGCGCTTTCTGGCAAACCGCCAGATTGGCTGATCTGATGTCCATCAAGAGTAACGCTGCCACCTAGGAGCGGCTCAAGACCCAGAATGGCCCTTGCTAGCGTTGATTTCCCGCATCCCGATTCCCCAACAAGTGCGACGGATTCCCCAGTCGCAACAGATAGAGACACATCCTTCACAATCGTGCGTGTCGCATTGTCTGTGAACAGGGATGCCCCAGATTTCCGATACCCAACACTAACCTGTTCAACGGTCAATAACGACTTAGCATCCTGCGATCGCGCCACTTTTGCAGGCTGATGGGTTGCAGAGCTAATTAGTGTGCGCGTGTAGCCATGTGTCCTATTTCGAAACAGAGCTTCACTTTCAGCCTCTTCTACGATGCGGCCGGATTCCATCACTGATATTCGTGCCGCGTGGCGGGCAAGCACAGCCAGATCGTGTGTAATCAGCAACATGGCCATGGCTTCTTCTTCAGCCAGCCCGCACAGCAGTTCAAGGATCGACGCTTGCGTTGTCACATCAAGCGCAGTTGTCGGCTCATCAGCAATCAGGAGTGCAGGCTGCAGCGCAATCGCTTGCGCAATCATAACTCGCTGACGCTGACCACCAGACAATTCATGCGGAAACCTTCCCAACCCTGCCCGATCAGCGGTGATACCAACCCGATCCAACCGGGAAGCGGCGATAGCGCGCGATTCGTCGTGACCTGTTGATGTGTGTATGCGTACCGTCTCTGCCACCTGATCCCCAATGGTCATGAGCGGGTTCAAAGCTGTCATAGGTTCCTGAAAAATCATCCCCATGCGGCGTCCGCGAATATCGCACATACCGGCATCATCAGATGACATCAGATCATGACCGCCCAGCAGGACGGATCCAGTGGCAGAGGCGCTGTCTGGGAGCAGTCCCATGACGGCAAGCGCGGTCATGGATTTGCCAGATCCTGACTCACCTGCAAGGCCATGAACAGCTCCTCGCTGGAGCTGCAAGCACAGCCGATCTACGATGGTGGTGCTGGCAATCTCAACTGACAAGTTCCTCACATCCAGAAGTGGCGCGCTGACTTTGTTCATCGCGCTCTCCTGATGCGAGGATCAAGAAAGTCACGCAGGCCATCCCCAGCAAGATTAAGTGCGAGGACTGTGATCACGATGGCAAGTCCGGGAAAGATAGCGAGCTGAGGGGCGAAACTGATCATTGTCTGACTGTCAGCCAGCATCCGCCCCCATGATGGCAGCGGCGGTTGAGCACCAAGACCCACATAGGACAGGCCTGCCTCAACAAGAATACCAAGTCCGAATTGAATAGTGCCCTGAACAATCAGCAGACTGCTGATATTGGGAAGCACATGTTCCATCGAAATACGCGCGCGGCCTTTACCACATACCCGGGCCGCACGAATATAGTCCTGCGTCCAGATGGCTAGCGCCGCTCCACGCGTGACGCGGGCAAAGACAGGAATGTTAAAAATGCCGATAGCAAGAATGGCATTAACAGCAGAAGGACCAAAGACAGCTGTGATCAGAATGGCGATCACAAGCACCGGGAAGGCAAAAACAAGGTCATTCCCTCGCATCACCAGATCATCAAGCCATCCCCCATGCATGGCAGCGGCGCTTAGCCCAAGAGGCACGCCGACAAGCATGCCAAGACCAACCGCCAAAATGGCCACCGCCATGGAGGTTCTTGCGCCCACCATAAGCATGGACAGAAGATCACGACCAAAATGATCTGTTCCAAGAAGGTATGTTGTGCTTGGTGGCTGCAGGCGCGCCGCAATATCAACGCCTGTCACCGCATGCGGGGTCCAGACAAGTGACATCAGCGCCACTGCCAAAACAACGGTTGTAACGGCCAGACCCACCAACAGCGCGCGTGGCATATGACGAATTCTACTCATCGCCGCCGCAACCTTGGATCGATAATCGCATAAGCAATGTCGACCATGAAATTCACCATGATCACCGCGAAAACAAGCAGCATGACCACTGATTCCACGACAATCAGATCACGTTGAGTGATTCCCTGGAAAACCAGACGGCCAAGGCCGGGAAGAAAAAATACGTTTTCAATGATAACTGCGCCGGCAATCAGGAAAGAAAACTGTAGCCCCAAAATAGTCAGCACCGGGATCATCGCGTTGCGGAACGCGTGACGGACCAGCACCTGCCGACGCGACAAGCCGCGCGCCCGCGCGGTGCGGATATAATCCTGTGTCAATGTATCCAGAAGCGCCGAGCGCACCACCCGTGCAAGGATCGATGCCTGCTGGACCGCAAGTGCGACAGCCGGCAGGAGTAAAGCCTTCACCCCCTCAATCACACCGGCTTCCCACCCCGGAAACCCGCCTGCAGACACCCAGCGAAGATGAATGGCAAACACCATGACAAGCAGCATAGCGAACCAGAAATTGGGAATGGCGATACCAAGCTGGGTCACCCCCATGATCCCAACATCTGCAGCTTGGCCGCGACGCGCGGCTGCAAACATGCCTGCAGGAATGGCGATCAGAATGGAGAGCAGCAGGGCCATCACCGCCAGTGGCAGAGATACAACCAGACGGGCCGACACAAGCTCAGCAACGGGCACCTGATAGGTGTAGGACACACCAAAGTCACCGATCAGCATGCCAGAAACCCAGCGCACATACCGCACTGCTGGATTGGCATCCAATCCAAGTTCAGCCCGTAAGGCTGCCAGTGTATCCGGCGCAGCATTAATACCCAGCATAAAGGCTGCCGGGTCGCCCGGGACAAGCTCTATCATTACGAAAATGACAAGAGAGGCCGCAGCAAGACTGAGGCCAAACATCATTAAGCGTGACAGGAGATAGGTCAGCAACAGGTCATCCCGATCAACTCGCCAGCTCTCAGCGAACTGCTGCCACCGGGATCACCCCGTCAGTCAGTCCAGCTGACACCCGTAAGGTCGTTTGCCTGGGTTGGCGCGTTTTCCCAGAGACCCTGAATCCTGGCATTGGCAACACCGGTTCGCGCCAGCTGGAAAAGGTACCCGTTCACGAAGTCATCGGCAATGCGTTGCTGTGCGGCCTGCAACAAGCGAGACCGGTCTGACGGATCACTGGCCAGTTTCAGCTCGGCAATGGTGGCCTGAAATTCAGCACTATCATACTGAAAATAATAGTCAGGGTTTGCGTAAATCCCGATATCCATAGGTTCGGTATGCGAAACAATGGTCAGGTCAAAATCCTTGCCCCGGAAAACCTGCTCCAGCCACTGCGCCCATTCAAGATTAGCAATCTCGGTTTCAATCCCAACCTCACGAAGCTGGGCAGCAATGATCTCACCACCGCGGCGGGCATATGAAGGCGGTGGGAGCTTCAGCGATAGGGACAGATTTTCCACCCCGGCTTCTTTCAACAGATCACGCGCCTTCTGCGGGTCATAGGCAGACTGGCCCGTCAAATCGACATAGTCAGGATGATGCGGTGCGAAATGGGTGCCTATCGGGGTACCATAGCCAAACATGGCGCCATCGATAATGGCCTGTCGATCAATGGCATGGGCCAGCGCTTTGCGAATGCGAATATCGGACAATTTGTCTGACTTGTTGTTCGTGGACAGAATGGTTTCACCTTCAGTCGAGCCCACAATCACTCGGAAACGCGGATCTGCCTCAAACTGTGGCAGGGTTTCAGGTGCCGGATATCCCGGAAAAGCGTCAATATCCCCGGCCATCATCGCTGCGAAAGCGGCTGTAGGATCAGAAATGAATTTGAAGGTCGCGCGTTCAAGAGCAACCGGGGTGCCCCAATAACTTGGGTTACGAGCCAGCTCGACTCGGTCGCCCTGCACCCAGCGCGAAAAGGTGAAGGGACCCGTACCAACAGGCGCAGTCGTTGCCGTATCGATTGTTTCAGGTGCCACAATCACCGCATCGCCCCAGGCAAGGCTTGTGATGAAACTGCCATCAGGGTTGGAAAGGGTGATGCGCACCGTCAGTGGGTCGACAGCTTCGACCATGCTGATCCCGGTGAACAGGCGCTTCTGTGCGTTGGTTGAGTCCTCGGCGCGGGCACGATCCAGCGAGAATTTAACGTCATTTGCATCCATGCTGCTGCCATCATGGAAGGTCACACCGTCATGAAGCGCAAAGGTATAGACCAATCCGTCATCGGAAATTGTCCATTCGCGAGCCAGTGCTGGGACCACCGATCCATCCGCCTGATATCGGGTCAACCCTTCGAAGATGTTGGCGTAGACAACCTCATCAATGGCAGCTGCCGCACCGCCTGTGGGATCAAGGTTAGGTGGCTCAAGCTGCATACCAACGGTAATGGATGTCTGCGCCGCCAGCGCAGCTGACATATTCAGGCATGCTGCCAGAGCAAACACGCTCATAACATTGCTGCGAATCATTGCATTTCCCCTCAGCCCGAGCCAAGCCACCACGGCACTGGTTTCACGGCCGCAGGCATTACGCTAAATGCGCCTGCCTGTCCATGATGAATTGAGACAGTATGTCGCCGTGAAAGCTGAACTGACATACTGCCAAACCAAACTGCCAGACCAAGCTGACAGACCACCAATTCAGGCCGCCGTTAACCCAGCCCCAGCTCATGTCGATAAGGCGGGTTGCATCCGGAGCGCTCACAATTAATCGCAGCGGCCTCACCTGCTCGCATCATCGCCGTCTCCATCGCAGCCACATCAAGCTTCGCAAGATCCGATCGAGCAGTAATCCCCTGTTCCATCACCCACGCAAGTATAGTTGCCATGAAGGTATCACCGGCGCCTACTGTGTCGGCTAGCTGGGTGACGGCGCGTGCCGCTACAGTCACCGACGTTCCGCCTGCGAATCCGTCAGCGCCATCTGCGCCGCGTGTCAGAATGAAAAAGGCCGCATCGCTGTCCTTGCGACAGGCTTCACATGCAGCGGCAATATCCATGTCCGGATAAAGCCACAGCATGTCTTCATCACTTAGTTTTACGAGATCTGCACGTTTCAGCATGCGTTTCACCCGCGCTACGTAGCTGTCCCGGTCGCTGACAAGGGCTGGCCTCACATTCGGGTCCAACGACGTCAGGATGCCGCGATCAGCACAGTCATAGAAAAAGGCTTCCCATGCATTAGCATCATCACCATCAATCAGCGCCAACCCACCTACATGCAAAATCGTTGTGTCAGACGGCATTGCCTTCGCAAGCCCCTCAAAACTGACCTGCCGTTCAGCGGTGCCATTGCGATGAAAGGCATATGACGGCACACCATTTCCATCCAGCGAAACCACCGCAAGCGAAGTTGGTTGAACGACGCGCGGTGCGCTGATGGTGACGTTACTTTCTTCCAGCCGTTCGACAAGAAGATCCCCCAATGAATCAGTCGAAATCGGAGTCAGGTAGGCGACCTGCTGACCCTGCCGCGCAGCTGCCATCGCCGCATTATAGGGGGCACCACCCGGGTTTGCCGTATAGCGCGGCAATTCACCCGGCACCGGCGTTCCGGACACAAAATCAATCAGGTTTTCGCCACCAACGGCAATCATCACGCAACTCCTATAATGACTTGATACATGACCCGCCCCGGCATGAAGGTAAAAAATCCGGTCAGGACCAGTGCCAGCCAGAACATCAATGTCATTGTCCGGCGATGCGCCGCAATCCGGCCCTGTCGCGCCTGGCGAATGGCCACAAACAGACTTCCCAGTGTGAAAATGGACAGCAGATGAATTGGGCTGAACAGGCCCACGAGCTGAATTTCATGAATGAAGAAGCTGCTAAGCGCAACAGCTGCCATCAACGCCACCCACACACGCCCAAGAATACGATGGCTCCGGGTTCCCTTCTTCATTCGCATTTGCACCACCCCAAGGCCTAGCGCCGCCATGGCGGCGACCGCGTGAAGTGGGATCGGGAATGTAGCAGTCAGAAGTGGTGTGAGTGTCATGGGATACATAGTCCGGCAGTCATATCTTCAATGTGGCCAGAACAATGGCACAGAATGAACCAGCAGGCAAAGTTCCACCATTCGCTGATGCACCGCCCGGCACGCTTTGCTAAGCTTTTGCAATCGCAGGTCATACAGGATTTTTCCCATGCCGAAGTCAGATGACATTCAGGCCCATTACGCCGGTGCCAAGCTTGCTGAACGGATATTCAGGAGTCTTGAAGAAGCAGGGATCAGCCGCACTGGTGTAACACCTGAAGTGCTGGCTCCGTTTGATGAGTTTCACGTTGGTGGCATCACGGCTACTGCCCGCGTTGCCGACCGGCTTGGCCTTGATCCGGCCCATCACCTGCTGGATGTCGGCTGCGGGGCCGGCGGACCAGCACGCGTGGTGGCGGTCCGCACAGGATGCCAGGTCACAGGCATTGATCTCACGCCTGACTTTATTGATGCCGGTGTCGAACTGAACAGGTTCTGCGAGCTTGGAGATCAGGTGACTCTGACGCAGGGGAGTGCACTGGACATGCCCTACGGCCCAGAAAGTTTTGAGCGGGCAATGATGCTTCATGTCGGCATGAACATCGCCGACAAAACAGGACTGATGAGCGAAGTCTATCGCGTGCTGAAACCGGGCGGCATCTTTGCGGTCTATGACATGATGAAAGTCGGCACCGCGGCAGTCAATTTTCCAATGCCATGGGCATCGACAGCTGCCGTGAGCGCGGTGGAACCACCACAGGTCTACATCGATGCCGCCTTGGCGTCTGGGTTTCGACTTTCCAGTCGGCATGATGAAACAAAGGCAGCAACAGGTTTTTTTCGCAAGATTCTGGAAACACGCCCAGAACCAGCGCCGAATACACCTGATCGGTTTCGAAACCTGGCCTTGGAGGTCACTTCTGGCAATCTAGCGCCCACCGAACTCTACTTTGTAAAGGCGGCCTAGCATGACAGCTGTGAGCGCAAATCTGGTGAGACAGAAAATTGCCATCATTGGCACCGGTGCCATGGGGTCGGTTTATGCCGTGCATATGGCTGAAGCCGGACATGAGGTCTGGGCTATCGATGGCTGGCCTGAGCATGTCAGTGCGATACAGCAGAATGGTCTGCGTCTTGAAGGGATCAGCGGTGATCGCACCCTCACCTCAATCAGAGCAACAAGCACGCTGGCTGAAGCCGGCGCCTGCGACCTCTATATCATTGCCACGAAAGCTGCTGGCGTTGGAGATGCTGCGCGTCAGGTGGCACAAGTCATGAAGCCAGAGTCGCTTGTGCTGACCATTCAGAATGGTCTTGGGGCAGGTGAACGCATCGCCGCGCACATGCCAATCAACAATGTCCTTCTTGGTGTTGCCGACGGCTTTGGGGCCTCACTTCGTGGCCCTGCCCATGCTCATCACAATGCCATGAAACTGATCCGACTTGGCGAGATGTCAGGCGGCATGACAGACAGACTGACCAGACTTGAGGCACTGTGGCAGGATGCTGGGTTTAACGCTCGCGCCTTCGTCGATATCACCCAACTAATCTGGGAAAAATTTATCTGCAATGTCACGCTGAGCGCACCCTGCACAACATTCGACTGTAATGTCGGAGAATTGATGAATAATGAAGCCGCCTGGCAGATCGCGCTGGCCTGTGCCTGCGAAGCCTATGAGTGTGGGCTTGCTGAAGGGGTCGCGTTCTCTTTCAATGACCCGGTCACCTATGTCACGGACTTTGCCAGCTTGATGCCACATGCCAGCCCTTCACTGCGCCTTGATCATATGGCGAGGCGGCCTTCAGAAATTGATGCCATTAACGGGATGGTCCCTGTCATTGGCGCCCGTCACGGCATTGCCACCCCGCATAATCAGACATTGAGTGCCATCGTGCGCGCCCGCGAATCAGCCTTCCAAAAACCTTAGCAGACAGCTGGTGAACAGGGCCTTAACACCCTTAAATCACTGCACGTTCAACGAGTGGGCTGTTGGAAATGATCCGTTCAACACCAAGCGGCGACATGTCGAGTGACCGATATTCCCCATAAGTCACCAGTTCGGAAACGCCCCGTCCCATTGCCGGTGACTGTTGCAAACCGTGACCTGAAAATCCGTTCACAAAAATGAAGTTTGGCAGGTCTGGATGCGGCCCGATGATGGCGTTCTGGTCCAAAGTGTTGAAGGCGTAGTGGCCGACCCAGCTACTAACAAGCTTGATTGCCTCAAAGGATGGGATGCGGTTGGCCAGTGCCGGCCAGACCTTATCTTCCCAGATAGCGTGATCCATGTCGAAATCATCGTAATCAACCGGCTCATCAATCTCCGGCGGACAGCCAGCCATGTAATACAACCCGTCCGTTCGCACATGTACTCCAGACGGATCAATGGTAAGCGGTAGGTCACGATCAAGCCGGTCTGCGGCATCAAAAATAAAGGTATAGCGCCGACGCGGTTCAACCGGAATTTCCAGGCCAGCCATGGCCGCCGTGAGTGACGCCCGGGGGCCAGAGGCATTGATGATCGTTCCAGCTGCCACGACCTCGCCAGTGGCAAGGCGCACAGCGCTGGCACGGCCGGAGGCAACATCAATGCCCACCACCTTATTGGTCAGATATTCAACGCCCTTAGCCCGCGCCGCCTTGCCGAGCCAGCTGAACATTGTTCCGCCATCGAAATAGCCTTCATCCTTCAGGTTGTGGCAGCCAAGGATAATGTCTTCCAGATTATAGAAAGGATAGGCAGCGGCAATCTCGTCTGGTGACATCAGCTTGGTTCCGGCACCGCAGGCTGCCTGCACCGCCTGCGCCTCGGTCAGCGCTTCGGCAAGCCCGACGTCAGCAGCCAGATACATATAGCCAAAATGGTTTGTGTGAATGTCGGGAACATCATCACCGCCGCCCATACGCTCGCGAAACTCTCGCACGAACTGCGCCCCAAACTGAGAAATCTGGATGTTCAGCTCTCGGGAAAATTGCTGACGCATGCAGCTGTTAGTATGTGAGGTTGATGCTGTCTCGAATGTCGGGTCACGTTCAACGACAAGGATCGAGCCGTCAAAGTCAGGATTGTCCGACAAAAACCAGGCCACTGACGAGCCAATTATCGCACCGCCAATGATGACAACGTCATAGCTGGCAGCATTCGGTGCTCCAAATTCAAGCTTTCCCGTCACGGCGTGCCCCAAACCCAAACAGATTAGATACGGAACCTTGTGGCGCGGAACAGGTGCATGTCAACCGGCTCCGGCATTGCCTGCATCATCGCGCATAAAGCCAATGCAGATCCTGGTGCCATAGACAGCCCAACATGCTGGTGACCAAAATTGAACCACAGACCTGAATGACGCGGCGCCGCACCAATGACAGGCAAAGAGTCAATCATCGTCGGCCTGCGACCCATCCAGGGCACATCCTCGACCTCCCCTTTGAGGGCGAGTGCGCCACGCGCCTGCTTCACAGAATTACGAACCTGCGTGTAGTTGGGTGGGGCATCACGGTCGGTTATTTCAACCCCACTTGTAATCCGCACTCCCTGCTGCATTGGGGCCATTGCAAAGCCCCCATCCATATCAAGAACTGCCCGTGTCAGAGGTGGGCCTACATCAGGCTCAAGATGAAGATGATACCCTCGTTCCCAGCCAAGTGGCAGGTCATAGCCAAGCCAGCCTGCTATTTCAGCCGACCATGCGCCAGCAGCAATCACCAGCTGATCGCTGACCAGTCTGCCGGCTTCCTCCGTCTCAATCTGCCAACCACCAGGATTGTCTATCAGACCGGTGACCTTGGCCCGGACCACGGTACCACCCGCTGCCGTAAACAACCCTAGATAGGCATCAGTAAGCTGAGCCGGGCTGCTGACCTGACATGTATCCTCGAGCAGAAGAGCCTTGGCGTAGATTGGCTTCAGGGCTGGTTCAATTTGCCTGATCTGTTCGCGCTCAAATACTGTGTAATTCGATCCGACCTCATCCAGCAGTTCTCGTTCTTCGTATGCTGCAAAAGATGCTTCGCTTCGGAAAACTTTCATCCACGCACCGTGCCGCAAAAGGTCGTCAACCCCTGCTTCAGCAATCCATGCTTTGTGCTGAGCAAGCGAGACAAGTTGCAGATCGCGAAGCGCACGCCCAGCAGCATGCCAATGGCGTTTGTTGCCATAGGACAGAAAGCGCAGCATCCAACCAAGGCGGCGCAGCACATAAGACACAGAAAAGCGTAGTCCGTTTGAACGACCCAGAAGCAGTTTAGGCAGGGCGCGCAACATAGCTGGACTATTAACTACCGAAATTGCAGATTCACATAGGACGCCTGCGTTTCCATAGGATGTTTCTCGACCGGGCTGACCACGGTCAATCAGAGTGACAGCAAATCCAGCCTTTTGAAGCGCCAAAGCGTTACAGACACCGACAATGCCGCCACCGACAATGATGACGCTGCCTTTGCTTTCAGTCATGCCAACCGTTCTCCCCCTGCAGCCACTGGGGTCAGACCCGATCAATGTTGCCACCAGCCTCCGTCCAGGCAACAAAACCACCAGGAATATGGGCGCAGGTCGACAGACCACTATCCTGCGCAATATTCACAGCCATAGTCGAGCGTTCGCCTACTGCACAATAAAACACGATCCGTTTGCCCGACGCAGCGCCAAGCATCGGTAGATGTTGGTCAAGGCGGCTGTAGGGAGCGTGAATGGACCCAGGAATCACGCCACTCTTCAGCCTTTCGCCATCCTCCCGCAAATCAACGAGGATCATGCCATCAGCATTGCTTTTGATAATGTCCTCGGAAATGGCAGTCGCTACTTCACGCTGGCGGTCAATAGTTAGACCCATACGGATATTTTCTGGCACCGCTACATCCATCATCTTGGGATTGGCCAGCTTCAGATTGGCCATCAGATCAATATATTCCTCTCGTGACTCCACCTGGAGGCGGGGGTTATTTGCGCGCTCCTCGCCAATGGTCGACACCATGTCACCCTTATAGTCATGCGCAGGATAAACCAATGTGCTTTCCGGCAATCGAAGCAGCCCATTGAAAAGCGAGTCATATTGCTGGCCGGCATCACCATTTTGAAAATCGGTACGACCAGTTCCGCGGATCAGCAAAGTATCCCCGGTAAAGACCCGATCATCCATACGGAAACTGTAGCTGTCGTCTGTATGGCCAGGCGTGTGCATCGCAATCATATTCAGGCCTTCGATGGTGACCTTTTCACCATCACTCACCCGCATCGAAACAACATCGACTGGTGACTGCTCTCCCATGACAGTCACACAGTTTGTGCGATCACGAAGGGCCCCCATGGCTGTCACATGATCTGCATGAACGTGCGTATCGACAACCTTCACCAGCTTCAAATCAAGCTCTTCAAGCAGCCTGATATAGCGATCCGTCTTTTCGAAGACCGGGTCGATCAACAGGGCCTCTCCTCCAACCCGACTGGCTAGCAGATAGGTATAGGTCGAGGACACTGAGTCAAAGAGCTGACGAAAAATCATATTTGCCACCTTTCAAGATTACGCAAATAAAATGCCGGTGTCCTGTCATGTTTGCAAGATATCTACTGTATTCAAGGTCCGGCACAGGGAGCCGGCAAGCCTCGTTAACTGTAACCGAGGGCCAGATTACCGCACACCAGGAGTCCGCCCCCAATCAGGGCGTAAAGAAAACCACAAAGCATGTTGTCACCAAACACAAGCCTCGCGGTTGGCACACGGAACAGACTGGCGGACGTCAGAACTGAAAGGGACGCAACTGAACTCATTGTCCCAGCCCCCCATCCAATGAGATGAGCCTGCACAAGCAGGGCCGGATGAACATCCGCACCACCTGCGCTGAAAGTGGCAAGAAGTGCCGTGCTTGTAATCACCGGATGGATGCCCACCACAGAGAGCGCCATCATCAGCATTGGCGTTGCCATGAGGGCGACCCAGCCTGGAATGACACCAGGATAATATTGACTGATGAGATGCGAAAGAGTGCCATCCTGAGTTGCCAGAAAGGCAACAAGCATAGCGGCACTGATAATGATAAGATCATCAGCTGTTCCCTGCATGGCACGGCTGGTCTGTCGCAGAATCGTGCCTGCCTTATTTCTGTGGCGGGCCATCTGGATCATGACGAGCACCGGCATCACAACGACAACAGCTGACAGCGCTGTCAATTGAAACGTTAGAGCCACAGTGAGAACCGCCAGAAGAGTGATAAATAGGCGAGAGGCCACCGGCGACAGACAGCGAAGCGACGAGTGCAGCTGTGACTTGGCAAAGCCGTTATTCAAGCCCACTAGAGTTGCCATGGTAAACAGCAGCGCTGAAACAACCCCAATGGCGATTGCCATCCAGGCATAGATTGGCGCCACAAATATCTGGCCGATTGCAAATGCGACAAAGAAAGGTGACCAGGCCGAAGACACCACCATGCCACGTATGACAGCTTCCGCAACGCGGCGACGCCGATCGTCAGTGGCGTTGTCCGGAAGCGAGGCCGACAACAGGGCCAGCGCACCGGTATTGATAATGCCCCCAAATGCATGCGCTGCAAGCTGCAGTCCGCCGGCAGAAGACTGAAGTGGTAGCGCAGCCAGCCTGTCCTGGGTTGCGTGGACAGTTGGCATCGTCATCGCAGTTGCACGCACCAGTGCCATGGTCGGCAGCAGGGCTGCAAAAATCAGAACACGCTCTCCACCAGCCATGATATCTGCAAAAGTCGGCATTTCCTCCAGCAGCAACCACATAACCACGGCCAACAAAGACAGAATGACAAGGCTGTCCCAGCGCAACCTTGTTACCGTCAATAGAACAAACAGTGCGAAAGCCAAAAGCCCAACCAGCAACACTGTCGCGCTCAGAGTACCAAAAAAGATCTCTAACACTGCGCAGACCCAAGCAACCGTCAGAGTCACAAGTCGTGTAAAGTTTACAGCGCGCGTGAAGGACAAAACCAGAGGGGTCACAATGGATGGCAAAGTCATGAGTGGATCCGTGTAGCTATTTCCAGCCTAGGCCAGAGCCGGTGACAGGCCAAGCCCACCCGATGTCTAGCTATCAGACCAAATTGCCAGTTCATTGCCGGTCGGTTCCATGAAGTGAAACCTCCGCCCGCCCGGAAAGCTAAAAATTGGTTTGACTACCTTGCCACCATGCTGCCGGATTAGCCGCTGACTAGCCTCAAGATCACGACTGTAAAAAACAATAATCGAACCACTTTTTTCGAACCTGTTCACTTGGTCTGGGCGATCGGCACGATACAACCCGCCTTCGAGTCCGGCACCGTGAAAAGCAATGTAGTCAGCACCATATTCGGTGAAACGCCACCCAAACACCGCTCCAAAGAAGGCACATGCGATTGCGAGGTCCGGAGACGCAAATTCCACATAGTCGATTTTGTGATGTTGCGGCACCGGCGAAAGACCAGTGGTACTGTTCGTATCAGACATGGCCGTAGTGTGTGCATAATCAGGGGCAAAGGCAAATCACGAAATCGTGGCCGTTCGACTGAAGGTTCAATACCGCTTGAGAAGCGCCGAAGGTCAGGCTTCAATGGCCGTCAACCAGATGACGCCGCACAAAAAAAGAGGCGCTTCCGCGCCTCTTTTAGTGTGCTCCAACTGAAGGATGAGTCGGAGCTTTGTGTGGGTGCCATCACACAAAGCTTCTTGAGCGGCCGCAAGGCCTTCGCTAATCTCTAGAAAACGGTACAGATTGCATTTTCGACAATAAAGGCTGCGGTTAGGAAAAGATTTTTCCATCAGCCACAACAATATTGACATCCTCGGGCGGGGCAGACGATCAAAGCCTGCCCACTCGCAGATGAGAATCAAGCGTGGATTTTATTCCAGTACGGGTCTTTGCCATAGCGTGTCGCCATAAAGTCAACAAAGGCCCGCGTGCGTTTTGGTAGGATCGTCGTCTTGGGGTAAACGGCGTATACGTCATACTCACCCCAGTCATAATTCGTCAGAATTGGCTGCAGCAAACCGTTGTT
>WTJS01000005.1 GCA_011524735.1 Alphaproteobacteria bacterium
CAACCGCCCGATTACAAATCGGGTGCTCTACCAATTGAGCCACACCAGCACTGCGCTGCCTTTTACCAGAAATCTGTGGCGGGTCAATAGCCCGTTTTCAGCATGCAGGGGTGGCGCTACTGCACTGCCTGCGGTGCTGCGGGATCGAAATCCACATCGCGGATGATGCCGGCCAGCTGCAGCGCCAGGGGCGAGGCGCCTTCGCGGACATACAGAAACACCCCGAAATCGGCCAGCGGTGGCAGTCCGGCTTCGGCAGGGATTTCCACCCAGTCTTTGATTTGCGCCATGTAGGGCATGTTGGTTTCAACTGCCAGTCCGGCGCTGACAAACGCCATCAAATCACGCCAGTCATTGGCCTGATACGGCATTTCCCAGGATATGCCGGCCGCTTCCAGTGCGCGCCGTGCCACCGGCAGAAAGATGCAGTCGGCCTTCATCGCCATGGGAAGTGGACGCTGTTTCCAGACCTCACTGTTACGGCCCACATACCAGACAAGAGGTCCGCTATACAGACATTCGCCAGCACCGCTGACCAGCGGTTCGGTGGTCAACAGCACATCGATCTGCCCCTGTTCAAACTGCGGCTTCAAAAGCCGTGTGATCGAAGAAATCAGATTGATCCGAGAGCGTGGAAAGGCCTCAACAAAATCACGCAGCACGCTGGTGCCATAGGGGCGGACAAGGTCCTCCGGAACACCAAACGTGACCCTGCCTTCACCGCTTTCATGCATCATCCGCTGCCAGGCCTCATCATTCAGCATGACCATACGGCGGCCATAGCTCAACAACTGTTCACCTTCTTCGGTCAGACCGACACCGCGGCCAGCGCGTGTGATCAGTGGCTGGTTGAACAGGCTTTCAAGCCGTTTCAGCTGCATCGACACAGCCGACTGCGTCAGGTTCAGGTTTTTGGCGGCACGGGTAACCCCGCCGCATTCAGCCACCGCCACGAAGGATCGTAGCGCGGTGATGTCAAGGTTTCGGGTGACGTGGCAGGGCATCAATTCTCCTTATGGAAATGATCAGGAATCATCATTGGTTATTCTGGGTTTCGTTAACCAAAATGGTAAATATTTCCGAGGGATAGAACCAATCACAACCTGTCATGGAAAGGATCAAGGAATGTTATGGATGTTTCGTTCAGTTCCACCGGTCCGGTGGTTCATGCGTGCCGTCTTCTGGTTTCGCCATCCGGCACTGCTGGTGGCCCGCTGGCGTGATGCCAATGCGCTCTATCGCTCGCGTCTCGAACTCGCTGCTCTGAGTGCGGATCAGCGGCGCGATGTTGGGCTCACCCTGACCGATATTCGCAAAGAAACGGACAAGCCGGTTTTTGGCGAGGTTTCGCCTTGGGCGCCGAATGCGCTTCACGAAGCGGCCAGACAGGCTGAGACGGGCGTGAAGGGTGAAGGTGAACATGTCATCACCTATCAGCGCAGTTTTTACCGTGATCGAGGTCGTGCTGATCTGAGCATGTGAGATTCTGGAACATCTATGGTGGGGGCTGATGTCTTTCCCTTTCATCAGGCCCCACCGCCAGATGAAGGTTTAGGGCGCTGACCCCGGTCCGGCCGCATAGAGCGCAATCGCCGCTGCCGTCGATACATTCAGGCTTTCACTATTTTCCGAAATCTCAATCCGCACCAGCATGTCGCAATGTTTGCGGGTCAGATGGCGAAGGCCGCTTCCCTCAGCTCCCATGACCAGGGCCAGCCTGTCGATCTGCGCCAGACTGCCAACATCCTGCGCCCCTTCACCGGCGAGCCCGGCGACAGTAAATCCAGCCTCCTGGCAGGTTTCAATGGCGCGTGCCAGATTGACCACCCGGATCATGGGTACACGTTCCAGCGCACCGACGGCGGCGCGGGCAAGGGCGCCGCTTTCCTCTGGGGCATTGCGATGGGTGGCGATGATCGCACTGGCACCAAGTGCCAGCGCACTGCGAATGATCGCGCCGACATTGCGCGGGTCAGACAGCTGGTCCAGCAGCAGAATACGCTGGCGATCTGCGGTCGTGCTTGCGAGGAATGAAGCAAGATCAGGCGACTCCAGAGGCCAGACGGCAGCGGCCATACCCTGGTGCAC
>WTJS01000186.1 GCA_011524735.1 Alphaproteobacteria bacterium
CCTGACAGGTGGCGTGATCCAGGGCGGAAGTGTTGATGCCAATATCGGCGGCGATCTGAATGTCACAACCATTCAGGAAGATGAATTCGCCCTCGCGCTGAACCTCGAAGCGGGCGGCAGCAGTGAAGGCGCCGGTGGCGGCAGCTTTGGAGCGGGTATTGATCTGACCGACAGGACAGAAACCACGACTGTTGCCGGCATTACGGCCACCAATGGCAATGCGAATGTCACTGTGGCCGGGGACACCACACTGACTGGCGCTTCCATCACCGCGCAGGGCGGCGTGGCCAATCTGGATACCCAATCATTGACAACCAGCAACCTGTCCAGCAACAGCCTGTCACTTCAGGCCGGTATTGGGGGCGGTTTCGACGGCAGCAACATTGACGGTGAAGACACAGAGGCAGGCGGCATTCTGGAAACGGCATCGGCAACCGGTGAGAACGCGCCATCCCTGAATTTCGGTCTTGAGGTTGGTAGCGGGACCACCACTGGTGGTGTTGGCGAAGGCGCCACGCCTGCCGGGGCTGGCGATGGTTCGCCAACGGCTGCAGAAGCGGCGAATACGGTTCTCAGCAACCTGCAACAGCAGCTTGCCAGCGCATCACAGAACCAGGTTGGGCAGACTGGCGGTGTCAGCGCCGAAGTCCTGGATCAGCGGCTTGATACGTTACGGGCCAGCGCCAGCACCACAACAATTGAAGCCCAGGCAGCCGCCAACGCCATCTTCAATGACGGCAATCCGGCGGAGGCCGCGGCCCTGGAAGGTCTGAGCCCCGCACAGGCAGTATTGATGCTGCAGGCGGCACGGGTCTGGCTGACACCTGACCAGCAGGCCGAACTTGACGCCGCCATCCAGACAATCGTCACGGCCGATGCGCCGGTGATCGAGACAAATGATGAGGATGACAGCTAGCTCATCAATCAAGCAGGGCGGGTATTTCCAATCGATCCTCTTGCACAAATCTGTTTTGCTTTGCGGATATCTTGCCCGATGCAAGCAGACCTGCGATATCGACAGCATACCGTAGCCGCTCATCACAGGAAATTTTCATGTCAGACCTCATCCTCCATCATTACTGGCCATCACCCTTTGCCCATAAGATCCGGATGACGCTTGGCATGATCGGTGCCACCTGGACGTCTGTGGAAATCCCACGCGTACCACCGAAACCACTGCTGATGCCCCTCACCGCAGAGTATCGCCGCACGCCCGTCCTTCAGATTGGCGCAGATATATATTGCGACACCGCCAATATCGCCCGTGCCCTCGGTGAGTCAGGATATGCCGACAAACTTTTCCCCAATGCGCAGCGTGGCCGGGTGATGGCGCTGGCATCCTGGATTGATCAATCGGTTGTCGAACTTGCGATCCGGATTGTCATCACCAGTGCCATTGGCACAGCGCCCCCTGAATTCATTCAGGACAGAGGTGATCTGTATTTTGGTCCTGGGTGGACGCCTGAGGGCATGAAGGCTGGCTTGCCAGGCGCGCGCCTACAGCTGGAAGCGCAGATGAGTCACCTTGATGATGCGCTTGCCGAAACCGGACATATGGTGGGCAACACCACATCCTATGCAGATGCAGGGGTCGGCTTCCTGGCGTGGTTCCTGCGGGGGCGCTGGGATGGCGGTCCAGCGTTGTTGGCGCGCTATGCCAATATCGAACGTCTGGAAGATCAGCTGGCAACTGACTCCGAAGGTGCCTATACGGACATGACACCAGAAGCGGCTCTCGAACTTGCTAAAGGCAGCACCTCCTCTGCACCGAGCGGTATCAGCAATGCCGCATGTGACTTTGAGGTCGGGCAGCGCATCCGCATCCGCCAGCGCACGCAGAGTTCTGATCCGGATATTTTTGGCACACTCCGTTACCTTGATGCCTGGCGCGTATCAATTGATCATAACAGTGCCGAGACCGGCGATGTGGTTGTACATCTACCCGTCGCCGGATATCAGATCGATGCCGCATGAGTGAACGCGCAGAGAACGAACTATCCCGCCCTCAGATAGATGAAATCATAGAAATGGCGCTGTCAGATCATGCCAGCTTTGGCCAGATCGAAATGCTGTATGGTCTGAAGGAAGACAAGGTAAAGGCGCTAATGCGCCGCGAATTGAAACGCGGCAGCTATCAAGCGTGGCGGCGGCGGGTGCGTGCCTTCTCAGATCGCCGGGCCCATTATAAATAGCTTCTCTTCATTCTGCTCCTCTGGGTAGCAGAGCCACGTTGGCCAACTCTTCTAACGAAAAACTTCACTCGTAAACAAAAAATTAAGATCTTCACCTTACGTTAAAGACTGCTTGAAGCATTTTAAGCATCTCGTTTCTCAGGTGGAGCGCATGCATGATTTTTGCTGTCACAACCTTTGATGATCAACAGGGGATTCGGCTGCAATCTCTCCTTGAGATTGCAGGCAGAAAAACATCAATCAAAAGTTTCAACCTATATGCACCTCGCTTCTTTCTTGTTCAATATGAAGGAACAGCCCGGTCGCTCGCTGAAATCCTCGGAATGACATCTGAGCAGAACGTGACTGGTTTAATCACAAGATTACCCGAGACTTATCACGGATATGCAAGTCCAGAGATGTGGGAATGGATCAGTCTAATGCGTGGGACAGATGATGACTGATACGAAGCAAACACACAGTGTACCGCCTCCAGACAGTCCAGTGCCCGCATGGGACAGTCAAAAGACACATGTACTGGATCGAATAGAGCAAAAGCTCGATCGTCAAAGTGAGAAAATTACAACCGAGTTCAAAGACGTTCGGAGTGAAATTTCAAGTTTGCAAATTGATCTTTCAGCCACAAAAGAAGGGCAAAACTGGGTTAAGGGGTTACTTTGGGCAATCGTCATTCCAACGTGGATAGGTGTGGTCAGCGCTATCCTGAAGCTGATATTTTTCGATTGAAACCGTCGCTCACAGCACCACGGTTTGCCCCTAACGCACCGCAAATAGACGAAGCTGTACCGCTGCCCTGAGACGCGCACCTGATCCAACAAACAGCGTGTTGTTTACCCATCCATATCGCTCATCACCGGTTTCCAGACGGGCATGGGTACGCATGTAATATGTGGTCGGGTCGACATCTTCACCACGGGCTACGGCTGCCATGACATCCTCTGGACCGTGACGATAGCCATAATTGATCATTTCAATGATGGCGCCATCATGCGTCTCAATGGCGTAACGCGTATCAAGCTCGGCCAACCCATTGGCAAAAATGGTCTGCCAGTCTGCCCCCAGATTCAGAATTCGTCCTTCAATCAAAGGGCCTGTGACCTCACCTCCAATAATCGGAATAATCCGGCGGCGACCTGCCCGCCCTGTCCCCATTTCGCGGATAGGATCAAGTGTCACCGCAAGATCACAAACATGTTCAAGACGTGGTTGGGGCGCTTCCATTTTTGATGTCCCTATGCTCTTATATTGTTTACTAGGTTAACAGGTTGGCAAAGAGCTGACCAGACGGATCGTCGGAGGGGAAGCCATGGCATCACGGAACGGATCGCAAGCGCGCAAGCGTGAGGACCATGACACGGCGTCCGATCTCGAACAGCTTTTCGGCTATAATCTGAAGCGTGCCTATATCATATTCCAGACTGATTTCCGCAAGGCGCTTGGGCCGGACGGTCTTGGACCAAGATCCTTTGCATTGCTGGCGCTTGTTGTGCGCTTTCCGAACATCACCCAAAGCGAGCTGGCCCGCGCACTTGGCATCGAACGATCCGGTCTGGTTGCCATTGTGGATGAGCTTGAGGGGCGTGGGTATCTTCACCGGGTAGCCGTTCCAGGCGATCGGCGCGTTCAGGCTCTTGTCGCCACCACGGAAGGGTCGAGCGCCTATGCTGACGCTCTTCAGCGCGTTCGGGATCATGAGACTGAATTGCTGGCCGACTTCACCGACGATGAGAAAAAAATGCTTGCCCATCTTTTGCAGAAAATTCGTCTTCGGGAGGATGACTGATGCCACTTGTGGACTGGACTGGAAATGCTGCACTTGTAACCGGCGGCGCATCAGGTCTAGGTGCCGCGACCGCAATGCGGCTGGCCAAGGCTGGGTTGAAAGTCACCATTCTCGACCTGAACGGTGATCTGGGTCGACAGCAGGCTGACAGCATCAAGGGGCATTACACGCAGGTTGACGTCACCGACCCAGAATCTGTATCAGCCGGCATTGCCGATGCGCAGGCGCATCACGGCCCGGCGCGCATCCTTGTAAACTGTGCAGGCATTGGTGGGGCTGCCAAGACAGTGTCTCGTGGTGAGGCACATGATCCAGACCTGTTTCGCAGAACCATCATGGTCAATCTAATTGGCAGCTTCACCTGCGCCAGTCAGGCGGCTGTCGGCATGGCGGCAGCCGACCCTGTCGATGCAGATGGTAGCCGTGGGGTAATCATCAACACGGCATCAGTGGCCGCCTATGACGGCCAGGTTGGTCAGGTCGCCTACGCCGCCTCCAAGGGAGGCATTGCAGCGATGACTTTGCCGATGGCGCGCGACCTTGCAGATAAGGGGATTAGAGTCTGCTCTGTTGCGCCAGGCCTGTTCCTCACACCGCTCTTGGACGGGCTGTCAAAAGAAGTGCAAGCTTCTCTAGGTCAGCAGGTTCCCTTCCCCTCACGTCTGGGCAAGGCCGAAGAATATGCTGAAATGGTGCATCACATCATCCAGAACCCGATGCTGAACGGTGAAGTGATCAGACTTGATGGTGCCATTCGGATGGCACCACGCTGATCATTCTGGAGACAAGATCATGACAGTTATCGACGCCAGCAGCTTCTGGTCGCCCGAATTTGAATATGAGCACCGAGACGATGGCAGCATCCTGATGCGCCAGACCGAGCCATTGCCTGAGCATCTGCCAACACTGGCCAGCTATCTGGACAAATGGGCAGATGCCACGCCGGATGCCACGTGGATGGCCCGCCGCGACCATAGCCCAGCCTATGACGGTAGCTGGCGCAAAATCACTTATGGGGACGCCCGTGAAACAGCAAGACGCCTTGCGGCATCACTGCTGGGCATGGGACTGGGACCTGACAGACCTCTGCTGATCCTTTCCGAAAACAGCCTTGAACATGGACTTCTGGCACTCGCCTGTAGCTATGTCGGCATTCCCTACGCGCCTGTCTCGCCAGCCTACTCGCTGGTGTCTACGGATCACGGCAAGCTAAAGGCCATTGCCGCTCTGCTCCAACCGGGAGCCGTCTTTGCTGACGATGGTCAACGCTTTGCCGTTGCCATAGACGCCATTCGCAATAGTGGTATGCAGGTCATCAACCACAGGAACCAAGCCAAAGGGTCGATTTCCTATGATGACCTTCTAGACGGAAGGCCAGAGGATACAGAGTCCCATCGCGCATCCCTGACCGGCGACCATGTCGTCAAATATCTGTTCACATCTGGCTCAACTGGATCACCCAAAGCCGTTATCAACACCAACCAGATGATCTGTGCCATGCAGGCGATGGTAAGGGACTGCTATCGATATGTGACACACACGCCTCCGGTCGTCCTGGACTGGGCACCATGGAATCATACGGCCGCAGGCAACAAGGTCTCAAACCTTGTGATGACAAATGGCGGCGCTTACTACATCGACGATGGCAAGCCTGCACCAGGCAAGTTTGACGAAACACTTCGCAACCTTCGCGAGGTTGCCTGCACCTGGTATTTCAATGTGCCAATCGGCTGGGACATGCTTGTCGAAGAACTGGAACGTGACGCTGCATTAGCGAAAACTTTCTTTTCCAATCTTGGCATGATGTTTTATGCCGGGGCCGGCATGCCGCAGCATACATGGGACAGGCTTCGTGCCGTTGGGCGCGCAACGACAGGCCGTGAAGTGCTACTGGCTTCCAGCCTTGGCTCGACTGAAACGGCCCCTTTTGCACTGGCGATTACCGAAGTTCAGGAAAAGTCTGGCAATATTGGAGTGCCAGCACGTGGCCTGACGCTCAAGCTGGTCCCCACATCAGGAAAACTGGAACTCCGTCTGAAGGGACCGTCTATCTTCCCTGGCTATTACGGCGACCCCGAAAAGACAGCCGAGGCGTTCGATGAGGACGGCTTTTACTGCATGGGAGATGCACTTCGTCCAGCCGATCCGGATGACTTCTCCAAAGGGTTTTTCTTTGATGGCCGGATTGGTGAGAACTTCAAGCTTGCGACGGGCACCTGGGTTGGTGTCGGTGCTGTGCGGGCAAGTCTGGTGGACGCTATGCAGGGGCTGATCAGAGATGCCGTCATCGTCGGAGAGAATGAGTCCCGTCTGGGCGCTTTGCTGATACCATCAGATGCTGGACGTGCCATGGACAGCACAGCTTTTCACAGTGCTATCCAAACTCACCTGAAGACAGCAGCAACTGCCGCAACCGGATCGGCAAGCCGGGTTCAGCTTGCCCTTGTCCTTGACCGGGACCCAAGCTTCGATAAAGGCGAGATAACGGAAAAAGGCTCACTCAATCAGCGGGCCATGCGGGCCAATAATGCCGATGCCATAGCCACGCTGTACAGCGACAGCAAAGCTGTATTGCGAGTCTGACGCTGCCTGATCGGGCTGATCAGGCGTTAGTCTGATCTGGTTAGCTGTTGGCGCCCCGAATGGCGGCAACCACCGCGGCAGTCACCTCTGCAGTTGTCGCAGTGCCGCCAACATCAGGGGTCATGATACCCTGCTGGCAGACCTGTTCAACAGCCACCATCAGACGCTGCGCCTCGTCCCGTAATCCCAGATGTTCAAGCATCTGCGCCCCTGTCCAGAAGGTGGCCACAGGGTTTGCTATTCCCTTACCAGTAATGTCGAACGCTGACCCATGGATGGGCTCAAACATGGATGGAAACCTGTTTTCCGGGTCGATATTGGCCGTAGGTGCAACACCGATACTGCCAGCCAGTGCGCCAGCAAGATCAGACAGAATATCGGCATGAAGATTGGTGGCGACGATGGTGTCGAGACTTTTTGGGTCGAGGGTCATGCGCACGGTCATGGCGTCTACCAGCATCTTGTCCCAGGTTACATCCGGAAACTCTGCGGAAACGTCTTCAGCGATTTCATCCCACATCACCATCCCGTGACGCTGGGCATTTGATTTCGTCACAACCGTTAGGAACTTGCGCGGACGCGACTGTGCCAGCGAAAAGGCGTAGCGCATGATCCGGGTTACCCCAGCACGGGTGAAAATGGCAACCTCCGTGCCAACCTCTTCAGGCATACCCTTATGCGCCCGCCCGCCATGACCTGAATATTCACCTTCGGAATTCTCACGGACAATCACCCAGTCTAAGTCGCCCACATCTGCATGCCGCAAGGGAGATTCAATTCCAGGAATGATCCGTGTGGGCCTCACATTCGCATATTGATCGAAGCCCTGACAGATTGGCAGGCGCAACCCCCAGAGCGTAATGTGATCTGGCACGTCCGGTGCCCCAACAGCGCCAAAATAAATGGCATCAAAGCCCTTCAATGTCGCCAGCCCATCTTCTGGCATCATTACACCATGCTGCTTGTAATAGTCGGAACCCCAGTCAAAATGGGTAAAGCTGAGATCATGGTCGGGGTTGCGGGCACATACAGCCTGCAGCACTTCGATGCCAGCCGATATAACTTCCGGACCAATGCCATCAGCCGGAATGGATGCAATTTTATAGCTTGTCATTTGAGCGTTCTTTAACCTTCGGATGGCCACACGAGAAATGTCGCGCAGCCCTGTTTATCAATATAATTGTTTATTAGTATAGCAATCACAGCGGGTTTATCCATAGAGGGAACGGCAGATGACAGATCAACGCGTGATCATTGCTGGCGGCGGCATCGGTGGCCTGGCCGCGGCCCTGACGCTGCATCAGATTGGAGTAGACTGTCTTGTGTGCGAAAGCGTGAGCAATCCCAAGCCACTTGGGGTTGGCATCAACCTGCAACCGAATGCTGTCCGCGAATTGTTCGATCTTGGTTTTACCGAAAATGAGTTGAACAGCTTTGGTGTTCCAGCGCGCGAATGGGCACTTGTCGGACTGAACGGGCAAGAAATTTATGCCGAAGAACGTGGGCGTCAAGCCGGCTATAACTGGCCGCAATATGCCGCCCATCGCGGTGAGCTTCACATGGCTCTCCTGCGTCGCTTCCATGATCTGGCTGGGCCCAATTCAATCCGTCTTGGCTCCAGGGCTACTGGCTACAAGACCCATGAAAATGGAACAGTCTCAGTACAGCTTGAAACGGCAAATGGCCACGTCACGGAAGATGGCGCGATACTTATTGGTGCCGACGGTATTCATTCTGCCATTCGTGCCCAGATGTATCCGGATCAACCGCCCATCCACTGGGGCGGCGCCGTGATGTGGCGGGGTACGACGTTGGCAAAGCCCATTCGCACCGGTTCCTCCTTCATTGGGCTTGGCACCCATCGTCATCGCATGGTCATCTACCCCATTTCAGCCCCAGACCCGGAAACCGGACTGGCTCTGACCAACTGGATCGCCGAGGTCACATATGATGATCCCTCAGCGTTTGAATCGATGGGGTGGTACCGCCCAGTAGAGATTGACGACTTCATTCATCATTTTGAAGGCTGGACCTATGACTGGCTTGATGTGCCCGCGCTCATCCGCGGGTCTGACGCCGCTTTTGAAAACCCAATGATCGACCGTGACCCCATTCCAAGT
>WTJS01000212.1 GCA_011524735.1 Alphaproteobacteria bacterium
GGGTTGGCGGCTTTGCTGGGCTGCAAGAGCTTCGTGACCTGAACAAACCTGTTATCGCGGCAGTAGAAGGCATGTGTGTGGGGGGCGGATTTGAACTGGCACTGTCCTGCGACATGATTCTTGCCACCGAGCCATCAAGCTTTGCCCTGCCTGAAATTCGGGCCGGCACACTGGCCGATGCCGCCACCATCAAGCTGCCAAAGCGCATTCCGTATCATGTGGCAATGGACATGCTTCTGACCGGACGCTGGATGGACAGCGCCGAGGCGCATCGATGGGGTCTTGTGAATGAGGTTCTGGCAGACGGGCCAGCACTATATGAGCGCGCCTGGGATCTGGCACGTCTTCTGGCATCTGGCCCGCCGCTGGTCTTTGCCGCCATCAAGGAAGTGGCACGTGAGGCCGAAGCCATGAAATTCCAGGATGCGATGAACCGGGTCACCAAGATGCAGCTGCCAACCGTCGACAGGCTGTATAACTCCGAAGACGGTCTAGAAGGGTTCAAGGCCTTTGCCGAAAAGCGCGACCCCGTCTGGAAGGGCCGCTGATCCACCAGCGGCGTTACATCAGGACATCTAGATCAGGTCACGAATGGTCTCGACCAGCGTCGCATTGATCGCCCGTGGGCCCGTATCCTGCCGGTTCTGATGCCGCCGCGCCCCTGGGATACGCACACCCTCAAGCGACGTCAGCCTGTCCATGAATGTTTCAACATGATCCTGCCAGCCTTCACCGGCAATCAGGTCAGGTGAGAGGGCAATGACCATCTCACCACCGCGCGGTGGCCCGCCATCCTTATTGTCATTCTCAGCAGCTTCGAAACTGAAACGCTCACCCGTCAGGCCCGCTGCCAGCAATTCCACCATCATCGCGATTGCCGATCCTTTATAGCCGCCGAAGGGCAGCAATACGCCCTTGGCTATTGCCGCCGGATCAGTGGTGGCATTCCCATCAGAATCAAGGCCGGTTCCCAGAGGGACCTGTTTGCCATCACGCGCTGCAATCTGGACATCACCCATCGCCATCGCAGCAGTCGCCATGTCATAGCAGACCGGGGTCTTGCCGGGGCGTGGCCAGGCAAAGGAAATCGGGTTGGTCCCAAACAGTTTTTCCGTTGACCCGGCTGGCGCAACCATCGGCATGTAGGCGGTGCAGGCAATCCCAACCAGCCCCCGATCTGCCAGAAATTCGGTTTCCGGCCACAGGGCGGCAAAATGGTGAATGCCGGTCAGGGACAGCGCGGCCACGCCGATTTCGGCTGCGGCTTCAGCCAGCACCGGCAGGCCTGCGGCCTGGGCTGTGGGGGCAAGACAGCCATGACCTTCAACATGAATGATGGCGGGTGTTTTCTTGGTGACTGTAGGGCGCGCCTTGCCATCAACCTTGCCACTTCGCAGGGTTTTCACATATCCCGGAATCCGGAACAGACCGTGCGAGTGCGACCCATCCCGTTCCGCCCGCATGACAATGTCGGCCAGCGCATCAGCATTCACCGCATCAGCGCCATTGGCCATCATGGCGTCATGCGCCAGGGTGTGAATTTCATCCAGTGTCAGATCAATCGTTGTCATGGGAAGGCCTTTCAGTCAGTAGTGCCACTCAGTCAGTGGCGCCATTCAATCAGTGGCGATACTCTGGTTCTTCTTCATCAAGAATGGCGCGGATGGCCGCAAGATGTTTTTCCGGCGCACCCGTGTAATTTTCCCATTGCTGGGCCGTCTTTTCAGCCACCGCATCATCAAGAACCGCCAGCTCCAGCCCAGTGGACAGGGCGGTGATGTAATTCCGGCAGCCGCGCTCGTAGTGATAGGCCAGATCAAACGCCAGCGCCGGTGAATCACCCACCGTCATGAAGCCATGATTGCCCATCATCATCATTGTCTTGTTGCCAAGCAAGCTGGACAGACGTTCGGCTTCATCGCCAAGCCCCATCCCGTCAAACCCGCTATCGATGGCAACGCGGTTGTGGAAACGGGCACTGGTCTGGTCGACAGCCGGCAGCACCGGTGATTTCAGTGAGCTCAGCGCTGTTGCGTAATGCGAATGCAGATGCACGATACAGCGC
>WTJS01000198.1 GCA_011524735.1 Alphaproteobacteria bacterium
CAAAGTTCTGAAGGGCGCGCCGCTCTCCAGTCTGGATCGCCTTGATGAGAATGGTGTTGTCACCCACCCATTTTATGCTGTCGATTTGCCCGATGGAGTATCACCCGTAAAAGGCACTGATCCCGACTCTGCGCGCCCGCAGCCTGCCATTCTGCCTGCGCAGCCTCTGACCCGGCTTAGCCAGGGCTGGGATGTGTGTGAAGCTGGATCAGGCACGGCCAGCAATGCCGATATCATGGATGCCATCACCAGTGGGGCCACAGCGCTTCGTCTCAATGGTGATGATGTGATCCAGCGTCTTGACGGTGTCGTGCTGTCTGCGGTGAAACTGATTTTGGATGAACAGTCAGACCCGCTGGCAACCTATCATCAGCTTCTTCAATGCGCCGCAGCAGACGGCGCATCCCCTGTCTCAATGACCGCAGACTCTCTGGCGGTCGATCTTGGGCTGTCGCCTGAAACCGATCTGTCGGCTGAGATTGTGTCGCTCTGCCAGACTGCACCAGCCTCGCACAGGCTCTTTCGGATAGATGGCTGGTCCCGTCACAATCACGGCCTGACGACGGCACAGGAAATTGGGTTTGTTCTGGCCGGCGCGGCCTGCCTGTTCCGCGCAGCAGCCACGCATGATCTTGGGATCATGGATGTTGCACCGCGTATTTCGGTGCGACTGGCGCTAAACGCCGATTTGTTTGAATCGATCACGGCATGTCGTGCGATGCGCCGGGCATGGGATGGTTTGCTCGCCGCCTGTGATGTGGATCCGGTACAGCTTGATCTCCATGGCACGGCGTCGCTACGGATGATGTCGCTTCTGGATGCCGAGGTGAATATGCTGCGCACCACGACCGCCCTTCTTGGCGGGGCGATCGGGGGCGCAGATGTGATGAGTGCGGCCGGCCATGATGTGCTGACGGGCGAAAGCGCGGCGGCCCGTCGTCTGGTCCGCATGACACAGTTGATGATGATGGCTGAATCCAATCTTGCCACAACGCTCGACCCGGCTTCCGGATCGCCCTTCATTGAGTCGCGGACCGAGGCCCTGGCGACCGCTGGCTGGCAGGCCTTTCAGGCCATCGAAGCTGCTGGCGGCCTTATGGCTGCGATGGAAACAGGCATGATCGACCGCTGGCAGGACGCGGCAGCTGATGCGCGCGAAGACAGGCTTCGTCAGGGCCAGGAAGACCTTCTTGGTGTAACCCTGCAGCCAAAGCCGGAACCGGTGCCAGCGCCTTTGCCCGCCTTTGATCACGTTCGCCGCCCGGCTGCCCTGATTGAAAATCTGCGACGTCGTGCGGCCGCATCCCCGCCGCGCATTCTTATCCTTCTGGGAGACGAAGATGGCGCAGCAAATCAGGATCGCAAGCTTCGTCAGCAGCTTGCGCTTGCCGGTCTTCAAGCGGTAACGCTGCCAGCGTCAGGCGAGGCGGATATCGCCGCGGCAAACCCTGATATCGTATTTGGGTGTGGGCTGGCATCAACGCCTGAATCCTCTGCATCTTTCACTTTGCTTGATGCTGCGGCCTTTCTGGCACTGCCAGACAGGGTTGCCGCACTGACGTCGCTGATTCCAGCTGAAGGAGACCCGTCATGACATCTTCAGCCAGACCTCTTCCTGACTTCGCCAGTCTTGATCTACCTGTCCGCCGACCGGGTGTCTCAGGCGCTCTGCCGGAGTCAACCATGACCCCTGAAGGCATCGACCTTCCGCCATTGGCCGATATGGATGCAGCGGCGCAGACAATCGCTGCCTCCAGCCTGCCTGGCATTGCTCCGTTCCTGCGTGGCCCCTATCCAACAATGTATGCGACGCGGCCCTGGACCATCCGGCAATATGCCGGGTTCTCCACCGCAGAAGAATCAAACGCCTTTTACCGTCGCAATCTGGCGGCTGGCCAGATGGGGCTTTCGGTGGCTTTCGATCTGCCGACCCATCGGGGGTACGACTCCGATAACCCGCTGGTTGCGGATGATGTGGGGATGGCAGGCGTGGCCATTGATTCGATCGCTGACATGTCGCTGTTGTTCCGCGACATCCCGCTGGAAAAAATGTCGGTATCCATG
>WTJS01000046.1 GCA_011524735.1 Alphaproteobacteria bacterium
TCCCTGGCAAGATTGAAAGCGGGGCACCTGTCGCTCCATTGCCTGGCAATTTTAAAGCGAGCTTCACACCGCAAGGTTATATTTCAACTGAACAAGTGCAGGAGCTCGTCGCGGCTGGCGAAGGGGCAACCCTTGTCGATGGACGCACGCGCGAGCAGTTCCTTGGTGACGCCAAACATCCAAAAGCGGCGGCTGGTGGCCGTATTCCGGGTGCTGAAATGCTGTTCCAGGAAAACGCCTATGATGTGAGCGCCAACACGCTGAAAAGCCGCTCTGAGCTAGAAGCCATCTACGGCGAGATCGCTGCTGATCAGCCAATCGTCAGCTATTGCAACACCGGCCACTGGGCGGCCACAAACTGGTTCGTCCTGTCCGAGGTTCTGGGACGCAGTGATGTAAAGCTCTATGACGGCTCCATGGTAGAATGGACGGCCGATGGCGAGAACCCGCTGATTACCGGCGAATCTAACATGAACAAGGTCAAGAATTTCCTGAAAGGCCTTGTTGGCTGATTTCAACAGGAATAAGGGAGCGGGCGGGGATGATTGTTCCCGCCCGTTTCTTTTTCTAGGGTGTAGTAATCCGATCTGAAGACATAATTCTGAAGACATCATGAGGAGCGACCATGGCGATATCATCATCTGCAGGCGGCAAGCTGTCTGACGATCAGACACCGTCACGTGAGTGGGCGCTTCTGGCGCTGTTTGGCGTTATTGCGATGATCGTGATGGGGCTTGTGGGGCTGGACACCGGTGTGAGCGGAATGGCTCTCTTTGCCCTTGGCGCGGCCCTCGGGGCGGTATTCCTTGGCTTTCAATATGGGTTTGCCTCGGCCTGGCGGCAGTTTCTGGTGCGTGGTCAGGCGATGGGTCTGGCTGCCCACTTCCTGCTCATCGGGCTCTGCGCGATTCCGTTTGTGGGAGCCGGGCTGTTCGGACTGTCCGCCAGCGGGTCTGTCGCGCCTGTGTCTGTATCGCTTGTGATTGGCGCCTTTATCTTTGGTATTGGTATGCAGCTTGCCAATGGATGTGGGTCGGGCGTGCTGTTCAGCTTTGGCGCCGGGTCAGGCCGGATGATGGTGGCACTTCCCTTTTTCATTCTGGGATCGCTTCTTGGATCCTTTCTTCTGCCGACGGCACTTGGCTGGGGGTCGGCTGGTCAGATGACCATCGGCAACGGACTTGCTGACATGGGGCGCCTGGCGCTGAATCTGATGCTGATCGCCGCGGCAGGTGGCACATTCTTCTGGCTCGGACGGCGGCGCAGGCAGGTCATGCCGCGTCAGTTGATCGTCGGCTCAGTCATCATTGCCGCGCTGTGCTGGGTGGTGTTCGTACTGTCTGGACATCCGTGGGGTGTGACCTTTGGGTTCACCCTGTGGGGCGCAAAATTGGCGCAGGCATTTGGTGTGCCCGTGGCCAGCTTTGAATTCTGGCAATGGGCGGGGCCTGCCCGTGCGCTGCAGCATTCTGTTCTGGCCGATGTCAGTAGTCTGATGGATGTTGGCATGGTCCTTGGCGCGGGTGCGATGGCGGCGGCGGGTGGTGCATTGCGACGTCAGTCCTGGCCGGAAGGGCGCCAGCTGGTTGCGGCCGCCCTTGGTGGCATCATGATGGGTATTGGCGCGCGGCTTGGATTTGGCTGCAATATCGGTGCGTTTCTGGCGGGTATTGCGTCAGGTTCGCTGCATGGCTGGATCTGGTTTGTGATGGCCATGGGGGGCAGCTGGGTTGGCATTCGCCTGCGACCACAGTTCGGCCTGGCGGCAT
The DNA here is from genome assembly GCA_011524735.1 of Alphaproteobacteria bacterium. GTDB lineage: Bacteria > Pseudomonadota > Alphaproteobacteria > Puniceispirillales > Puniceispirillaceae > UBA8309. The sequence continues at coordinate 1,770 of WTJS01000046.1, forward strand.
AGGGGGCTGACATGACCAGATTTACCCCGAAATTGATTTATGTGATTGTCTTGCTGCTGGTCACTGGTGGTGCCGTGGCTGATCATCTGACAAGTCAGTCAATGCCCGACCTTGGGTCACCAAGCGAGCTTGGCAATGCCTGTGCACCCTGCGGGGCTCCCTGCACGGAATAGTGTCCTGAATGTCGGCTTTTCCAAAAGGGCCCGACCCCTGTTCTGGCCATTATTCTGGCCATCATGCTGGCCATCATTCATGCTGTTGCTCATGCGGTCATTCGGGGCGATCCATGCCGGT
>WTJS01000201.1 GCA_011524735.1 Alphaproteobacteria bacterium
GCCTATCCGTGGCGACACCTGCTGACATGTCGTATTCTGGCGTTGAGAGCCTGTCGGGGCTTACCGTAGCGACATCCTATCGCGTGATTCTGGCAAGATTTCTTGCTGAGAAAAATGTTGATGCCAACATCGTCACCATGGAAGGGGCTGTCGAAGTGGCGCCGCGCACCCATTTGGCAGACGCGATCTGTGATCTTGTATCTACAGGCAACACGCTTGTGTCCAATGGGCTGCAGGAGCAAGACATCATTCTGGAATCGCAGGCAGTGATCATCCAGAACAATGGTATGCAGGATGACCTGCGGGCCCTTTGTGACAAGGTGTTGGCTCGAATTACCGCTGTGCTTCGGGCGGAGAACAGCCGTTACATCATGCTGAACAGCCCAGTCGCCGTTCTGGACGATATCAAGGCACTTCTTCCGGGGTCACAATCTCCCACGGTGATGCCGCTGCAGGGGCGTGACGATATGGTGGCTGTGCACGCGGTATGTGAGGAAGAGGTGTTCTGGCAAACTATGGAAGATTTGAAGGCCAGAGGAGCCACCTCGATCCTCGTGATGCCAATCGAAAAGATGCTGGATTAGAGGTGGGCAGGATCATGACCGAAATAACAGATTTGTCAGAAACGTCCGACGGCAATATGTCGATGGCATTCCGTGCCCGTCCTGAGATTCGGGCAATGAAGGGCTACAGCTCGGCGCGCTCACTGACCGAGGCAGGGCCTGGCACAGTTTTTCTGGATGCTAATGAATGCCCTTATGAGCCCTTTGTCGGCGCGCGGAACCTGTCACGCTATCCAATGCAGCAGCCGCCAGAGCTGGTTCGGCTAGCCTGTGACTGGTTGGATGTTTCATCACGCAATCTAACGGTAATGCGTGGCGCTGACGAAGCCATCGACAGCTTGATGCGCGCATTCTGTATACCTGCTGTTGATAACGTCATTATTTGTCCTCCTACTTTTGCCATGTATGCGCAGTCAGCGCTGCTGCAGGGCGTAGCAGTCCGTGAGGCTCCGCTTGGGAAGGGATTCGATCTGGATATTGACGCCATTTCCAGCGCTGCTGATGAGAATACAAAGCTGGTTTTTGTGTGTTCGCCGAACAACCCAACTGCCAATCTGATGGGTAAGGACGCAATCGACACCGTCTGCCGGATGTTTGCGGGGCGTGCCCTTGTTGTGGTTGATGAAACATATATTGATTACTGTGATCGGCCGACGATGGCCGCAGCACTCGAAACGCATGCCAATCTGGTGGTTCTGCGTACGCTTTCAAAGTCCCATGCTGCAGCTGGTCTGAGATGTGGATTTGCTGTTGCACGTCAAGACGTTACCGCTCTGCTGCAGAAGGTGCTGGCGCCTTATCCTATTCCACAACCCGTTGTAGATGCAGCTGTTCGGATCCTGTCGCCTGACAATCAGAAGAAACTGGCAGACAGGCGTTCAGAAATTGTGGACAGGCGGAACAGCTTTGCTGCCGCAGCGCTTGATTGTGCTGTGGTCGAGGAGGTTTTGCCCTCTGATGCCAATTATCTTCTGATCCGTGTGAAGGATGCAGATGCGCTGTTCGCGCGTGCTGCGGCCTCTGGCTATATCCTTCGCAATCAGTCCCATCAGCCTGGCCTGGCAAACTGCCTTCGTGTGTCCATCGGCACGGCTGATGAAATGGAGGGGCTTCTGACCATTCTGGCTGGAGGACAGCTACAGACGGGAACCGCCGATCGTGTTGCGACCGAAATTCGCAAGACGAACGAAACCGCCATTTCAGTGACAGTCAATCTTGATAGAAAATCTCCGGTTCGGATCAATACCGGTGTCGGATTCTATGATCATATGTTGGATCAGATTGCCAAGCATGCCGGGATTTCGCTCGAGCTCGACTGTGATGGTGATCTGCACATAGACCCTCATCATACGGTTGAGGACTGCGCCATCGCCCTTGGTGTAGCGCTACGCCGGGCGCTTGGCGACAAGTTGGGCATTGGCCGCTACGGGTTCTGCCTTCCGATGGATGAATCGCTTGTCACCGTCGCGCTCGATTTGAGCGGACGCTATTATCT
>WTJS01000089.1 GCA_011524735.1 Alphaproteobacteria bacterium
ATCTCGGCAAACAGGCCTGGCAACATCAAGATCCACACTGTTGGCCCTGCTGTAACTGGGGTCGAGGTCCGTGTCGCTGACGATGGCGTACTGATCGCCCGCGGCGATGCCTTGATGAAGGGGTATTGGCGTGATGAGGCTGCGACAGCCACTGCGATCCGCAACGGTTGGCTTCATACTGGAGATATTGGGACGATTGATCAGGATGGTTTCATTGAAATCACCGGACGGAAAAAGGATATCATCGTCAATTCAGGCGGTGACAACATCGCTCCGGGCCGCGTTGAGGCGCTGCTGACGATTGAGCCAGAAATCGAACAGGTGATGGTGGATGGTGACTACCGCCCATGGCTTGCCGCGGTTGTAGTTCCCTCAGAAGAGCTTCGCAGGATTGCCCCGTCTCCGGATGCGCTGGTGAGCATGGTCAGCGAGGCCGTTGACCGGGCCAACAGCCGTCTTTCACAGCTGGAGCGTGTTCGTCGATTCATCATTGCCGATGAACCCTTCAGCACTGAGAATGGTCAGATGACCGCCACCCTCAAAGTCAGGCGTCATGTGGTTCGCGAGGTATATGGTGACAGGCTCAACGAGCTCTATCCCCAGAAATAGAGCGTTCATATGAATGGCATGCCACCTGTACCGGGTTCGCAGCCCAACCTTCTTGTCATCATATCTGACGAACACAGGCCAGACGCTATGGGGTGTGCAGGTCATCCCTTTGTCAGAACACCCAACCTTGACGCATTGGCAAACCGTGGAACGCGGTTCACAAACGCCTATTGTGCATCGCCAATGTGCGTGCCGACTCGCGCAGCCCTATCCACTGGCCGCCATGTTCACCGTGATCGCTTTTGGGATAGCGCCACGCCTTATGATGGCAGCGTAAAAAGCTGGATGCATAATCTGCGTGACGCTGGCATTGCCACAACATCAATCGGCAAGCTGCACTTCAGACATGGTGAAGACGATAACGGATTTGGCGAAGAAATCCTGCCCATGCATGTTGTTGGCGGTGTGGGATGGGCGATTGGTCTGTTGCGGGATAATCCGCCAGAATATGACGTGGCTGCCGAACTGGCTCTGCAGAGTGGCCGCGGCTCAAGTAGCTATACTGATTACGATCTAGCGATAACCGACGCTGCTGAAAGCTGGCTTCAGGCTCCAGAGCGTTCTGAAGCGCCTTGGGCTGCCTTTGTGTCGCTTGTCAGCCCACACTTCCCTCTGACCGCACCAGCGGCGTTCTATGACCTGTATGCGGACCGTTGCTTTGACCTTACCCCGCAGTCAGTGCCAGACCATCCAGAAATCAAGGCCATAGATGCATTCTTTGACCATGACAGACATTTTACATCTGAGCATCGTCACGCCGCCCTTGCCGCCTATTTTGGTCTGACCAGCTTTCTGGACAACTGTATTGGGCGAATAATGGCGTCACTAAGGGCCAGCGGTCAGGCTGATAATACCATTATTCTCTATCTGTCCGATCATGGTGAAATGCTGGGCGATAAGGGATTATGGACCAAGCAGGTGATGTATGAGGCATCAGCAAAGATTCCCATGATCCTGTCGGGCCCTGGTGTCCCAGAAAACCTCCTGTGCAACACAGCTGTGTCTCATGTTGATCTGGCGGCAACCGCTCATGATTGCATGGGGTTACCTCCCGCCCCAGACGGTGATGGCACATCGCTGATGCGGATCGCACAGGCACCTGATGATCCAGATCGCACTGTGTTGAGTGAATATCACGATGGCGGTTCAAGTACGGGGGCTTTCATGGTCCGATGGCAGGACTGGAAATATGTCCATTATGTCGGGATGCGTCCGCAGCTTTTCGATTTGCAGGCAGACCCGGATGAAAACCACGACCTTGGCACAAGCAGCGCTGCCAACGCGGTAGCCGCCCGCAGCGAAGGATTAAAGCGACTGCAATCCATCTGTGATCCAGAAGCTGTCAATGGCCAGTGTTTTGCTGACCAGGCAGCGCGCATTGAGACCTTGGGCGGCCGCAAGGCCTGCCAGGAAGCCTATCTGTTCAATCATACGCCTACGCCTGTTGAACAGGCACGAATGGCAGCCCGCGATGATCGAGCTGTTTAAGAGACGAAACGTGCCGAACCAAGATCAATTATCCGCTGAACGCATCACCGCCGCCATATGCCGAATGATCAATGAACGCGGAGATTCCTGCCTTCGTGAATTCACTCTCAAATCGGGACGAAGGGTGGATATCATCTCCCTCTCGCGTGATGGCACCATCACCATCATCGAAGTGAAATCCTCACGTCACGATTTCCAGAGTGATCGAAAATGGCACGAATATCTGGAATGGGGCGACAGGTTTTTCTTCGCCGTTGCTGAGACCTTTCCGCAGGAGATCCTGCCAGGGCCAGATCAATGTGGCATCATCGTTACTGATGGATTTGATTGCCTAACGGCTCAGAACGCACCCGAAACGCGCCTCAATGCCCAGCGTCGCAACCATCTGATCAAGCGGTTGGCCCACAATGCCATGCGCCGTCTCGAATTTGGCATTGATGACGAACCTGAAAATCGGTCAGGACAGGATCAAGACAGCGTACCATCCAGAACATAGCGCAGGATGCGAACAACCTGATCAGGCGTCTCGGTGACCGCAAGCGCAGCAGCGTCAACCTCTTTCAGCGCATGCTGATGATCTGGCCCATGCATAATGATCAGTGATTTACCAAGCGCCGCCGCATAGCCGGCATCAAAGGCCGCATTCCACTGCTTATATTTTTCACCAAAGCGCACTACCACAATATCAGCATTGGCAAGACCATGACGCGTACGAATGGCATTTACCTTGGCACCCTTATTGTCGTGCCAAAACTTGTCAGGCTCCGACCCCAGAATTTCCACGCCGCAATCATCACTGGCATCATGATCTGTGACTGGGCCTGAAAATGAGACATCAAGGCCACCGGCGCCTGCAATGATCTGATCACGCCAGTCAGTGTGAATTTCACCAGATAGATACACGTTCAAAGTCATGCCAAATGCCCTTTGTGGAAGCTGAATTGCGGTTTTGCGGTAGATGTTGCCCTAGCGCATTGTCTGTTCAAGGGCCTGCGCCAGATCATCAATCAGATCATCAACATCCTCAAGCCCGACAGACAGGCGGATGCTTGCGGCGCCAATATTCATCTCATCTCGATCACTGGCATCTACACTGCTATGTGTGGTCGAGGCAGGATGACAAGCAAGTGTTTTTGAATCCCCGAGATTATTAGAAATATCAATCAGCTGAAGAGAATTCAGTACAGAAAAGGCAGTGGCCTGGTCGCCATGAAGTGTAAAGGCAAGCAAAGTGCCACCATTTTCCATCTGGCGCATCGCAAGGTCGTGCTGGGGGTGGCTGGCGAGCCCGGGATAGCGAACATTGCTGACGATGCCGTGACCTTCCAGCCAGTTTGCAAGACGCGCCGCATTGCTTGCCTGCCGGTCGACACGAAGCCCAAGCGTTTCAAGTGATTTCAGCATGACCCAGGCATTGAAGGGGGTAATTGTTGGTCCTGTCTGGCGATAGAATTTCAGCATTCGCTCGCTGATAAATTCTTCACTTGCCAGCACCGCGCCCCCCATGACACGTCCCTGACCATCAATATGTTTGGTCGCGGAGTAGATCACCACATCTGCGCCAAGCTGCAACGGATGCTGAGACATCGGCGTTGCGAAGACATTGTCAATCATCACTGTGGCACCGGCGGCATGCGCCATTTCGCTGACGGCGCGAATATCAACAATATCCAGCATTGGATTGGATGGGGATTCGAAAAATACCACCTTTGCCGGTGTTGCAAGCGCCCGTTCCCAAGCACCAAGATCCGTGCCATCGACAAATTCGGTTATGACACCCCAACGCGGCAGAATATCCTTCAGGATGGCATAACAGGCGCCAAACAGCGCACGGCTCGCCACCACCCTGTCACCCGCATTCAATTGTGAGGCCAGTGCAGCAAACACTGCTGCCATACCGGTACCAGTCGCAAGACACGCTTCCGCACCCTCAAGCGCTGCCAGCCTGTCCTGAAACATGGTGACAGTGGGATTCCCATATCGGGAATATACATATCGATCAGCCTCACCCGCAAAGGCAGAGGCAGCGTCTTCAGCACTGTCATAGACATAGCCAGAATTGAGGTACATAGCCTCGGAAGTTTCCTGATGCGGTGACCGCATCAGGCCTGCCCGCACCAGCAGGGTGTCGCGTCTCAGGTCTTTCTTCATCAGTCTGGCCTCTTCGACGTAGCTGACGACGGCTGATCCAAAGCAATTGTATCGGGAAGGACAACAGCCTGCCCACACCGCACCCCTTCACTGGTCATGACCATGACAGGATCTCCATAGAGAACATAGCCATCCGCCATTGCGTCACTGACGCGCTGACAGAATCCAGCATCATCAGGGCCTGTTAGAAACCGATATCTTTTTCTTTGAGCCAAAGTCTCTTCCCGTCGACCTTTACGCCTTCACCACATTCGCTACAGCGAACTACATACCATGAATTTACTCAGATAATTTAGATTGTTTGACGCAGTGCATGAATGTGATTGGCGCCAATTCCACAACATCCGCCCAACAGGCTGATGCCCTGTCGTTTCCATCCTTCAGCATAGCGACAGTAGTCATCTGGCGAAATCACATCATCGAAGACCCACTTCTTGTTAACTTCAGTAGAAGAATGCGCATAGGCTCCGATCGGCCCATCCCAATGCTGCCTGACAGCGGTTATGGAATCCTCAACAAATTCTACTTCTGTATGCATAATGTTGATCAGACTAACCCCAGCCTGTGCGCAAGCTGTCACCGCCGGCGCCAGCACGTCCCCTTCGCGCAGAATGATGTGACCATCCTGATGGCGACCGGTGGTTAGTCCGGCCCATACCGGTAAACCAACTGTGAAAGCCGCCTCAAGTGTGACTTCGAGGTTTGCCTGATCGATCATCATTTCAAGCAGAATAAGATCGGCGCCGGCGTCCGCCATGATACCCAGCTGTTCTTCGGTCGAGCGACGCATGTCAGCGGCGGCAGGCATGTCCCCAATCCAGCTCCAATAGGAGACACCCGCTGCCACTAACGCATCTGGTTTGCCGCTATGAGCACGCGCTTCAACAGCCAGTTCGACGGCGCGGCGGTTATAGGCCTCGAAGCGCCCCTCCTCACCAGCGGCAGCCAGCGCATGCCGATGTGTGGCAAAACTGTTGCTGATGATCATTTCAGCGCCAGCATTCAGATAATCAAGATGCACCTGGCGCACGATGTCCGGATGGCTAAGGGCGGCCCCGCCATTCCAGGCATTCTCAAGTTGTGGTACCCCACGGCGCTCAGCCTCAGTACCGGTTGCCCCATCGATCAGAATGCATTCACCCGACCTGATCCTATCCATTATTTTGGAAAAGCGTGTCATAGTATGGCACCTGTGGAATTGGCTAGCATCTACCCGCTATATCCAAGCCGACTCACAAAAGCAAAATTAGAAATAGGCGATAGACTTGGTATCAAAGACGCCAAGCCATTCTCAAGATACATGATCCCATAGTGATGAAACTTGGTCCTACTAAGCTAGCGTAAGATTGGTATTAAGTCGCGGTATGTATCGACAATCTTGATGGTTTCCGCCATTCGCGCCAAACCGGCATGAGCCGCATCCACCAGCTTTTCTGGTGTACGTCCAGTAAGCTTGGCCCCTGAAACATCATCCAGATCGTCAAAGATCAAGGTCATATGCTCCGCCTTGATCAGACAGTGGATTCGCAGTTTTCCTTTTAACCGAGGCCTGTTCCGAGAATAATATTCACGCATTGAGGCAAAGGCTCCCTGAACAGCTTCAGTGAACACAGCTTTTGCCACGCCAACATCATCGCAATACACCTCAAAATTCTTTTCAAAGGCGGCGTTGTCCATCTCAACCCTTGACCAGTCTTTTGTGAGTTTTGTGAACATATTGCCAAGCTTGCTGTCAGGGGTCACCCGGATCGGCGTAGAACAATTTGTGTCGAGGCGCATCTGCACAACAAGAAAGTGCTGGTAAGTAAATGTACGGTTGTTAGGTTGGTCGTTCTCATCTCGTGTCATTGAAGTCGTTTCGCGCTTGACTGTCGCGTTGAAGAAGACAAATTCACTGTCAATTGCACCATAGGATGCGCCAATTATTGCTGGATCTCGCGGTGCCATTCCCTCATCAGCTAATTCATCGAAAATGTCCTGCATCGCCGAACGCCGCTTTAGCGGGACAACTCGGTCACTAAAATGTTCATTCAGTGCTGTCAGAAATTTCTCGCTCATCTCTTTTTGCGCCCGAAACAGAGGCGCATAAGATCGTAAAGTGAAGAAAAATGCTGCAACCGCGACAATTGGAAATAGAAAGATAGCAGGGCCAAATCGACCGAAGAACAGGAAAGCTGCTATCGTAGCAACAACACCCACAAGCATTGTAGCACGACCCTTTCGACGTATTTTATAAAAGGTCTCGCGATAAACATTGAAATCCGGTGCGACATGCCGATCCCACAAGGCGGAAAATCCTCTTTCGTGATCAGCCTGTTCTTTGAAGGAAATTGTCATTGAACATCCTCAATTTATGAGACGCGACAGGATGCACAAACCCTGTCGCGTCCTGTCTCTTTATGTGAGCTAGAGATTTTTCCTGAGCATTGGCCGTTCTCCCAGGAACTCAATCAGCTCTTCGTTGCTGATGAAGTTTTGCAGGACACCGACCACGATCATTTTGGCTTCCGTGTCATTTTCGATAACGGCAACCGCGATTTGCATCTTTCTGTAGTCGTGCGGCTGCTCCCATTTCCGTCCATCAGGCTCAACAATTTCCTCTACATATTTGACATTTTCCCAGTCACAACACACCGCCACCGAATGAATATCAGCGCCTGCGTAGAGATCTTTCACAAAGTTGATGGCCTTATCGCTGAGCTCGTCCCTATCGTCACCCTCATAGCCGTCACTTGGCATACGCTGGTCAGCCATAAGGGATCTCGCATATACAGCTACAGCTTCGTCCACTGCGGCATCTGCAGCCTCTAATTTCACCTTTTGACGAGTGCCGCCATTAATTGGAAAGCCACTTAAGGCCAATTCTATATTGGAACGGGCCTGAGAAAGACCATCAAGCCGCCCCCTCCCCGGGTTTCGCACACGGTCAAGCAACATCGCTTTCGACATCCGCTGGAACGTTGCATCATTTTCATCAGGCGAGAGGATGTAATTTATGACGCCTACATTATGGTCAATGACTTTCGAAAGCACTTGAGTTGCCTGAGCTGACTCGGAACGAAGGGCAGCTGCGATCTGAGCAAAGGCCGTGCTGACTTCCTGCCATTGGCCTTTGTATATCTGGCTTCTCGCCATTAGAGGCTGGTATTTCGACGTCCACCTGTTCACCTCGTTTTCGAATACAGACAACTTGTCATTTCCATCCTTAAACCGGGCCAGCTCATACCCATTGATCTGGTTCTCCAACAACCAACTGTCTTTGCGCCCTGGCTGCTGATTGGCAAGTGCGGCAATCTTCCGAGATGCAAGCAATGCATCGCGAATGGCGTAGGCATGTTTAGTTGCTGTTTCCAGATTTTTGGTGAAATCTGGATAATCGCTAAGATCGTTTGCGGCTTGCGCCTGCTCAGTCTTGGATTCTGACTGTTGCTGAAGTTGTGAAATACGTGCTTTTGCCGCCTCAACACGACCAAGAAGAGCTGCAACATCAGGGTGATCTGAGGGCACGTTGCTTTTTTCAAGATCGCCAATAATCCCATCTAGTCGTTGAATAAGGAACGAGAACTGGTCACCTTGCCCAGCAGCCGGCTTCACGATCCCAAACTGCAGCATGAACGCGGCCTGCTGCTCGGCGGTGGCCGCATCAAATTGGGCCTTTAGATTGGGATCGTTAGCAAGCATCTGATTAAATTGCGCAATCAGCATTTCCTGCGCTGCATTCATAGCAGCATTCGCACCTTGTTGAGCTTGCTTGTCTAATTCACGCTCAATTTCATTCATATTCATTGTCTGACGTTTGAGCGCCTGCTCCTGAGGATAAAGTAGCCGCGTTTGTGCTTCGACAATCGTGCCGAAGGACAACAAACAAGCCAAAACAACAAAAACAAATGGTCTCATCCCAGTCTCCAATTTCCTTTACGCGTAAAAAAGGCTGAAGCCTTTGGCTCCAGCCTCACCAGAATTTAATTTTTGGGTTCAAGCCAGAACAATGTTGGCGACGTTTTCTTTATCTCGTCAAACGTACAGGTTGTGAAAGCGTACGGCTCCCATTTTTCGTTCTGGTTGCGAGCCAAATGGACACTGAAATCAGAAGCAAGCGTCTTCCCGACTTCAAATCCACCAGGCATTATAGCCACCTTGTTATTACGATAACCGACAGCGACAAAATAGTGAGATTGCTCGATATTTTTGTACAGGTTGAACCCTCTTGTTCCCTCTCCTAGACACCCATCCTTATGTTCTTTCCATTTCAGGAGAACAACTGGATGCCCCTGCTGCAACTGAGATTTAAGCGCACTCTTTTTTGCTGCCCAAGTATTGACTCTGCGGACCCGCTTCACCTCCAGCCCACGACCTTTAACCCAGTCC
>WTJS01000132.1 GCA_011524735.1 Alphaproteobacteria bacterium
GCATCGCCCCATGGATAGCCCAGGCTGTGGGGTCAATTCGCTCGGCATTTTCCGCGCTGAGTTCCTGCGCATCGACAAGCAGCATGTCGCTTGCCTTCATCTTCGAGAAATGCCGGCCATAGGGGTTCATCAGAAACATCTGCCCATCATCCGACACCGCATAGGAAAAATGATTGGCAATGCCTTCATGCAGACCTTCACGCGCTGACCAGCGGAAAATCGCCGCCAGATCACATCTGGCTTCTTCGATATCGACAATGATTGCGCTCACCAGCTCCTCCCTTTTCAGGCCGTGTTCCACTTCATGACCCTGCCGCATTGCACCTGTTGAACGCAACCAAAACCGCGCCCGCAGAACAGCTAATGAAAATCAGGTGATTTCACGGTTGCGCCAGGGCCTGCATCGCGGTGAAATGGCGACGACGCGACAGGCTGACGGACAGCCGTGCAAAGGAGCACATTATGGACATCTGCAGGTCCCTGATCGGCGGGCAGCCGGTTGGCAGCAGCCAGCCCCCTATCGATAAAGTCTATCCGGCTACAGGTGAAGTCATTGCCAGGATCGAACCTGCCGACGAGGCCATGCTGAATCAGGCCGTAGCCTTTGCCGCCGAAGCGCAGAAAGACTGGGCGGCCCGTAGCGGGGCCGACAGATCAGCCGTTCTGAACCGGGCGGCGCAGCTGCTGCGTGACCGGAATGACGCGCTGTCCCGGCTGGAAGTGCAAGATGTCGGCAAATGCTATGGTGAGGCGGTGTCGGCAGATGTGCCGAGCGGTGCAGATGCCATGGCCTATTTCGCTGCGCTGGCCGCAACGGAAACTGGCGACATGCATCGCTACCCTGACGCCATCGCCTATACCGAGCGCGTGCCGCTTGGCGTCTGTGCCGGCATCGGGGCCTGGAATTATCCCGTGCAGATTGCCTGCTGGAAGGCTGCGCCAGCGCTGGCGGCCGGAAATGCCTTTATTCTGAAACCATCGGAAATGACCCCGCTGACGTCGCATATGGTGGCGGAGGCGCTGAAAGACGCTGGATTGCCGGATGGCCTGTTCCAGATTCTGCATGGCGATTACAATATCGGGCGTGCCATCTGCGAGCATCCTGGCATCGCCAAGATTTCTCTGACAGGCGGGGTGGATACCGGACGGCTGATCATGGCGCAGTCTGCCGCCACTCTGAAAAAGGTCACTCTTGAGCTTGGCGGCAAGTCGCCGCTTCTGGTGTTTGCCGATGCTGATTTCGATCTTGCCGTACAGACAGCTCTGGACGCCAATTTCTATACAGCGGGTGAAGTCTGTTCCAACGCCACGCGGGTGTTTGTAGAGGCCAGCATTGCCGCTGAATTCGAGGCTGCACTGGTGGAACGCGCCCGTGCACTTCGCGTTGGCGACCCGATGTCGGAGGATGTACAGCTTGGCGCCCTGATTTCAGAACCGCATCTGAACAAGGTTCTGGATTATGTCGCGCTTGGTCAGAAAGAGGGCGCCCGCCTGGCAACAGGTGGCAAGCGTGTTCACCCGCAGGGGTTTGAAGCGGGATATTTCATCGAGCCAACCATCCTTGCCGATTGCCGCGATGACATGCGCGTCGTTCAGGAAGAAATTTTCGGACCTGTGATGTCGGTGCTGACCTTTGAGAGCGAAGAGGAAGCCATAGAGCGGGCCAATGGAACGCAGTTTGGCCTTGGTGCGGGGCTGATCACACAGGATCTTGGACGGGCGCACCGCGTCGCCAACCAGCTTGTCAGCGGTAATGTCTGGGTCAACAGCTATAACCTGCTTCCGCCTGGCCTGCCCTTTGGCGGGGCACGCCAGTCCGGCTTTGGGCGCGAGAACAGCGCCTATTCGCTGGAAGCCTATAGCGAGGTCAAGACAACCTACATCCAGCTCTGATCGGAGTGACTGTGACAACAACAGATTCCAACCGTGCCACAGCCAATCTGCGGCTGTTCCAGTGCATGGCAGGCGCCAGGCATGGCGGGGCTGAGCTGTTCTTCGAGCGGCTGGCCAGAGCCTTTCAGGAAAAGCGGGTCACACAGCATCTTGCCATCAAGCCTGAGCCGCACCGTGAAGCGCGTCTGTCATCAGCTGGAATAGCCGTGAGCAAATGCGGGTTTTCCCCCCTTCTGGCGCCGCTGCATCGCCGCCAGCTGAAACAGGCGGTCCGGCAGATGGAGGCGAATGTCATTCTCAGCTGGATGAACCGCGCCAGTTCGATGATGCCAGATTGCGGCGTGCCGCATGTGGCACGGCTAGGGGGATTCTATAATCTGAAATATTATGCCGGATGTGACTGGCTGGTCGGCAATACGCGCGACGTGGCAGACTATCTGATCGCTGAAGGCTGGCCTGCCGACCGCGTTCACTATCAGGTCAATTTTGTGCCTGACGGCCTGTCGGGCCCCGTCTTTGACGGGCCGCAATCGGGAGGTCCTGTGATCGTCGCCCTTGGACGCCTTCATGTGAACAAGGCTTTTGACACCTTGCTACGTGCCTTTGCAAAGCTTGATGACGGCACGCTGTGGCTGGCAGGCGAAGGCCCTGAAGGTGAGTCTCTTGCCGCGCTTGCCGATGAGCTTGGCATTTCCGAACGTGTCCATTTTCTGGGATGGCAGGATGATTCGCAGGCGGTGATCCGTGGGGCAGACATGCTGGTCTGCCCGTCCCGTCATGAACCGTTTGGCAATGTCATTGCCGAGGCCATGGCCTGTGGCAAGCCCGTCATCGCAACCCGCAGCAATGGGGCGCTGGAACTTCTGGAAGAGGGTGTCACTGGCCTGCTGGCCGCGGTTGATGACCATGCGGCTCTGGCCGATCTGATGAAGACATTGGGAGCTGACAGGGGCCTGCAGTCGAAGCTTGGCATCGCGGCGCGCGCGTTCTGGCAGGCCCACCTTTCGCCAGATCGGGTAAGTGATGACTGGATCAGTTTTCTGGATCAGGTTGCGCATCAGGGGAGAGCTGGCTGATGTGCGGTATTGGCGGATATTTTCTGCGGCCGGGCGCGAGCGCCCCTGAGGGCATTCTTGATCGTTTGCAGGCAGCGCTGACGCATCGTGGCCCGGATGGTACCGGACAGTTTGTCGATGAAGGGGCCGGGCTGGTCCATACACGGCTGTCGATTGTCGATCTTGAAGGCGGGGCGCAGCCGTTTGTGCATGATATGACTGGTGGTGCAACCCCACGCCGGACCGTGTTGATTGCCAATGGTGAAATCTACAATCACCAGAAACTGCGCACAGAGCTTGAGCAGGACGGCCAATGCCGTTTCACCTACCGGTCACAATCTGATTGTGAAACCATACTGGCCCTGTGGACCACTTACGGGGATGGCGCCCTGACGCGGCTTCGCGGCATGTATGCCGCCGCGCTGTATGAGTCCTCAACCGGGACAGCCACGCTGCTACGCGATCCGTTCGGGATCAAGCCTCTCTATATTGCGGAAACGGCTTTCGGCATCGCCTTTGCCTCGGAACTGGCAGCGCTTCGCCTGGCACTTGATGATCAGGGCAATGCCGACGCCACCTTTGGTGGCTTCATTATTGACCGGCAGTTTGCGCCGGATGACATGCCTGCCTTTGCTGGAATTCGCCGTCTGGCCCCTGGCGAGAGGCTGACAATTCAGAATGGCCGCATTACCAGCAGTGACTATGACAGACCGCTTGCCGCGCCCACTGACCTGACCAGCCCTGATGATTTTGAGGCCGAGCTGGCCAATACGGTGGATGCTCATCTGATGGCCGACGTCCCTGTCGGGCTGTTCTTTTCCGGCGGCGTGGATTCATCCACCATCCTTGCCAGCCTTTCAGACCTGCGGGCACGCAACGCCGTCACCGATGCGTTGCTGACCTATACGGTGAGGTTTGAAGGTGGCAGTGATGAAGACACTGAACAGGCACGCAGCCTTGCAGCCACGGCAGGTGCCGAATTTGTGGATGTCGTCTATGGCAAGTCGGATTTTCTGACCAATGCCGGCATGGCGGCGCTGGCATGTGACGATGCCGCCGCAGATTATGCCATTCTGCCAACCCTGCATCTGGCCGAGCGTGCCAGTGCTGACGTCAAGGTTGTACTGTCAGGTGAAGGTGGTGATGAGTTCTTCGCCGGGTATGGCCGTTACCGAGCTGGTCTTCGTGTCCTGACCCCCAAATTCCCAACCCGTGAAGGGGCGGCACTGCGCGCCAACCTGCTGCGGGACGATGTCGCCGCCGCGATGCGGCGCCGGTATCAGATCGCAAAGGCAGACATGCCAGACCTGAAGACACGTCTTTGCAACCGCGGCGTGGCCCTCGCACAGCTGCAGCGCCATGATATCAATGACTGGCTGCCAAATGACCTGCTGATCAAGCTTGATCGGTGCCTGATGCGCCACGGGGTTGAGGGCCGCACGCCCTTTATTGACCGCCGCTTGTCCGCCTATGGATTCCATCTTCCCCACCAGCACAAGATTGGGGCGGGCGGCGGCAAGCACATCATGAAATCCTGGCTGGATCAGCGCATGCCCGCTGCCAGGCCCTTTGCCAGAAAACGGGGATTTACTGTGCCGGTTGGGCGCTGGATTGCCGAAGAGGCCGAGACACTGGCCCCGCTTGCCGCTGCCCAGCCGGGGCTTGCCGCCATCATCAGACCTGATGCTGTAGGAGATATATTCGCCGCTGCCGACGGGCGCGGCGGATTGCTGGCATGGCGCATGCTGTTCTACGCCTTATGGCATCAGATACATTGCCGGCAGGTTGCTGCTGACCAGCCGCTTGCTGACATTCTGGCCGCCTAGCGCACCAGCATTTCGTTTAGCTGCCTTCAGGCCCGTCAATCGGCAATGCCGTGGTGAATTTAATCTCTTCCATGGCAAAGGATGAACTGACATCCGTCAGTTGGACCTTGCTGATCAGATTGCGATAGAAGGCGTCATAGGCTGCCATGTCCGACACGACCACACGCAGAAGATAATCCACCTCACCACTCATTCTGTAGAATTCCACGACTTCAGGCATGGCCGAAATCATGTCGGCAAACTGGGCCAGCCAGTCAGCATTATGCTGGTCAGTTCGCACGGCGACAAACACCGACATGCCAACGTCAACCTTCTGCGGATCAAGAAGGGCCACACGTTTGCGAATCACGCCGGTTTCTTCAAGCCGTTGAATCCGTCGCCAGCAGGGCGTAACCGAAAGCCCGACCTTACGCGCAATTTCTGCGACCGGCTGGGCGGCATTTTCCTGAAGTTGCGCCAGAATTTTACGATCAGTTGCATCCATTGCCGCCATCTGTCTACTCCTGCGCGGGACTGCTGATACCGCAAGATTACACAAATTCATTTCTTATCGCGAGCCAATAAAGAAATGGAATTTTTTACACCTGCCTCAATGGGGCTTATTTAGGAAATTTGTTCGCCTGCAAGGGTCGAGAGCATGGATTCGGCAACACTTGATTTTGTGCTGGCATGGCGGCATGGTCCCGGCATGAGCACTTCACCCTCCTCTAACTCTGCCCTTGAATTATGCGGCCCGGCACTGCTCTTTGCAGAAGACTGGTCAGATTACGAACTTCTGGACAGTGGAAATGGCCGGAAGCTTGAACGGTTTGGCAAACACAAATTCGTGCGACCTGAACCGCAGGCCATGTGGACACCCCGCCTTGATGACAGTGTCTGGAAAGCAGATGGCACATTTGTGCCTGGGAAGAATGCTGGCGAAGATGATGAAGATGGTGGTGGCTGGACCCTGTCGCCAAAGCTTCCAGCAGAATGGCCCGTTACCTATGACGGATTGCGATTCCTGGCCAGACCAACACCGTTTCGGCATTTGGGATTTTTCCCGGAACAGGCCCCTCACTGGCGCTGGTGCGCTGGCCTGATTGACGGTTTTGAACAGGTGCATGGCCGCCGGCCGCGCGTTCTGAACCTGTTTGCCTATTCTGGCATTGCCAGTCTTCATGCCGCCCGCGCTGGGGCTGATGTGACCCATGTCGATGCCAGTCGCAAGGCAATTGCACAGGCGTTCGAGAATCGGGACACGGCCGGGCTGCAGGAGGCGCCGGTTCGCTTCATTACCGAAGATGCCATGAAATTTGTTGAGCGGGAAATCAGGCGCGGCAGGCAATATGACGGGATCATTCTGGATCCCCCGAAATATGGCCGCGGCCCGAAAGGCGAGCGCTGGCGGATTGAAAGTGATCTGGTGCCGCTGCTGAAGGCCTGCTGCAGTTTGCTTTCAGATGAAGCGATGTTCCTGCTGCTGACCATCTATGCCATTCGGGCCTCCTCTCAGGCCGCCCATCACGCGCTTGCCGACGTGATGACCGGGCGTGAGGGAACGGTATCTTCAGGTGAGCTTGTCAGTGTTGAGAGCCAGCCCGACCCCCGCGTCATCAGTCAGGCCAATTTTGCCCGCTGGGAATCACGTTAAGCAGATTTCAGCCGTCCTGCGAAGCAGGCTGCCGGTTGCGCAATACCTCATATAGCGCCACCCCCGTCGCCACCGCCAGATTGAGCGAATCCGAGCGCCCCATCATCGGCATGCGAATCACCTGATCACAGGCCTGCTGCAGCCGATCTGGCAGCCCTGCCTGTTCATTGCCCATCAATAGAATCATCGGGCCATCATATCTGGCCGTGCGATAATCCATGCTTGCCGGCAGTGCCGTTCCTGTCACGCGGCCGGGCCAGGCGCCGGCAAAGGCGATGAATTCATCTTCGGTCATGGTGGCCAGACCAACATTGAACACCGCACCCATGGAGGCGCGCACAGCCTCTACCGAATAGGGATCCGTACAGTCTCCAATCAGAATGATCCCGCGAGCCCCGGTGGCGTCGGCGGTACGCATGATGGTGCCCAGATTTCCCGGATCACGCACCCGGTCAAGGGCAATCCAGCAGTCTGCCGGGCCTGATGTGATGTCGTCAGCAGCAAGCCATCGCTGCTCAAAAGCCCCAAGCACCATCTGCGGATTGTCCTTGCGGCTGATTCGCGACAGCAGCGATTCGATCATGGGCAGGGGCCGTCCGCGGTCGCGCTCCAACGCTTCCAGCAGGGGGCGCACCATGCGATCCCCTTCACGCCCCGCCAGGAATGCCAGCCGGTGCATGGTCCAGCCGAGCGATGCTGCCTCGGCGCATATTCTTGTTCCTTCAGCAAGAAACAGCCCGGTCTGCTTGCGAAACTTGCGCTCATGCAGGGACCGCAGGCGTTTTACTTCGGCATTGCCAGCGCTGGTAATGGGGTCGGGCAGGGGTTTTGGCATGATTGATTATCCGGCAAAAATCTCGTCGCAGGTCATATTTTTTTGTTTCGTTTGCGACTATTTCCATCGTAATAGTCGAAGCGTGGATCAGCGATCCAGATGCACACATATGGCACTTCCCGTGACGGTCTTGCCAGAGGAATTTCTGCATGAGCGTACAGACCATCAAATCACTGCTTCAGCCAGATGGTGATTCAAAAGCCCAGAAGATTGGCTTTCTTCTGCTCAATGATTTTTCGATGCTGGCTTTCGCATCCGCGATAGAGCCTCTGCGCTCAGCAAACCGGCAGTCGAACAACGATCTGTATGAGTGGGTCATTGCCAGCCCGACGGGCAACCCTGCCCGGGCCAGTAATATGGTTGAGGTCGCGTCAGATGGTGACCCCACCGTTCTGCAGGACTGCCGGATGGTGTTTGTCTGTGCCGGCGTGAATGTGCGCGAAAATACAGACCGCAACATTCTGAACCTTGTTCGCAGGCTTGATCGCAACGGCGCTGTCATCGGTGCCATCTGTACAGGCACATATGTCATGGCGGCGGCAGGGCTGCTTGATGGCAGGCGCTGCACCATCCACTGGGAGAATATTGACGGCCTTGCCGAAGAATTTCCAGAACTCGACATCACCAACGATCTGTTTGAGGTCGACGGCACGCGCGTGACATGTTCTGGCGGCACGGCTTCGCTTGACATGATGCTGAACCTGATTGCCCAGTCCCATGGCGCAACGCTTGCAGCCGAAGTGTCGGATCAGTTCATCCATGACCGCATTCGCGAGCCCACCGACAGGCAGCGCATGGAGCTGCGCTCACGCCTTGGCGTCAGTCACCCGAAGCTTCTGGCCGTGGTGAAGACGATGGAAGACAATCTGGAAGAGCCTCTGGCACAGACAGATATTGCACGGATGACAAATCTGTCCACGCGCCAGCTCGAACGGCTGTTCCGGAAATATCTGAATACCACGCCGACCCGCTACTATCTCAATCTGCGTCTTGCGCGGGCCCGGCATCTGCTCCGGCAGACATCCATGTCGATCCTGTCCGTGGCGCTTGCCTGCGGCTTTGTCTCGGCTTCGCATTTCTCAAAATGCTACCGGGAATGCTATGGGCGGACCCCACGCGCAGAACGCGCGCCAGCCTGAACACCTTATTTCCTGACCGTCTGGTCCTGGGGTCGAAAATCAGCTGGCCGCAGACGCCTTGATGGCTGTCAGCATGCTGGCAAGCCCCGTCTTGCGGGTTGGCGAGAGATGCGAATCCAGTCCAATTTCGCTCAGGAAATCCGCTTCGGTTGCGGTAATTTCGTCAGCTGTTCGACCGGAATATACA
>WTJS01000211.1 GCA_011524735.1 Alphaproteobacteria bacterium
GAGGTGAACATCCAGCGCGGTGTTGGCGATCTGGATTTCGCGGGTGAACAGCGCCATTGATGCCATCAGCAAGGTAATCGACGACAGGAACATAATACTGGCGATGGTGTTCGTGTCGAAATAGGCCGCAATCATTGCCGCCAGTGCCAGGATGAAGGATATGGCTGCACATGTCTGGATCAGCCCAATCAGTCGCAGTCTGTCCCGAAGCCTGCTGATCTGCAGCAGAAAGCGCTCCGCATCGGTTGGCGAAACGCTGTCACGGATCACTTCGTCGTGGAGATGCCGGATCAGATTGGCCAGAACCGTATAACGGTTTCCGAAATTGACCATCATCAGAGGGATTGCTGGGAACAGCACACCGATAACGAGAATATCCTGCTGCATTCATGCCTCTCACGTTACGAGATCCAATCATATCAAGACTTGCGAATAAGTCAGCCGTGCAAAGCTGACTAGCCTGAAATCAGATTGATAGCGATCATGCCATCAATGACATACTGCACCGACAGGCCTGCCAGGATGATCGCAGTGATTCTGGAAAAAACCATGGTGATGCGTTCATCAAGCCAGCTTTCGGCAATGACTGTCAGGGTCAGGATTACGCCGGTTGCCACCATCACTGCCAGGAGCGCGGAATATCCAAGAACCATGCTCGACAGCGCTCCAGCAAAGCCTGCGTTCACAACTATCACGGACATGATAGCAGACGGACCTGCAAGCAGCGGAATGGCAAGCGGGTATATGGCTACATTGTCATTATCGGAGGGCTGTTCGGTTTCGCCAGCTAAGGCATTTCCACTGTTTGGGCTGCTACTCGTCGCACCGGTGGTCGCCGCACGTTTGCGCGATTGGCGTTTGGCCGCCAGCATGTCCAGAGCGACGGTGAACAGGATGATGCCGCCAGCAATTTTGAAGGCCGCTTCTGAAATGCGCAGATAGGCAAGGATCCAAGCACCGCATAGCGCAAAAAACAGCATGATCAGTGTGGCGACGACTGTGCCCTCAAGCGCTGTACGCAGTTTACGGGTGCGATCCTGATGATGAGTTACGGCCAAAAAGATTGGCGCATTGCCAACCGGGTCGATGACTACGAAATAGATGATGAAGGCAGTGATGAAGGATTCGATCATGCCTTGTTTCTAGGCGAGGAAAGGGGGCGCAGTCTAGCTTTTGGGGATGACAAGTTGGTGAAGTGAAAGAGCGCCACATGAAAGACACGATCTGGGCTTGACCGACGCCAGCAATTCACCGTATATCAACGCGTCCTAGGGTGATGCCAACGCATTGCCCAGCTCGGGGCGGAGTAGCTCAGCTGGTTAGAGCAGCGGAATCATAATCCGCGTGTCGGGGGTTCGAGTCCCTCCTCCGCTACCACTTTTCCCTTAAGTATTTCCAGCAATCGTATTCAGCTAAGCGACTTGAGCTGGAAGGACCTAGTCCCATGGATCCAGTGATCGGCTAGCAAATGCATAGCAGGTTAGCTTCCCACTGGGGTCCTTTACAAAACCAGCTTCGAGCACAATGAGCCCATTATTGGCAAGGAAGGATGACAGTGACCCCACATCGTAAAGATGCTTGTGTAGTGCGCCAAGGATGTTGTCAGTTGAAGGACGCCGGTCGATCGTTATTTGATGCGGAACTTCGACATAAAACACGCCGCCCTTGTCTGTTAGGCGATCCTTAATAGCAGAGATAACATTCTGGGGCTTCCTGATGTGCTCCATGACCTTGTTGAGGCAAATCAA
Organism: Alphaproteobacteria bacterium; assembly: GCA_011524735.1. Classification (GTDB taxonomy): domain Bacteria; phylum Pseudomonadota; class Alphaproteobacteria; order Puniceispirillales; family Puniceispirillaceae; genus UBA8309. The sequence continues at coordinate 1,749 of WTJS01000211.1, forward strand.
ATCAAAATCCCCATGGTCAAACGTGTCATCTAGTATACGCCTCTGCACGCTAAATTTTTTTAATGAGTTTAGATGTTCAAAAGCAATCGGGTCAGGTTCCAGTGCGAGCAGTGATGCGATCTGTCCTGGTTTCGCCAACTCTAGCAGGCGAGCAGGAAAGACACCGAGTCCTGATCCCACATCGAGGACATTTAAGGCTCTTCCATCGTTAGTCCACTTTTCCATGAAGTTTAGAACACGAAGCACGCGTTGATGGTTGTCGGACTCGGAAGGTGGCAACCGCATGATTTTCTCATAACGAGCCTCGATGCCGGTCCCTAGGTCCACTTCGTAATATTCCTCATTGAGAGCATCGAGTTTAGCTTCATCGCTTGACGCCATAACGTTGATGGCAGCCCCGCATCGCGCGCACTTCCGCCATGTTCTTTCGTAACCTTCACGTGTGATGTTGACGGCAGCTTCGAACCGGTCAGGTTCGTTGATTGTGAGTAGGGTTGACCCAAGTGGGCCATCACACAGCAGACAGTTTTTCATGATGCTTCCGAACTGATCTTTCTAAGTCAGGGAGTATGAATTTATTTTGCGGGTCATTGGCTTTTGCCCGAGATTGTTTTGATAATTTCTAGCGATTTCTTGAGTGTTGTCAGGCAAATTATTGCCGTCATGCAGGAGAAAAACACAAAAAACGCAAGCCTTTCTGCAAAGCTTGCCGCAAAGCTGTCTGCGATAAACGTAATTCCAAACCCGATAGCCAGCACTACGAATGTTATCTTGTCCTGGAACGGGAAACGTTCAAGGCGACTAGCAACTTTATAAAGGACAAGCTTATAGACAATCGTATTTGCTGCCATCGCTAGGGCTAGCGTCCATGCATTCAGGTGATCCTGTAAGGCGAAAAGTGTAACAGAAAACGCTACTAGGCCAGAGATGACGGCAGCCGAGTAGCCGTGCGAAACACCAGCAGTTAATACGATCACCTTTGGGATAATGCCGGTCATACGGCTGGCGATCAGAACGCTCCATAAAGCCGCCATTGTCGCCGCATCGTTGAACTTCTGGTTTGATAGCAAGCCCACGACATCATAGCCGACGGTCGCGAAAAAAGTGCAGGCAAACAAGCATAGCGTTGAAATGCCACCAGTAACAAGGTCGCTGGCCTCAATCGTAGCTGGGTCTTTTTTGCGCCAGCCGGACACTATGTCGCCCCAGGAAGTTCTGACCAAGGCCTTGCTTATGGCCATCATCAGACCTTCATACGTTTTCGAATGACCGTATATTCCAAGGAAATCGAGACTCACCTTGCTTGCAATCAGCGACCGCTCAAACATTGCAATGCCTTGTTCAAACAGCTGGGACCCAAGAATACTAGCTTCCTTCAGGATTTCCTTGGCCCATGCCATTCGGAACTGGGCCGTGAGATTGTAGCGCATTACAAAAAGCGCTAGCGCTGTGCCGTTTAATCCGCCTACTACGAATCCAATGAATAGTGCGTCACCCCGTGCGCCAAATCCAAAAATTGAAATCACAGTTGCAATAGCTGCGGAAATATCGCGTGCGAGAATGATTGATGCAAAATTGCTGGCTCGTCCTTCGAGTGTGGCAATTTCACTGGCAATGGTTAGCCAGCCGCTTGAGGCTATGGTAATCCAAGCCAGCCCCATCAGGATTGGGTGAAGTGTTATCAAGTCCAGTGACATGATATTGGGTAGGATGAGCCAACCCCCAATAGCGAGAGCAGCCGCGACCAGACCGACCAGAATACTCAGCACCAGCATGCTGGACGCAATTTCCTTCTTCAACGACGGGCTGGCATCGTGGTAACGGCGAACAAGAAAAACAGACGTTCCAACTTGCGGAAATACCTGGAAGAAAGACGCCAGTATGGAGAAAAGAACGAAGGCGCCAAAATCCTTGGCCGAAAGATGAATAGTAATAAGAGGCAGGGTGCCAAGTGCAATGACGGCCCGGCCAACTGATGGAATGAAAAACAAAAACCATCGCTTAAGCCCATTAGTGGCCATTGTGTTCCTCAAAATAACCGTTTGACTGTATTGCGCAGATGTCGAACTCAGAAATTTGCATTTCTGAAATGTTAAACACTTGTATGGGCATGTTTTAGTTAATGTCTATTTTCAAAGCCGGACGATTTGTGAGGAAGTATCGTCTGATGTGATTACGGGAGTCTGTCATCCGGTTCAGTATGGATTTATCTCAGCGTTACACAGGTACTTAGCCCGTTTGTTGGGTAAATCATTAGCCACTTTGAAATGGATTGCTACATGTTAACATAAGGTGTTTTTATTCCACACTGTTAAACTTACTATACAAAGCTCAGGGCGTTCACATATAACGTTGCTTCGCGTCGTTACGCTAGCTGTGATCCATCTCTGGGTGAACAATCAATAAGAAAGCATGATCGTCAATTTCGGGCGTTCTATGTTCTGATAAATATGCTGCGCTATACATTGGATACTTTGCAATGAACCTCGTTATCCTTTCATCTGTAATGCCTAGCTTCGGACATTTTAGAGCTGGGCAAACAGTCTTGGCTGTTCTAGCGCAAGCGCTAGCTGACAACGATAACATAAACGTAAAAGTTGCGGTAACTCGCTCTGCATCATCAGACGTCACGATTTTTGACGCATTGGACAATGCCGAATTTGAGTTGATCGACTCACATTCATTCGCCACCGAACCTGAACTTGTCCGAAAGAGCTGGCTGTCAAAAATCAAGCTATTGTTTGACAGTGTCTCAAAGAATCCGCCTCGTCTCGTTGAGAGCATTGTCGATAAAGATGCCGCGTTGAGAAGTATACTGAACCAAAATCCAGACGCAGTATTATTGTTTTGGGATAGTGCGTTTGAAGACTTGGTGCCAAGGTTGGCGGCAGAGTCGATCAAAACTTTTGGTTATTTAGCGCGCCCGCCTTACGCTGCTGCCGAGGCTAGGGTTGCGTTGTTTCAAAACCCACTCAAGAGATCGTTCTATAAGGCCATTTATCGTGGCGCGTACAGAAAGCACCTAAAAAATCTTTCTCAACTTGAAAAGAGCGGCAATATTTGTGCGTTGGATGCTTCCTACTACACGCGCAACAAGGTGCAGAGCAAATATATCCCTAACACTTGGCCAGACGCTTATGGACAGAATTGGAAAGAATTAAGGAGAAAAGCTGAAAGCCGAAAGCATGGGCTGCATATTCTTGGAAATATTGGCGGCTTGAATGCAACAGGGAACTTTTTTGGGATGAATTTTTTTTGTGACGAAGTTCTTCCAATTTTGAGCAACCGGCTGCCACATCCTTGGAATGTCAACATCTGTGGGCGGTTTGCCTTACCGGATGTTTTGCAAAAAAAGCTGGATCATCCGAACGTGACCGTTCGTGGGTTTGTAGACGACATAAACGAAGAGGTTATAGGCAATGAGATATTTTTGTTGCTGAACAACGCAGGCCCGTACACTGGTGGCTACACTCGCGTTATGTTCGCTTTTGCAGCTGGCGCGTGTTTGATTGCCCACAGCAATCTGGCAAAGTCGATGCCAGAGCTAATTCATCGTCATAACTGTTTGTTGGGCGATAATGGTCCAGAGATTGCTGATTTAATCCACCAGGCGTCAGAAGACCCAACGTTACGAGCTAACATTTCAGGCAATGCTAGGAAGACGTATGACAATGCTTACAAGCCATCAAGAGTTGCGACACAATTGATTGACATGATTCTCGCCGACTGATCGTCAGGTGTCTAGACATTGTCGTGGCAAACCTCGGGATTTTGAACATTACCCTGGTTGTAAATAACAGCTGAAGATTGGCGAATAATGAACCCTCAAGCAATATCAGTGGTCAGTTTGGACAACGACCTAATCGACGAATTGAAGCGAAGCGATCATTTTGAGGTGTTTGGCGTATTTGATAAGCAAGATTCTGAACAACACTTTTCCGTGCCGTGGATTGGCAATGACGAAATTTGGCGTAGTTGGCGTAAAGCTCATCCTGACGTGATGGCTGTTCTTGCTACAGATCAACCCAAGCTAAAAATGAAGGTTCTGCACCATTATGATGTGACAGATTTTTTGAATTACACATCGCCGTATGCATATGTGTCGGCTTCCGCGAGAATTGGTCAAGGTAGCGTGGTGCAGAGGCACGCCGACATCTCCAGCAACGTAACCGTGGGAAACTTTGTCAAGGTAAACATAGGGGCTAAAGTTGCGCATGATTGTATGGTTGGACACTTCTCAACTCTTGCACCGAATTGTACGTTACTTGGCAATGTTAGATTAGGTGAAGGAGTTTACGTTGGCTGCAGCGCAACTATCCTGCCAAGAGTGAAAGTGGGAGATGGTGCGATAATTGGCGCGGGCGCTGTCGTCACGAGGGATGTAGATGCAAACACAACTGTTGTGGGCGTGCCAGCCCGCGATCTTAGGCGGGAGAGCTAAATAAATGACAATTCCTTGGTATGAACCACAGATGACCGGCGATGAGGTGGTTTACCTGAAAGATGCGCTCGACCGAAACTTCATCAATGATGGACCTTTAACGCAGGAGTTTGAAGCCAAGATAGCCAATTTCATCGGCGTCGGACATGCCGTTGCCGTTCCAAGCGGCACAACCGCACTCGCACTAGGGCTGATGTCGACCGGCATAGGTCAGGGAGACGAAGTAATAGTTCCAAATTTTACTTTCATCGCCACCGCAAATGCTGTCCGCTTGGCTGGAGCTGAGCCTGTTCTGGTGGATATTGATACAACAGATTTCAATATATCGGTTCCCTCTGTGCGATCCGCAATTACAAAGAGGACAAAGGCAATTATTGCGGTTGATGTAAATGGCCGTGGAGCAAATTATATCGAACTAGAACCACTTTGTAAGGAGTTTGGCCTTCGCCTTTTTTGTGATTCTGCTGAAGCACTTGGCTCAATGTATGCTGGGCGTATGTTAGGCACGTTTGGCGACGCTGCAGCATTTTCATTCTCAGCAAATAAAACACTTACAACTGGTCAGGGCGGAATGCTGGTCACAAACAACGAGGAGCTTGCAGTCAGGGCTAGGCAAATCAAGGATCAGGGTAGGTTGAAGCGTGGCAGTGGCGGTGATGATCTTCATCCCACTAGAGGTTTCAACTTCAAGTTTACTGACCTTCAGGCAGCGGTCGGTTTGGCGCAATTTAGAAAATTGCCAGAACGAATCGAACGAGCCCGAAAACGTGATGCATTATACGGTGAACTTCTAGCAGGTTGTCCGGAATTAGCTTTTCCCAAAAGTTCTGGCAAAGATGGTGCGGTACTCCAGTGGACAGACGTACTGGTGTCCGATCGACCTGAACTGATCACCCGGCTCGAGATGAACAGGATGGGCACAAGAGCTTTTTGGTTTCCTCTAAATTCTCAAAAGCCTTATTTAGGCCAAGTTGGAAAGTTTCCAGTGTCAGAAAAGGTTTCAGCAAGGGGTTTGTGGTTGCCATCTTACTTTGAAATATCCCAACAGGAAATCGAGGCGGTAGTAAATGTTGTCCGCAGCTATTTCGAGGGATAAACTATATTGGGCTGCAACTAACTGAACGCACTTCAACCTGTCCAAATTTAAGCAATCAAAACTTGGTAAATCCTAGTCAAACGAAATATGATCGGATAACCGTTTATCGGTTGGTTGTCTGCAACTAATTTGATGCCGATTTGTGCTGGCGCTGCTGCTGGATTACTGAACATTAAATGTCAGGGTTAACCACCACTTTAGGGCGCAATCATTCAAATTTCACAAAAGGAAGACTGTGAGAAATTCAATTATTGCTGAAATTGGATCGGTTCATGACGGGTCTTTCGGGAACGCAATGAAGCTGATCGAAGTCGCGGCGGAGGCTGGGGCTGATGTTGTCAAGTTTCAGACCCATATCGCAGAAGCGGAGACGCTGCGTGATGCGCCAATGCCGTCTTATTTTTCCGGGGAACCGCGATTTGAATATTTTGAACGGACGGGTTTCACACTCGATCAATGGCGCGAATTGAAGGCAGCCTGTGCTGCATCTGGGGTTGCATTTCTGTCCTCACCATTTTCCCTTGAGGCAGTGGACCTTCTGGAAGAGGCGGACGTTGATCTATACAAGGTGCCGTCTGGTGAAGTTACGAACATTCCCCTGATGGAAAAACTCGCTACGACGGGCAAGCCCGTCATTCTGTCGAGCGGTATGAGCGACTGGGGGGAATTAGACGCTGCGGTCTCATCTCTGCGTGAAGGTGGCGAACTTATCGTCATGCAATGCACGTCAGCCTATCCGTGCACGCCTGCACAGGTCGGTTTGAATGTGATCGGTGAGATGGCCGAAAGATATAAGGTGCAGACTGGATTTTCCGACCACACTAATGGTTTTGCTGCCGCCGTGGGTGCTGCCCTTATGGGAGCGGACATCATCGAGAAGCATTTGACCTTTTCCCGTAAAATGTATGGTAGTGATGCCGCCAACGCCATGGAGCCGGCAGACTTCAGACGATATGTGGATGCTGTTCGTGAAGCATGGATCATGCGTGAAAACCCGGTCAATAAAGACGATCTGACTCCGTTCGCTGATATGAAGCGGGTCTTCCAGAAGAGCATCGTGGCCAAGGCGGATCTGCCGGCCGGCCATGTGATTTCAGTTGAGGATCTTGCCTTTAAAAAACCCGGTGACGGAATTTCGGCTGCCGACTACCAGAGCGTGGTTGGTCGGGAAGTTCTGCGGCCTCTCGCAAAAGACGAAATGATTAAGGAATTAGAC
>WTJS01000066.1 GCA_011524735.1 Alphaproteobacteria bacterium
ACGGACTCAAACTGCTCGCAGAAAAGGCAGCAAAACCGACAACCAAGAAGAAGGCTGCCAAAAAAGGCGCTGGCAAGAAAGCCACTGCCAAGAAAAAAGCAGCAGCCAAAGGTGCGGTGAAGAAAAAGGCCGCTGGCAAAGGGGCTGCCAAAAAGAAAGCCACACAGTGAGCGACAAAATAGACCCCGATCGCCTGGCATCGCCAGACAGCCTGCCATCGGATGACGCCATCATCGAATATGTTAATGGCTGTGACACACCGCCAACGGCCAAAGACGTCGCGCGCGCTTTCAAGCTGCCCATGGAGTTACGAGCCCCTCTCCGCCGCAAATTGAAGTTTCTCGCCGAAAGCGGCGTGCTTGCACGCCATGCCAATCAGAAAATTGCCGCGCCTGACCAGCTTCCAGAAGTGTGTGTGCTAATCGCCCGCAAGATTGATCGTGATGGAACCATCCTGGCTGTGCCTGACGGTGAAATAGGCGGCCCTGCCCCAAATATTCGCATTGTCCCAGACCGTAGGTCCGGCCGTGCGCCGCGTGAAGGCCAGATGGTCCTTGCGCGACTGCGACGAGTAAGCGGAGACCGCTATGAGGGCAGGATCATCCGGGTTCTGGAGTCTGCGCCGCAGAGGCTGTTCGGCACCGTCACAGCTGGCCGTGGCCAGTTCATCCTTCAGTCAGCCGCCCGCGGTGGTCGTGATGTCATCGCCTTGCAAACAAATGGAGATGTTCCTTGCAGTGAAGGGGATTTGGTCGAAGCCGAAATGCTTCGACGACGCGGCCATATGGGAAAAACAGCGCGGGTCATTGCCAATCTGGGTCCCTCAGACTCTCCTGGCGCGTTCAGTGCGCTGGCGTTGGCTGAATTCGACATTCCGCATGTCTTTCCTGAGGAGGTCATAGCGGAAACTGATGGCATGAAGGTTCCAGACGTTCTTGAACGATCTGACCTTCGTGACCTGTCCTTTGTCACCATTGACGGGGCGGATGCTCGCGATTTCGACGATGCCGTTTTAGCTGAACCGCTTGAAAATGGCGGGTGGAAAATCCGCGTCGCCATCGCCGACGTAGCCCATTATGTGCGCCCCGATTCTTCACTTGATAACGAAGCGCGGCGTCGGGGCAATTCGGTGTATCTACCGGATCGGGTTGTACCAATGCTTCCCGAAGCCCTATCAAACGACCTGTGTTCATTGCGTCCGCATGAGCCACGCGCCGCATTCGTAGCTGAAATGGTGTTTGACGCCGACGGCAACATGAATGACTGCCACTTTGAACGTGCTCTCATCCGATCAGCGGCCCGTCTCACCTATGATCAGGTGCAGGACGTTTATGAGGGCACAGGTAATGCTGACGATCTTGGAATAGATGCCCGTATTCTATCAAACCTCTTTGAAGCTTGGAGTGCCCTAGACAGGGCACGACAGGCCCGCGAACCACTGGCCCTGAATTTGAAGGAACGGCGTGTCATTCTTAATGACGCCGGTGTTCCGGTTGGCATTTCACAACGAAGCCAAAGCGAGTCACAACGGCTGATCGAAGATTTCATGATCGCCGCAAACGTGGCAGCCGCCCAGACACTCATCGGCGCGTCACGCCCCTGCGTGTTTCGGGTACATGACCAACCAGACCCGGAAAAAACTGACGGTGTCCGTGATCTCGCCAGTGCAGTCGGCACAAAACTATCCAAAGGACAGGTTCTACGCCCACATCATTTCAACGCGGTGCTGGCCCATGTGCGGGATACAGCAGATGAAAAAATGGTCAATGAGGCTGTACTACGAAGTCAGGCAAAAGCCATTTACAGCATTGAAAATATTGGTCACTTCGGACTCTCACTTCGCAATTACGCACATTTCACATCACCCATCCGAAGATATGCCGACCTGATGGTGCATCGTGCGCTTATTGACACGCTGACGCGCGGCAAGCCCGCAGAAGACGGACTTGGTCGTGCTCAACCGACCGACCTAGCTGACATATGCCAACATATATCAGAGACAGAAGCACGGGCTGCAGG
>WTJS01000003.1 GCA_011524735.1 Alphaproteobacteria bacterium
GCAGTCCGACATGCGGGTCAGCACGCTCAATAACCTCGCCATCCATCTCAAGGACAAGCCGCAGAACACCATGTGCTGCAGGATGCTGCGGCCCAAAATTCATCGTGATCGGTTTGATCTGCATTTCAGCCATGATCTGCCCTCACCCGTCCTTCGTTATTTTTTCGTCACCAGGCATTTGCCCTTGCATGCCTTCCCACGGGCTCAGGAAGTCAAAGTCGCGGAATTCCTGAACAAGGCTCACCGGTTCGTTAACCACACGGCGCTGGGTGTCGTCATACCGAACCTCAACATGGCCAGTTAACGGAAAATCTTTGCGAAGCGGGTGGCCCTCAAATCCATAATCTGTCAGCAGACGGCGAAGGTCCGGATGGCCAGCAAAGAAGATGCCGAACATGTCCCAGACTTCACGCTCCGCCCAGTTGGCCGACCCGTAGACAGAGGTAATAGATGGTACAGCCTGGCCCTCATTCACCGATGCAAGCAGGCGAAGGCGCATATTGTTCTGCATGGACAGCAGTTGATAGACCATCTCAAACCGCTCCGGGCGTTCGGGATAATCAACTGCTGTCAGGTCGGACATCTGATTGAAGGCAGCGTGCTGATCATCTCGCAACGCTGTCAGAACCGATTGAATCGCCGAAATCGGAATCCGCAAAACGATCTGACCCTGAACAACAGCGTCGTCAATCAGGTCTGCACCAATCAGCTGACGAAGATGTACAAGCATTGTACTCTGAGCCGACACATCCTCGGCGGCGGTGTTATCTGAATTATCGGCAACGTCTGTCATACCAACGTGTCCCATCGCCACCCCTACAAGGTGACCCTCTGAAACCCCAGCAGCTATAACGCTGAGTGGCGCCTTTGCTCATTTACATGAAGAGGAAACGCGCCTGGCACCCTGGCGCTCATCCCCATAGTTCGATCAATCAGCCGCGCGCGATCGTCGCGGTCCGTTTGATTTTCTTCTGCAGTTGCAGCAGCCCATAGATCAAAGCTTCTGCAGTGGGAGGACATCCCGGAACATAAACATCCACCGGCACAATCCGGTCGCACCCGCGCACAACGGCGTAAGAGTAATGATAATATCCACCACCATTGGCACAGGAACCCATGGACAGAACCCAGCGCGGCTCTGGCATCTGGTCGTAAACGCGACGAAGCGCCGGAGCCATCTTGTTCGTCAGCGTGCCGGCCACAATCATCACATCGGACTGCCGCGGGCTTGGGCGAAACAGCATGCCATAACGGTCCATATCATAACGGCTGGCAGCGGAATGCATCATCTCGACAGCGCAGCAGGCAAGACCGAAAGTCATCGGCCAGAGTGAACCCGAGCGTGCCCAGTTGAACAGCTTGTCTGCTTTCGCAATTACGAAGCCTCGATTGGTGATCTCGTCGCCGACCGCCTTCAGGATTGCGTCCTGTTCAGGACCTGGGCCGATTGGCGCCGCGGTACGTGGGTCGATTACTCCCATTCCAGCGCTCCCTTTTTCCACTCGTAAATGAACCCTACGGTCAACACACCGAGAAACAGCATCATCGACCAGAAACCAAACAGGCCAATACCGCCAAGCGATACCGCCCAGGGGAACAGGAAAGCCACTTCAAGGTCGAAAATGATGAACAGGATGGCGACCAGATAGAAGCGCACGTCAAACTGACGACGCGAATCATCGAATGCATCAAAGCCACATTCATAGGCGGCCATCTTTTCATCATCGGGACGCTGATTACCCAGCAGAAGGGATGCGCTGACCATGGCAATCGCAAGGCCAACAGCTATCGCGAAAAAGACCGCGATCGGAAGATATTCAGACAGAAGATCAGGCACCTTGGTTCTCTGCTCCCACACTACGAAAACCCACGCGTTGAATAGGCCAGAGCCACCTCAAAAGCAAGTCAAACCCGCAGCAAATTGTGGAGATAAAATGCCGCTGCCCATTTTGACAGGCGGCATTATAAGCCATCATTGAAGCTTCCAGCTTTCACCGTGGGTCAACGCCCTGAAAC
>WTJS01000016.1 GCA_011524735.1 Alphaproteobacteria bacterium
ATCCATGACCATGAACGGGGCCGTCATGCCGGTTCTGGCGCTGTTCATCGTGGCGGCCGAAGAGCAGGGTGTTCCGCCAGAAGCCCTTGCTGGCACCATCCAGAATGATGTTCTGAAAGAATTCATGGTGCGCAACACTTACATCTACCCGCCGGCACCTTCGATGCGGATCGTGTCCGATATCTTCGCCTATTGCGCCGCGAATATGCCAAAGTTCAACTTCATCTCGGTGTCGGGCTACCATATGCAGGAAGCAGGTGCCTCCAATGATCTGGAGCTGGCCTACACGCTAGCGGACGGGCTTGAATATGTCCGGGCGGGGGTGGCGGCTGGTCTTGATGTTGATGATTTTGCCCCGCGGCTGTCCTTCTTCTTCGCCACAGGCATGCATTATTTCATGGAGATCGCCAAGCTCCGTGCGGCGCGGCTGCTATGGGCTGAATTGATGAAGACACATTTCAGTCCGAAAAATGCCAAATCGCTGATGCTGCGCACCCATTGCCAGACTTCGGGCTGGTCGCTGGCGGCGCAGGATGTGTTCAATAATGTGGCGCGCACTTGCATTGAGGCCAGCGCGTCGGTGGCCGGTCACACCCAGTCACTTCATACCAATTCGCTGGATGAGGCCCTTGGCCTGCCAACAGATTATGCCGCCCGAATTGCCCGCAACACCCAGATTCATCTTCAGGGCGAGGGGAACATGGCGCATGTGATTGATCCGTTTGGGGGATCACATCTGGTTGAAAAACTCACTGCTGATCTGGTCAGCCGGGCCCGCATCCATATGAAAGAGGTCGAAGGTCTTGGCGGCATGGCGGCGGCAATTGAAGCCGGGGTGCCAAAGCTGAGAATTGAGGAGGTCGCCACCGCAACCCAGGCTGAAATCGATGCTGGACGGCGTCAGATCATTGGCGTGAACAGCTATCAGCCAGCGCCAAGCGCTGATGGTGAGGAAGAGGTGCAGGTGCGCCGGATCGATAATAGCGAGGTTCGTGCACAGCAGATTGCCAGCCTGAAATCCATCCGCGAGAGCCGTGACCAGAGCCGGGTTGAGGCCGCCCTGAATGCGCTGGCCCGTGCCGCAGGTCGTGATGATAATCTGATGCCGCTCGCTATTGAGGCTGCCCGTGCTCGCGCGACAGTTGGCGAAATGTCCGAGGCCCTGACCCGTAGCTGGGGACGTCACAAGGCTGAAATCAAAGGTGTGCGCGGGGTCTGGAAGGCCCATATGAAGGGTGTTGCCGATATCGAAATACTGCGTGACCGGGTCGATGCCTTTGTTGAAGCAACGGGACGCGCGCCCCGTCTTCTGGTGGCCAAGCTTGGCCAGGACGGACATGACCGCGGACAGAAGGTGATCGCATCGGCCTTTGCCGATCTGGGCTTTGAGGTCACGACAGGCCCGCTGTTCGCGAGCCCGGATGAAGTCTATGACATGGCCATGGCACATGATGTCGATGCCATTGGTATTTCGACGCTGGCTGCATCCCATATGACCCAGGTTCCCGCGCTCCGCCAGCGGCTCGATGCGGGTGACGGGCGGCATATTGAGCTTGTTGTTGGCGGCGTGATCCCGCCGGGTGATATTCCCGCTCTGACCGAAGCCGGGGCTGCCGCGGTGTTTCTGCCAGGTACGAAATCCACCGATGCGGCAAGCCGTCTCCTTGATCTTCTGGCCCGCCGTCGCAATATCCGGGCGGCAGGGTGACCTGCTCTCCAAAACTGATCACAAGAAGGTAACCCGATGAACCGAGCTGCAGACGCCGCTGCCGAAATCACCGATGAATTTGGGTTTCTCGACGATTGGGAAGATCGGTATCAGTTGCTGATCGACCTTGGCCGTCGCCTTCCGCCGCTTCCTGACAAATACCGTTCAGACGAATATAGGCTTCGCGGCTGCCAGTCGGTTGTGCATTTCGCGGCCGAGCATGACGGGGATGAAATCACATTTCATGCTGGGTCTGATGCGGCGATTGTGCAGGGGCTGATTGCGCTGCTGCTGCGTGTATATTC
>WTJS01000080.1:0-1688 GCA_011524735.1 Alphaproteobacteria bacterium
CCGTGGGAAAGTAAAGAAAAAACCCTTCTAAGCCCAACTAACCCGACATTTTATTTTGAACCTGATAAAGCAGGGGCGGGCAATGTTCCGGCCCCGTTTGGCTGCTACATCTCTGCTGATAGAGATCGGCTATTACAGCCATTTCAGGATACCGAGATTTCATGCCGCAACCACGCCTTTCACTCCCGCTCATTTCCGCAGACCCACTCCATGTCTCTGTCACTCGTGGAGGTGCGGAAGAAAGCTGCCATCTTGTTGATCTGGCTCTTTGTGATGCAGGCGGAACAGTCTTGATGGGGCTGGGCGATATTGAAAGGCAATTGTTTCCCAGATCGGCAATGAAACCGCTACAGGCGATTGCGTTAGCTGAACTATGGGAAGAAATGTCGGAAGCCGGCCGTCTTGCGCCAGCTGAATTTTCTCTGATCTGTGCCAGCCATAATGGCCAACTCGAACATGTCGAAGCTGTCAACGGACTTCTGAAACGGCATAACCTGACGTCGAAAAGCCTCAGCTGCGGGCCACAATGGTCGTCGGATCAGCAGACACTCATCAGGCAGGCCCGTGATCTGGTGGCTCCTGACCCGGTGCACAATAACTGCAGTGGTAAACATGCTGGCATGCTCGTTCTGGCGCGTCTTATGGGTGTCGAGCCAGACGGCTATGCTGACATTACCCATCCGGTTCAACAGCGCATTCTCGGTGTGCTGGAGGCGATGACAGGCATTGATCTTATGACCTGGCCGCGCGGCATTGACGGATGCGGTGCACCGGCATTGAGCGCACCGCTTGGCAATTGGGCGCGTGGCATGGCGATGTTTGCAGGCGGGGGAGAAATGTCAGCAGGTAGGGAAGCGGCCTGTGCGCGTATTCGTGATGGGATTGCAGCTGCGCCGCATCTGATTGCGGGGGACCGGCGCCTGTGTAGCGCACTTGCCCAGAGCTATGGAACAAAGATTACCGCGAAGACCGGTGCCGAAGGAGTCTATGCGCTGAGTTTTCATGAATTTGGTCTTGGTGCCATGCTGAAGGTTCGTGACGGCAATGAACGGGCGGCACATGCAGCCGTTGGGGCACTGCTTCATGCGCTTGGGTACGACCAGAGTGATGATGTCCATCATTTCACGCGCAGACAGCTTCAAAACTGGGCAGGTGCGCATGTTGGTGAGATCAATGTCGGCGGCCCACTAGCTGGATTTTAGGCTGCCTATGGCCATTGACGGTGGCAAGCCATTCGGCGACGCAATCAGTTGACAGGGTACACCAGAATCAGACCATTATCGCGTCAGCCTTGAAGGTGGATGTGAAGCAAAGCTGCACGCCTTAAAAAGGGAATATGGTGCGGGTGAAAAATGACTGCCCAATGCCATAGCCGTCCCCGCGACTGTAAGGTGGTCGCCCATCAAAATGCCACTGGGGCACCGGTTCGCGATACTCGTCGGCTGACCTGTTGCTCTGGGAAGGCTGGTGGGCCATGACCGCGAGCCAGGAGACCTGCCTTCGAAGCCTGATGCAACGGTCGGGGATTGCCGTGAATGCAAGCTGGCTTTTTAGCCCTTGTGACGTTGATCCCCCGCCATTCGGCCTCGTTCTGTAGGCATTGGAGACAAATTCATGGCGGCGACACGCATTCCGGCAACAGTAATCACCGGGTTTCTGGGATCTGGTAAAACCACACTGATCCGAAA
>WTJS01000080.1:1698-8468 GCA_011524735.1 Alphaproteobacteria bacterium
GATCCGAAACATCATCACTCAGGCAAATGGCAAACGTCTTGCGCTGATCGTAAATGAATTTGGTGATATCGGCATGGATGGCGACATGCTGAAGGATTGTGGTGCTGATAGCTGTAGTGCTGACGATATCATTGAGCTTGCCAACGGTTGCATCTGCTGCACGGTAGCTGACGATTTTCTGCCGAGCATGCAACAGCTTCTGGCACAAGACCCCCGGCCAGATCATATTATCATCGAGACATCTGGCCTCGCGCTGCCACAGCCACTCGTGCAGGCTTTCAACTGGCCAGGCATCAAGTCTGAAGTCATGCTTGATGGTGTTGTCACACTGGTTGATGGCCCGGCGCTTGCTGACGGTGGCATTGCGCATGATCTCGACGCTTTGGAGGCACAGCGGGCCGCTGATGAAGAGCTTGATCATGAAAGCCCAATTGACGAGCTGTTCGCGGATCAAATCGGGGCTGCCAACCTGATTGTGTTGTCCAAGGCGGATCTTCTTAACGAAGACGCGGTGGCGCGCGCGCGACAGGTAGTTGAAGGCCAGCTGGACGCGCCCACACCGATCATTTCCGTTGCCGGTGGTGCTGCCCCAATGGATGCCATTCTGGGGCTCGACATGGAAGCGCAGGCTCACGCGCGATCAGAGCATTCTCATCACCATCATCATCATCATCACCATGATGAAGAACACCATCATGATGACGATCATCATCATCACCACGAGCATGGTCATGATGAATTTGCATCCTATGTCATATCGGTTTCTGAAATTGAGGATGCAGAGACCTTTCAGGCCATCATTGCTGACATGGCGGCGGAGTTCGGTATTCTGCGCGCTAAGGGACGGTTATCTGTCACGGGTAAAGCTCTGCCATATATCGTGCAGGCGGTTGGACGGCGCGTTGACGGATACTATGCGCGGGGCGCCGATGGTACCCATGGGCAGCTTGTGGTGATTGGACTCGCCGGTCTTGATGCCGATGCTATCGCTTCTCGTCTTGGTGGACAGGTGATCGCCGGACATGCACCTTCTTAAGGTTGACGAGAGCGGCGCTCTCTATGACTCCGATGAAGCGGTCGATCTTGGTCAACCACCAGGCGACATCGTCTTTCTCACATCGGCCGACACCGAAGTCAGTCTTGTTTCGGCGGCAGCAAGTGCGCTGGTCGATGACGGGACCGCCATTGATCTCCGGGTTGCCAATTATCTCAGCCTGAACCACCCCTTTTCAGTGGATCAGTATATTGCCTCGACTCTGTCATCTGCACGCCTTGTCATTGTGCGTCTTCTAGGTGGCACAGGGTACTGGAGCTACGGCGTTCAACAGCTTCATGACATGGCGAAACGCGGCGGTGCCGCAGTGATGTTTCTGTCAGGGGACGGCAAGCCGGACCCGGAACTTGAATATCTGTCATCTTTCAGTGCAGACGCCTGCCATGGCTTGTCTGCCTATCTGGATGCTGGTGGGATGGATAATGCCCGTGCGTTTCTCCTTGCGGCCTGTGATCTTCTCGACGAGTCCGATACAGCGCCGCCGCCACGTCCACTTTTGAAGGCGGGAATTTTTTGGCCGGGAGAGACAATGCCAGACATTGCAGCTTTGGCTCGCCATTGGACAGATGGAGCGCCCTGTGCCGCAATTGTCTTTTATCGTGCGTTGCTGCAGGCGGGTGACCTTGAGCCTGTTTGTGTTGTTATCGAAGCGCTGCGCGATCAGGGGCTGAATGCCCTTCCAATTTTTGCTGCCAGCCTCAAGGATGGTGAATCGGCAGCCATCATCGCCGACCTGCTGCGTGAAGCGAAAGCGGATGTCATTCTGAATATGACCAGTTTTGCTGTATCCGATCCGGCAGGAGATCAATCGGACATGCCGGGTCTTTCTTCAGCTGGACCTTTTGGTGCAGCAGATGCGCCAGTGCTGCAGCTTGTGCTGTCTGCGAGCCTTGAAAGTGACTGGCATGAATCGATGGCAGGCCTCACGGCACGCGATCTGGCGATGAATGTTGCGTTACCGGAACTGGACGGGCGGATATTGACCCGCGCTGTCGGCTTCAAGCGGCCTTTAACCCGCCATCCGCTGACGCATGCGATGACAACTAGCTATGTGGCGGTGCCGGATCGTGCCGACTTCGTAGCTAGGCTCGCGGCCAGATGGGCGGCCCTTCGTCAAAAGACGAACGATACAAAAAAACTGGCTTTGATCATGGCGAATTACCCCAACCGTGATGGTCGGCTGGCCAATGGCGTGGGGCTGGATACACCGGAAAGCGTCTTTAGGGCGATGGGACTTCTTAATGAGGCTGGGTATCAGATTGATGCTATGCCTGATGACAGTGCTGCGCTGGTTGCTGCACTGCGGGAAGGGCCCACCAATGCCGGATGGCAGGGACGTGTCCAGGACGCGCGCCTAAGCCTGGATCGATATCGCGAGATTTTTGCATCGCTTGCAGAAAATTTGCGGACAGACGTGATCGACCGATGGGGAGATCCCGCGGATGATCCCATGTGTGATGGTGACGGGTTGCATCTGCCTCTGCGACGCTTTGGGAATGTTGTCGTCGCTGTTCAGCCTGCCCGCGGCTACAATATTGACCCGAAGGCGACCTATCACTCACCTGACCTGGTGCCGCCCCACAATTATTTTGCGCTATATTTCTGGCTACGAGAGGAATGTGGTGTCGATGCTATTGTACATTTTGGCAAGCATGGGAACCTCGAATGGCTGCCTGGAAAGGCTCTTGCTCTTGGTGCGTCCTGCCATCCGGAGGCGATCCTTGGACCCGTCCCGCATTTCTATCCGTTCATTGTCAATGATCCAGGGGAAGGCGCGCAGGCTAAACGGCGCACAGCAGCCGTTATCCTCGACCATTTGACGCCACCCATGACGCAGGCTGACAGTCATGGGGTCATGGCCGAACTGGAAGCCCAGATGGATGAGTATTATGAGGCAGCCGGTATGGATCGCGCCCGGTCCGACGCCTTGCTTGGTGATATTCTCAATACGGCAACACGCGCTGGGATTACTGCCGACTGCGGCATCGATGAAGCCGACGATCCTGCTGAACAGCTGTTAAAGTTAGATAATTATCTGTGTGATTTGAAAGAGTTGCAAATTCGTGACGGGCTGCATGTATTTGGTGTGTCGCCAGAGGTAGACCTTGCAAACAGCCTTCTCACTCAAATTCTGCGCACTCCACGTGGTGATGGTGAGGCGCATAATGCGGCGCTGCCGCGCGCGCTAGCGGCGGATCTGGCATTTGCAGAGGAGTTTGATCCGCTAACAGCTGAACGTGCTACCCCTTGGTCGGGGGAACGCCCCGGTCAGCTTGCCGCCATGTCAGACGATCCATGGCGCAGTGCAGGTGATACCGTCGAACGTCTGGATAGGCTGGCATTGGCGCTGGTCAGCGGCACCGCATCGGCGCCGGGGCCACAGTCACAATTGGTTCTGGAACGCGCGCTTCCCAATATCCGTGACCGCCTTGCTGCCTGCGGGCCGCGTGAGGGTGAGGCGCTCCTTCGTGGACTCGATGGTAAATTTATCCCGGCTGGTGCATCTGGGGCCCCAACACGTGGGCGACCTGAGGTTCTGCCAACAGGACGGAATTTCTTTTCCATCGACAGCCGCGCCTTGCCGACGCCCGTAGCGTGGCGGCTTGGTTGGGCTTCAGCTGAGGCGCTTCTGGACCGTCACCTGATGGATCATGGCAACTGGCCACGCGCCGTTGTGCTTTCCGCTTGGGGCACATCAAACATGCGTACTGGCGGTGACGATCTGGCACAGGCGCTTGCGCTTATGGGCGTGCGTCCATCGTGGGATGCAAGTTCGCGCCGGGTGACTGGCTTTGAAGTCATTCCACTAGATATATTGGACCGCCCTCGTGTGGATGTATGTCTTCGTTGTTCAGGGTTTTTCCGCGACGCATTTCCTGCGCAGATGACATTATTTGATCGTGCTGTCAAAGCTGTAGCAGCACTGGACGAGCCGGATGACAAAAACCCATTGGCCGCAAATATCCGGGCTGAGGCTGCGCGATTGCGTGACGCCGGTGCAGGGGAGGAAGAGGCTGCACGCCAGAGCACTTATCGGATATTCAGTTCCAAGCCTGGCGCGTATGGTGCAGGGTTGCAGGCGCTTATTGACGAAAATCTGTGGCAGGACCGGTCAGATTTTGCGGAAGCATTCCTTGTCTGGTCATCCTACGCCTATGGTGAAAATGCCGAGGGTGTTGCCGCGAGAGCAGGCCTTGAAACGCGTCTCGCCGGTTCAGATGCGATCCTGCATAATCAAGATAATCGTGAACATGACATTCTCGACAGCGATGACTATTACCAGTTTGCGGGTGGTCTTTCTGCCGCCGTATCCCATCTGGGTGGACGCGATATCCCAGTCTATCACAATGATCATTCATTAGCTGAAAGACCGGTAATCAGAACCTTAGGCGAAGAGATCGGGCGGGTGGTGCGTGGCCGCGCCAGCAATCCTAAATGGATCGCTGGAGCCATGCGGCATGGCTATAAAGGGGCCTTTGAAATGGCGGCCACCGTGGACTATCTGTTTGCCTTTTCCGCAACAACCCGTCAGGTCGCAGAGCACCACTTCGCCGCGCTTTATGAGGCCTATATTGAAAATGATGTCGTCCGTGAGTTTCTCGAAAATGTGAATGACGAGGCCTATCGCGACATGCTGGATCGGTTTGATGAGGCGATTTCGCGCGGCCTATGGACACCGCGCCGTAACAGCGTGCAGTCTGATCTTGAACGGTTTCGAAGCGCCTCTGACATGGCGAAGACCAAGACAAAGGAGACCATCTGATGAGTTCTGAATCTGAAACCCCAAATGCGCTAGCCTCTGACGTGGTTCAGTCGGACTCAGATCGTCATAACGCTAAAATGGCCCG
The DNA here is from genome assembly GCA_011524735.1 of Alphaproteobacteria bacterium. Taxonomy (GTDB): domain Bacteria; phylum Pseudomonadota; class Alphaproteobacteria; order Puniceispirillales; family Puniceispirillaceae; genus UBA8309. Next base: position 6,601 of record WTJS01000080.1, read on the forward strand.
CAAGAAGCAGGCCCGCGACAAGATCATGGCGGGAAAGACAGATGAAAAAGGGTTGGTGATCGTTCATACGGGCAAGGGTAAGGGGAAGTCATCTGCAGCCTTTGGCATGATTTTCCGATGCATTGCCCATCAACTTCCTTGCGCTGTTGTGCAGTTCATCAAAGGCGGGATGGATACTGGTGAACGTAATCTGATCACGACTCATTTTGCAGACCTGTGTTCATTTCACACAATGGGCGAGGGGTTTACCTGGGAAACACAGGATCGAGACCGTGACATAGCGGCCGCTGCCGCTGCATGGGAAAAGGCCAAGGAACTGATTCTTGATGAACGGAACCATATGGTTTTATTGGATGAAATCAACATCGCCCTCAGATATGGCTATATCGATCTCCAGGAAGTCATAACTTTCCTGAGGGATGAGAAACCAGAAATGACCCACGTCGTTCTGACAGGACGAAATGCGGCTGAAGAGCTCATCGAAATGGCTGATCTTGCTACCGAGATGAGCCTTTTGAAGCATCCGTTCCGCTCTGGAATTAAGGCACAGATTGGCGTCGAATTCTGATGTCAGCTGTCATTATGCTGCAGGGAGCCGGCTCAAATGTCGGCAAATCGGTGCTTGTTGCCGGCCTTTGCCGTCATTTTGCCAATGCGGGCTTAAAAGTTCTGCCATTCAAACCGCAAAACATGTCGAATAATGCAGCTGTTACCGTAGATGGTGGCGAAATTGGCAGGGCACAGGCCCTTCAGGCGCGCGCCTGCAGGGCGGCGTCGACCGTTGATATGAATCCAGTGCTGCTGAAACCCGAGAGTGAAACAGGATCGCAGATTATCGTTCAAGGGCAGCGGTTTGGCAGCATGAAGGCGCGTGAATATGGCAGCCACAAAGCAACCTTGCTGCCAAGAGTTCTGGAAAGTTTTGAACGTCTGAGAGGTGAGGCTGATCTTGTCATTGTGGAAGGTGCAGGAAGTCCGGCAGAGGTCAATCTGCGGGCTGGTGATATTGCCAATATGGGCTTTGCTGTTGCCGCTGAAGTTCCTGTTGTGATGATTGGAGATATCGACCGGGGTGGTGTCATCGCCAGCCTTGTCGGAACACAGGCTGTTCTTGCTTCTCAGGATAGTGACCTAATCAAAGGATTCCTCATCAACAAGTTCCGCGGCGATACGACTCTTTTCGCCGAAGGCATGACCATAATTGAGGACGCCACGGGATGGCATGGTCTTGGTATTCTGCCCTGGTTCGCAGATGCAAGATATCTCCCGGCTGAAGATATTCTCGATATTTCCGGAAAAACAGGCAATGCCCGCACGGGGGCTGCGCTGCATATTGCAGTGCCAAAATTGCGTCGAATTGCCAATTTCGATGATCTTGACCCGCTTGCTGGTGAGGATGATGTCCGGCTGTCACTTGTGGATGCGGGGGATGTGATACCTGCGGATGCCGATCTGATCCTACTCCCCGGATCAAAATCCACAATCTCAGACTTGTCGTTCCTGCGCGACCAGGGATGGGATATCGACATTGCTGCACACCTTCGCAGGGGTGGGCGTGTCATGGGGTTGTGTGGTGGTTATCAGATGCTTGGAAAGACTGTTGACGACCCAAACGGTATTGAGGGGCCTGCCGGGCGTGTCGATGGATTGGGACATCTGGAAGTTGAGACCATCCTTGCTGGCGATAAGACACTGACCCGTGTTGAGGCGCAATCGGTGAAATTTGGTACATCTGTTTCGGGATATGAAATTCATATTGGTCAGACAGATGGAGCAGACTGTCAGCGTCCCGTTCTGTCACTTGGTGGTCGTGCAGAAGGAGCATCTTCGGCAGATGGCTTGGTCTTGGGGAGCTATGTACATGGCAT
>WTJS01000070.1 GCA_011524735.1 Alphaproteobacteria bacterium
GTGATACGGCGCGCCATCTATCCAGGATAAGTTTTACTTATTCTGCTCGTCAATAACTACAGTTTCCTTTCGGTTCTGCGCTGCCCTAGATTTTTGGGAAATAGGAGGTTTGCCATGAATGACAGTCTGTCCAGCTCGGTAACGGAATATCGCCAGAACGGGTTCATTTCCGGGGTGCCGGCTCTGACGCCTGATCAGGTCAGTGACCTGCGACGCTATGTTGAACAGCTGGAAGCCGATCACGAAGCCGGGGCAGGCGGCCACACGCTTGGCCAGTTTTTCCGGGTCAATGGTCATGTTGTCATTCCGCGGCTTGCCGAAATTGCGCGCAGCCCGGTCATTCTGGACATGGTAGAGGCGCTTCTGGGGCCAGACCTGCTGGTCTGGTCGGTTGAGCTGTTCATCAAGGAGCCGGGAAGCGCCAAGACGGTATCCTGGCATCAGGACATCACCTATTGGGGCATGGGCGAGACAGATGATGAAGTCACCGCCTGGATCGCGCTGTCGGATGTCAGCGTTGAAGCTGGTTGCATGCGCTTTATCCCAGGAAGTCATAAGGGCGGTGTTGTGGCGCATGAAGATACCTTTGCTGCCGACAATCTGCTGTCACGTGGCCAGCAGATTGCCGATGTAAGAGAAGAAGAGGCGGTTCACGGTCCGCTCCGGCCAGGCGAGATGTCGCTTCATCATGGCCGCTGTTTCCATGCTTCGGGCCAGAACAGGTCGGAGGATCGCCGCATTGGTCTTGCCATCAGATATGTAACACCAGCGGTTCGTGATCATGCCCCCGGGCGTGACTGGGCGATGCCCGTTCGCGGCGAGACCCCGAGCGGCGGATGGGACTGTATTGCCGGTCCCCGCGGTCTGTTCCATCCCGCCGATCTGGCCTTGTATGACCGTATTCTGGATGGCCAGTCGAAGACCCTTGCCGCCGGTGCCGAAGGACAGGTTGGCATGTATGCCACCACCACCGCGTCCTAATTGCCGATTCATTTCCTGAAGGACCCGTCAGCCATGAAAAAGATCTATGATTTCAGCCGTACCGCCGCCCACCGCAATTATACCGTTGCCGACCTGAAGGCGCTGAAGGGGTCGGGTACGACCCTGTCAATGTCGAACCCGGCCGATCGTGACCAGATTGTCGCCTGTGTTGAGGCCGGTATCGACCTGTTTGTCGTGGGAACGGATCAGATGGAAGATATCCGTGAGCTGGCGCCGACCCATTTCACCGGAGCCGGATCATCCTGGTCACAGTTTGGATCGGATGACGAGATCGTCGCCCATGCCTTTGAAGCGATGCGGCGCGGTGCGGACATGTATTACACGCTGCGCTCGTTCGACGTAATGGAGCGCATGGCCCGTGAGGGCATTCCGGTGCAGAGCCATATCGGCCTGATCCCGACCTTCAGCCATCACTATGGCGGGTTGCGGGCTTTTGGCCGCAATGCCGACGAAGCCATGCAGGTGTGGAAGACGCTCAAGCGGATGGAAGATGTAGGCGTTTTTGCCGTTGAGGTGGAATGTCTTGCTGAAGAGGTTCTGGCGGCGGTGAATGACAAGACCAGCGTGGTGACCTTCTCGCTTGGTTCTGGCAATTCCGGCGATGCCGTGTTCTCGTTCGTTGCCGATATCTGTGGTGAAGCCAGTGAAGAGGACAAGCCGCCAAAACATGCCCACGCCTTTGGCAATGTCGGGCGGCTACACAGGCAGATTCACGAGGAACGCGTATCTGCGCTGAATGAATTCCACCGCGAGGTGGCGGCCGGCCAGTTCCCCTATGCCCCGACCAATATCGGCATGCATGCTGGCGAACAGGAAAAATTCCTGGAAGCGCTGGATAAATGGATGCCCACCCATCAATGATGTGGCGCCTTTGGTCTGACGGCCAGCCTGTCAAACGATCAGGGATCGGGGGCTAGGCAGCCAGCCCCAGCATCGCGCGGGCTTCGGCCGGGGTGGCGACAGGCCGGTCATGGCGGGCACAGATTTCCACCACCCGTTCAACCAGGGCGGCGTTTGACGGGGCCAGTGTCTCACGATCCATCCGGATATTGTCTTCCAGCCCGGTGCGGGCATGCCCCCCTGCGGCAACGCACCATTCATTCACTTCAATCTGGTGGCGGCCAATGCCTGCCGCGCACCATTCGCTTCCCGGCAACAGCCGTTCAACTGTGCGGATGTAATAGTCAAACACATCCCTGTCCGCCGGCATGGCATTCTTCACCCCCATGACAAACTGCACATAGGCTGGGCCTTTCAGGCGACCGTCAGCCTGCATCGCCGCGGCCTGATGGATATGCGACAGATCAAAAGCCTCGACTTCTGGCTTGATGTTATGGGCCAGCATTTCAGCCGCCAGCCAGTCGACAAGGTCAGGCGGATTTTCATAGACGCGGGTCGGGAAATTGTTCGACCCCACCGTCAGTGACGCCATATCGGGGCGCAGCGGCAGCATGCCGCCGCGTTCCTTCCCCGCGCCGGACCGTCCGCCGGTGGAAAACTGGATGATCATGCCAGGGCAGTGTTGTTCCAGCCCTTCCTTCAGGCGGGCAAATTTTTCCGGATCGCTGGACGGGGTCTGATCGTCATTGCGGACATGGGCATGACAGATGGTGGCCCCCGCCTCAAAGGCGGCGTGGGTACTTTCTACCTGTTCGGCAACCGTGATTGGCACCGCCGGATTCATCTCCTTGCGCGGCAGGGATCCGGTAATGGCAACACAGATAATACAGGGCTTTGTCATGGTCCGGGTCTCCAGTGTTTGGTGGCAGTGGGGGTGGCGGCGTGGGTAGTGGCAGAGCCATGCTATCTGGCTTTGTGTGCCGTCTGCCCACCATCACCATGAGCCCACCATCGTCATAAGATAGTGGGAAGGAAAGCGGGTTCAGGCAATAAGGCTTTCCATCCTTGTCTGTCAGCAGAGCAAAAAAATTTGATTTGGCAATGTCTGCGGACTTGAAACCGGGTCAAAACATATGATGTTGGGGATATCAAAGAGCGGGCAAAGCGCCATGATCATGGTTGTCCTCCTGTCCTCCTGAATTCCATCTCGGCTTTCCGGCCTTCTGGACCATTTCCCTGATGACATTTCATCTTGTGGCACAAATACAGGTATCGCGCGCATGATGATTGCGATCTCTCTTGCAACCGGTCTGCTGCTTCTGTTCGGTGGCGGTCACTATCTCGTGCGCCATGCGGTCAGTCTGGCCGCGGTGCTGAATGTACCGCCAATGGTAATCGGGCTGACGATTGTGGCCTTTGGCACGTCTGCGCCGGAACTTGTGGTGTCGCTGAATGCGGTTCTGACCGGCCATGATGACATTGTCATTGGCAATGTCATTGGCAGTAACATCGCCAATGTTCTGCTGGTTCTGGGGCTGTCGGCGCTGATCTGGCCGATTGCCGCAAACGGCCACAGCATCCGCCGTGAAGGCATGGTGCTGATGCTGGCCACATGTGCCTTTGCCGCAATGTGCCACAGCGGGGATCTGGGCTTTGTCGACGGGTTGATCCTGACCCTTGGCCTTACCGGTTTTGCTGTTGTGACCGTTCATAAGGCGATGGGTGGCAGAAGTGATAAATCCGCTGTCTCATCCGAAATACCGGACCACAGCAGGTCGGTGATGACCGACATGGGTTTGGTTGTGGTGTCACTGGCCGCACTGGCGGCGGGATCGCATATGTTTGTGGATGGTGCTGTTGGCCTCAGCCGTATGTTTGGCATTTCAGAGGCGGTGATTGGGTTGACGGTTGTGGCCATCGGAACGGCCGCCCCGGAAATCGTCACGGCGGCAATCGCCGCCTGGCAGCGTCAGTCTGCGGTCGCCATAGGCAATGTGTTGGGAAGCAATATCTTCAATATTCTCGGAATTGCCGGAATAGCCGGATTGGTCGCGCCTCTTACAGGTGGCCCCATCGCGATTGGCCCGCAATTTGCTGCCGCCGGGCTCGCCGTTCTGCTGATAACCCAGATTGGCTTTGCGGCAAGCTGTCTTCTGTGCCTGCCAGTCGGGCGCGGGGCTGGGGCACTGCTTCTCGCTGGCTATGCGGCCTATATGCTGTCGCTGTTCTGATCTGACGTTGCGTGGTGTCAATGGCTCCACGATGGTCCTGCGATGACCCTGCGGTGGATCGTGTCTGACAATTCTACGGCCCTCACGCGAACGTGAATATTACAATTTTCTAATGCTGTTACCGTAACTCTGAAAGCCAACAGAGGTTTGTTACGGAGTTACAGACGATGATCACAGTTGAAACGCTGATAGCTGAAACAGCCATGTTTCAATCGCTCTCCGCCGCGGCCAAAGACCGTTTCCGGGCGCGCCTTGCCCACAGGCTTTCCGCTGCCTTCCGTCACGCCGATGAGTCTGCCAGACCGCTAGACAGTCATTTTCTGTCGCGGTTTCAGGTCACGCCGCAGAATGCCAGGCAGGTCACCGGCATCATCTCCAGAACTGTGTCTTTCTCCTGGCTGGCGCTGATTTTTGGTCCCTATTGGGCGGCGCATAAGCGCGTGCCCCTGTTTGTTGCGTTGTTCTATCTCAATCTGATGGCTGCCCTGGCGACCTTGTTGATCAGCTGGGACGCCTATACCGCCTTTGGCGGTCTGGTGAAGACCGTGCCGGTCATGCTGGCCGTTATCCTTGCTATGCTGGGGTGCGGGATTGGTATGAGCCGCGAATCCCGGACCATCCTTGCTGATCGGTTTGGCATGCGTCTGATCACGGCGCCAGACAGATGGATGGCGCGGCTTCTTGGCTCTGACTGCCCGTGGGGCCGGGCCACCGTGATGACTCTTGTCTGGCTGGCAATTTCCGTTGCCATGGTGGTCACCGGTGGCAGCTTTTACGGCGACGCCTTCTTTGATTTCAACCCTTACAGCCTCTGATGGGGTGCTGGTGATGTCAGGCCGCTAACATTTCGAAATATTCTGGTGTGGTTCCTCCGTCACATCAGCCATCGCCGCCCGGATCTCTCCCTCCCGGGCGGCGTTTTCCATAGGGTCTCCTGATGCGTCACAGCAGAATGTTGAAGTGTTCGCGGATGGTGGCGTCATGCGCCGGATCCAGATAGGTGGGATGATAGCTGTCCAGGATGTTCCGCGCGGCGGCATTGGCCTTTTCCCACTGTGTCAGCCGTCCCTGTTCCGACCAGGTAATTGGCGGGTCCCGATCGGCCAGCGGCGGATAGACATAGTCGCGTTCCATCGCCGCCATGGTGGCGTCATGTCCCAGGAAATGGCCTTCGCCCATGATCACATCACGGATCGCCTCAAGCCCGATCGTTTCCTCACTGACCTCAATGCCGCGAAGCGTGCGGTAGATGGCGCTGTGCATTTCATTATCAATCAGAAAGGCTTCGAAGGAGGCGCCAAGAAGCGCCGCCGTCATGCCCGAACTTTCATAGATCAGATTGCCACCGGCCAGTGCCGCGGCCAGCGCGGTGACACCTTTTTCCGCGCCATATTGCGTATCGAGCGCCTTTGCGTCGGTCATCGATGAGGCAACGCCAGATGGCAGGCCAAGCGCGTTACTGATCTGCGCCGAGGCAGCATTCAGCACAGCGGTTTCCCCGCCGCCGCCCGAAAAGGCCCCGGTGCGCAGATCAATCACTAATGGCCAGTTGGAAAATACCATCGGATAGCCCGGGCTGATCAGATTGACCATCAGCAGGCTGGCCAGCGTTTCGGCAAGTGACTGCACAAGAAACCCGGCAAGCGTGGCCGGGGCAGTGGCCCCGGATTGTGCCGCAGTGATGCAGGACACCGGAATATTGTGGCGAATACATTCGAAGGTGACATCGACCGCATCTTCGCCAAAGCGCAGCGGTGAAATCACCGGGCTGATATGCGCCTTCACATAGGGACGGCGCGAAAACCGGCCCTCGCCACCTTCTGCCATGTCCAGCATCGATACGATCGGGGCGACATATTCAGCAAGAGTGAAAGAGGTGGCAACCGGCTTGGTGGTGCCGCGCAGCAGCGCATAGACCGTGTTCACGTCGAGATCGAAATTATCCGCCACATCGGTGGCCACACAGCAGCGGGTGAACCAGCTGACATTGGCAAGCTGGTCCTGAAGCCGAGTGAAGTCATACAGATCCTGCAGCGTTGACGGCCGGTAATCGCCGCTGAACAGATCCAGTGTCTGTACCGCCGCACCGCCGGTGCCGAAATGCACCGCATCCCCGCCAACCTCAATCGACCGGTTGTCATCGCGACCGTGAAGAATGAATTTGCGGGCGGCGATGGCGATTGTGTCCTCAACCAGCGCACGCGGGAACAGCACGCGCCCGTCATCACTCAGGGTGGCGCCCTTTGCCAGAAACACCTCGGTCAGATTTGCCGGCACCTCACCCATGCCAAGCTCTGCCAGCAGGGTCAGCGCGGCCTCGATAATGCGGGTGACCTCATGGTCGCTGAGTGGGCGGTACAGCCCGCCTGTCGCCCCCGGTGGGGCCGGGTTGGCAACCGATGTTGGCGAGGCGCGATGCCGGTGGCGTGACGCCCGTCCGCCAGCTCGTCCGCCAGCTCGTCCGGTGCCCCGTCCGGCACTCTTTCGCGTGCCGGTTGCGGCAGCTGTGTCTTCTGGTCGTCCATCCATGCCAGAACCCTAGCCGGTTTGGCGCCGCTTGCCAGTGAAAAAACGCTCTTATTGGCTTGAATTAGGGTGAGTTTGGCAGGCAGGATGACCTGCTAATTGACTGGCAGAATGACAATCCGGCCAGAGACATCTGGTAAGCGGTTGCGGATGGGGGAGAGACGGAATGAAATCAACGACCCGCGTGGTGGTGATTGGTGGCGGTATAGCGGGCTGTTCGACCCTCTATCATCTGACCCGTGAAGGCTGGTCGGATGTTGTGCTGATTGAACGTGACGAGCTGACATCGGGCACCACCTGGCACTCGGCCGCACAGGTCACGAATTTCGGCATGAATCAGACCATGGTCGGGCTGAAAAGTCATTCCATCGCGCTCTATAGCGAGCTGGCTGCCGATCCTGATTATCCGATCAATTACCATCACGCTGATGGTGGCATCCGTCTTGCCAATACCGAAGCCCAGATGGAAGGTTATCGCCACTTCGCCTCCATGGCGCGGGGCATGGGCGTTGATTTTGAGGTGATTGACGCCGAAGAATGCGCCCGTCGTCATCCGCTGATCTCTACCGAAAATCTGGTTGGCGGGCTGTGGGATCCGCTTGATGGCGATATCGACCCGGCACAGCTATGCCAGGCACTGGCCCGCCGCGCCCGCAAGGCCGGGGCCGAAGTCTATCGCCATACGCCGGTCACCGGTTTGACCCAGCATGCTGATGACAGCTGGACCGTACATACTGAAAAAGGCGATATCGATGCCGAAATCGTGGTCAATGCGGGCGGCTATCGGGTGAATGAAATTGGCGCGATGATGGGGGTGCATCATCCGGTGATGTCGATGGAGCATCAGTATTTTGTCACCGAATCCATCCCCCAGATTGCTGAAGCCGGACACCGTATGCCGCTGCTGCGCTGCCCGATCTCGGATTATTACTGCCGTCAGGAAAAGCAGGGTCTGCTCCTGGGGTTCTATGAACAGGACTGCAAGACATGGGGCATGGGTGGGATTGATCCGGCCTTTGCCAATGCGCTCTGCCCGGATGATCTGGACCGGGTGACGGATGTTCTGGAAGGTGCCTTTGCGCGGATGCCAGCCCTGATGGAGGCTGGGATCCACACGGTGGTAAACGGGCCGATTACCTATACCATTGATGGCACGCCCCTTGTTGGCCCGATCCCGGGCAAGCGCAATGCTTATTGTATCATCGGGCTGCGGGCCGGGGTTGGTGAAGGTGGCGGCCATGGCTGGCTTCTGGCCCAGCAGATCGTGCATGGCGAGGCCTGCTATGACACCTGGTGTCTGGATCCGCGCCGCTTCACCGGCCATGCCAATGTTGAACTGACGGCGCTGAAGGCGATTGAAGATTATCAGAATGAATTTCGCTTTCATTTCCCGCATGAACATCGCCCGGCCGGTCGGCCGGTCAAGACCACACCGCTGACCCCGGTGCTGGCTGCTGAAGGGGCTGAATTCGGGGTTGTGAATGGTTGGGAACGGGTGGTCTATTTCAAGCCATCGCCAGATTTCCATGAAACCCATTCCTTCCGCTTTACCGAGAATTTTGATGTTGTCGGGGCTGAAGTTGCGGCCGTACAGACGGGCGTTGGCCTGACCGAGGTGAATGGCTTCAACCGGATCGAAATCACCGGTGAGGGGGTGCATGACTGGCTTGACGGGCTGTTCTGCGGGCGCGTGCCGCGCCGTGACGGGCGCGTTGGTCTTGGCTATATGCTGAACCAGCATGGCAATGTAAAGGCCGAAGCCACCATCGCCAATCTGCCAGCCGGCACTGGCGCTGGCGCCCGCGTCTGGTACGGCTCGGCCGCGGCGTCGGAATTTC
>WTJS01000253.1 GCA_011524735.1 Alphaproteobacteria bacterium
ATCGCAGAGAGGTCAGCAAGCCCGATATTTCCCTGCCGCCGCGCCCAAGATCCGAGGTGCCATCGGCAGTAGAAGCGCCAGCGGTAGAGGCTCCGGCTGTTGAGGCGTCAGTCAGACGACGGGACAGCCACAGGCAACGCCGTGAAACCCGCGAACAGACCCAACCACGCCTTGGCACATGCGGCCATTGTGGTGGCCGGTTCTCGCTGCCGCCCCTGACCAATTTCGGGGATGTGATTGTGGAATGTCCACATTGCACAGCCGAGATGATGCCTGAGGCCGTGGGGCGCCTGAATGCCCGTGCTGAGGTCGTGTCCGCAGCGGCATCGCGTATGGCAGAATTACATGCCCCACCAAGGCGTAGCGGCCTACAGATCATGCTGGTGGTAGCGCTGGTGGGTCTGGGGCTTGTCACCGCTTTTGTCGGCGGCGCATTTTTCGAGATGACCCCGTCCCCGTCTGAATCAGCGCAGCTGAGCGCCACACCAGCCCCGCGGATCGCCGTCACCGACACCAGCTTCAAAACCTTCGCAGCCGATGGGGCCATTCTTGTCACCGTTGCGTTGACCAATCTGGGAACGGCCAGAGGCGCACCGGAAAAAGTAACGGTCGAGCTGGTGGATGCCAGTGGAACACAGCTTGCCAGCCGGCCAGTGGCATCGCGTGAATTGGGCCTGGCACCAGGCGAGACAAGAGAGCTTGTGACGCGCATGCCCGCCCCCGCTGGGCTGGTTGATCAGGTACGGGTGAATCTGAAACAGGCCCGCGCCGAATAGGCGATGCACCGCATCAGCCTGCCAAGCTGCCCACCCTAGTGCCTGTTCCTCGTTATCCCGCAGATTTAAATGGTGGCAACTCTGATGGAATTGGTGGTGCCGGCAATCCCGAATGGCATGCCTGCGACAATGACAATATGCGATCCAGCAGACGCTATCTCGCGGTCACGTATCTCGCCAATCCCTTCTGCAATCGCCGCCTCGAAATCTTCACTGATCGTGCTTGGGGCGGTTTCAGCCCCCCACAGGATCGCCAGCCGGCGGCGGACATCATGAAAGGGCGTTAGCACCAGAAACGGAATGCGCGGCCGCTCACGGGCAATCCGAACAGCGGTGTTTCCTGATGTCGAGAAGGCAACAATGACGCTGGCCTGAACGGAATCAGCGAGCGCAACACTGGCCAGTGCTACCGAATGATACAGACTAGGCTCGGTTGGCAGTTTTGGAGGCGCACTCTCAGGATGCGCCTGGATATGCGCCTCAGCCGCCGTGATGATACGTGACATCATGGTGACAGCTTCCACAGGAAAACCGCCAACCGCTGTTTCTGCCGACAGCATGACGGCATCTGCCCCGTCAAACACAGCCGCGGCCACGTCTGACGCCTCGGCCCGGGTAGGGGTCGGGCTGGTAATCATGGATTCCAGCATCTGAGTGGCCACAACAACCGGTTTGCCGACAAGCCGGCATTCAGCGACAATCTTTTTCTGCCATCCAGGCACATCTTCAGGGGGAAGTTCCACGCCCAGATCACCGCGCGCCACCATGATGCCGTCTGCTGCCGCGACAATGTCTGACAGTTCTGCAAGCGCCGCCGGCTTTTCGATTTTTGCCATCAGGGCAGCACGATCACCAATCACTGCCTTGGCATCCAGAATGTCACTGGCGCGCTGAACAAAGGACAGCGCCACCCAGTCAACACCGGCATCCAAAGCATAGGCAAGGTCAGCGTGATCCTTGTCAGTCAGCGGCGGACTGTCGAGAACAAGATCGGGAAGATTGACCCCTTTGCGACTGCTCAGCGCCCCGCCCACTTCGACTATTGTGTCGAAGCTATCACCGGCAATTCGCGTGACCCGCATGACCAGCCTACCATCATCGACAAGAATCCGCGCACCTGGTTGGAGAGCAGCGAAGATTTCGGGATGCGGCAGGCCGACACGGTCTGCATTCCCCTCATCGGGGGATTGGTCAAATCGCAGGGTCTGTCCAACCTCAAGGATCGTTCCCTCGGCAACGACGCCAACGCGATGTTTAGGGCCTTGAAGATCGGCCAGAATACAGGTTGGCTTGCCCGTGCGCGCTTCAAGGTCACGAATGGCGCGAATGCGGGCACCCTGTTCTTCCTGCGTGCCATGCGAAAAATTCAGGCGAAAAACATTCACACCAGCCGACGTCAGCTGTTCCAGCATCTCTGGCGACGACGACGCGCCGCCAAGCGTGGCTACAATTTTGGTAAAACGGGAAAATCCAGCGGCATCCATGAATTACTATCCTGACTGAATGGTGACGGCATCCTGTGGACAGGTTCGCGGTGGGCGACGCGCCTCAGGGTATAGGCACAAGAGTGTATGTGGCAGCAGCTAAATTGCAAAGTCTGCATCTGCCAAACTGTGATACAAAAGCGTCTGATAACACGCCCAACCAGACAGCCCGACCAGACAGCCCGAAATTCAGCTTCAGATATGTCCATGTCCTCCAACTTCCATCTTCTTGGCGCCGCCTTCCTGCTCGGCCTTGTGTTCAACGCAGCGCCTGGCGCGGTCTTTGCCGAGACCATCCGGTGCAGTCTTAAGGGAGGATATTCCGAAGCGCTGCGCGTCCAGTTTGGATCACTGGTCGGGGATGCCACATGGGCCATTCTTGGCCTTGCTGGAATTGGCATCCTGCTGCAGGCGGACATTCTGAAGATACCTGTCGGCGTGGCCGGTGCCAGTTATCTTGCATGGCTGGCCTTCGATAGCTGGCGCGCCAGTCTGGCGGAGGATACACCGCAGCAGCAGCAGACCAACACAGGCGGTGCGCTCCGGTCAGGCGTGATCCTGTCCCTGTCAAACCCGCAGAATGTGGCTTACTGGGCGGCGCTTGGCAGTGCGTTTGGCGCTTTGGGGATCAGCACCCCTGACAGCACCGATTACAGCCTGTTCTTCGCAGGCTTCATGGCGTCATCAATCCTGTGGTGCTTTGTTTGTGCTGGTCTCGTCAGCCGGCTGTTCAGCGGGCGCGGCGGGGCGTGGCATGTCTGGACATATCGGCTGTGTGCAGCGGCCTTTGCCTATCTTGCCTTCGGGACGGCCCGCGAAGTGATCATGTTGCTTGTCTGAGAAGACAGTCTCACCTTCTACTCGGCACGCGTGGACCAGTACTCCTCGCCATAATCATGGAAAATTTCCTCGCCAGCTTTGATATCGCTAGCGGCATAAAACCTTAGAAACCGGTTGTCATCTTCGTCGACTTCCCATTTTGCATTGGCCGGATCGCGGTGGTTGTAGAGCATGCCGCATCCCATCACCACCAGATAGTCTGTTGGCGCATCCGGGCTGGTGAACAGATAATCATTCAGCCTGTTCACTTCCTGAAGATCGTCATCATCAATCACGATATAAGGGCAGCGTTCCAACGTTTCGCCAGCAGCAAGGTCCTGCGTTGCAAACACACCAAGACCGTGGATCGGCGATTCCTTAATCTCGATTTTCATAGTCTTTACGTTCCTCAAGCCCATTCCTCTGGCCCGTGATGTACCCGCTTGCACAGCATCTGTCAGCATTAATGCAGCGCGGCAGATATGTATGTGACATTTGCCGAGTCTATGAGCTGTCAGCCGCCACAGGCTGGCGCCGTTGTTCACGAAATGCGGTGATCATGCCGGCCGCGGCAATCATGCCCATCCCGGCAATGGCCTGCGGCGTTGGCCAGGTGTCAAATAAGACACGACCCCACATCGCGGCAAACATCAGATAAATGTAATCAAGCGGCGCCAGCCAGCTGCTGTCAGCTGTCTGATACGCCCGGCTGAGACAGAGATTTCCCGCCAGATTGAGACAGGCAAACAGGCCGAAGATTGCGATCATGGAAAGACCAAGCTCAGGCCAGCCAACAAGAATGAAGGGGACTGTATCGCGCATCCCGTCTGAAACAGGCAGGAGCGACACAATCTGTGACCCGGCGAGCCCGGCCGCCAGAAAGACCCCACCCACAACCGTGACAAGGGCCAGTGGCCTTTCATTTCGGCAGTATTTCCGCAGGATCAGAATATTGCAGGCGTAGAAGAAACCGGCGAAGACGGGGAAAATCTGAAAGATCGTGAAGCTGTCAGCAAACGGATTGACCACCAGCAGCATACCGGCAGCCCCCAGCGCAAGCGCGGCAAATCGCCAGCGCCCGATCTTCTCACCAAGTACAGGCCCAGCCAGCAGAGATACAAACAGAGGATATGTGTAGAGGCCGCTCGCCATCTGTGTGACGGTGATCTGTTGCGACGCACCGAAGAAGCAGGTCATGCACAGGGCCAGCATTATCCCCCTTGCAATCGCCGGCGTAAGTCGAACCGGTCGCAACATGGCCAGCTGACCGTAGCGAAGAACCGCCACAAGGATGATGCACAGGATAAAGCCTGACCGCATAACCTGCAGCTGCCAGAAGCTGGTCTGCGGAGCCATGAATTTGATCAGCGCATCCTGAAGCGACAGAATGGAAACCGCCATGAGCACAAGGCCCAGTGCCAGCATCGGGCGATCTTCCCGCGGCGCTTCAAAAATCAGGGCTTTCATCGCTTAGCTTCCATCACTCACCAGCACTCCAACACCCGCACTCAGACAAAAGGGTAACTGCACACGCGTCGGTTGACGAACGTTTTTATGACGACCACTAGCTGACAAATGATGGGTACGACGCAGGAGATTGACAGGGCTGATCTGTCTGGCAAGGTCATTATGTGAAAACTGTGTGGACGCTTTCATGACCAGTCCGGAGATTGCGCGCATTCTGGCCAGAGCTGTTTCGACCAGCCTTGGTGAGTCCCCGTCAAAATTTCAGGCACGCCTGATCAGCGATCTCGAACGGGTGCAGGCCATCGCTGCCGCACCGCAGACTGCTGGCCAACTGCCACCCCGGCTGCAGACGCATCTTGCGGCGCTGCAACAGGCCATGCCGCGTGGTGAGATCAGCGATATCATTGCGCCTCTGATCAGTAATCTGAGCTGGTATCTGATTTACGAATCTGCCACCGACTGGCCAGCACTGGCTGGCGGCATGGCAGCCGGCCAGATGATTGGCAGGCGCGGGCTCTGGCAAAGCGAGGACCTGCTGGCAGGCGTCATGATGATGGCCCCCGATCTGCACTACCCTCTTCATCAGCATACGGCGCTTGAGCTGTATTTCGTGTTGTCTGGGACCGTGACTGTGCAACATGGTCGGCAAGCAGCACCACAGCGAATTGGGCCAGGGGAATGGTCAATAACACCGCCACATCAGGTGCACGCGCTTCAATCCGGAAACCAGGGCTGCCTCATCTTTTATCTATGGACTGATGAGCTCACAGACGAAAATTGGTGGTGGGAAGAACGCTACGACGGACGCTGGGACCGTGTCTGTTGGCGCCGTCAGCCCGATTCGAGCTGGCGCGAGAGTCATCGTGAGCTTCTGACCCGCGCCAAGGCGGATCAGGCTGGCGATAGCTGATTTGAGATACAGCCTATGTACTAGCGAAAATGTGGCGGCCGCATCTCATGAATTAGTTGATATGTCAGACATAGCCTCAAAAAAGTAGGACTGACGAAACTTTTCAAACTACGACACCGCGTCGCAAAAACGACAAAAACAGGACGACGCGCTGTTGAAACGTGAAAATTTATCATGTTAGGCTTCAGCTTCGATAAGGCTAACCAGCCATATTATAAATGCTAAAGACATAGGGGGGATTTATGTCTGATAAACGCAACGACCCTGTTCTCGAGACGCTGAGCCCAGCTGATCGTGCACGGTTCCTCACCATGGTTAAAAAAGGCATCACCCGCCGTGACTTCATGCACTACATGATGGCGGCTGGCGCGACTGCTGCTGCTTCGGGCACCCTGTTCACAGGTGTTTCCGATGTATGGGCAGCAACACCAAAGCGTGGTGGACGTATCGTATTTGCCGGTGACCAGCATGGCCCGAACGATACACTTGACCCAGCACTGTTCACTTCGGCTGTCGATTACTTCCGCGGCCGGATGTATTACGGATCTCTGACACGCCTGACCAAGAACCTTGGTTATGAGCCAGAGCTGGCAGAAGAAGTCCTTTCAAACGACTCTGCCACTGAATGGACATTCAAAATCCGCAAGGGTGTTGAATTCCACGACGGCAAGACACTGACCGCCGACGATGTCATTTACACGATGAACCGTCACATGGGCGAAAACTCCATCTCCAACGCGTCCTCGCTTGTTGCGATGGTCAAGGAATGGAAGAAGGTCAACGACTATGAGGTGAAGGCCATCCTGTCCTCGCCAAACGCCGACCTTCCGATCGCACTCGGCACATTCCACTTCAAGATCCTGCAGGAAGGCACCACAGACTTCTCAACAGCTGTTGGTACCGGCCCATATAAGGTCAAGGAGTTCAAGCCTGGTGTCCGCACCATTGGTGAGCGCTTTGGCAATTACTGGGGTGAAGGCGGATATCTGGACGAGATCGAGCATTTCGGTATCGGTGACCCGGTTGCCCGTCTGAACGCGTTCCTTGCTGGCGATGTTGACGGCATGGTCAACCTTCAGCCAAAGGCGATTGCGCAGGTTGAAGCCGCACCAGGCAAAGAAGTATGGTCGCTGGAATCGTCGGCCTACATCAACATTGCCTGCCGTAAGGACATGGACCTTTCCGGTAACCATGACCTGATCATGGCGATGAAGTACCTGATGGACCGCAAGCGCCTTGCCAAGGGTGTCTTCAAGGGTCAGGCCTCGATTGGTAACGACCATCCGATTGGCCCAGCCTATTTTGACCATAGCCCGGACATCGCACAGCGTCCGATGGATCCAGACAAGGCGAAGTTCCACTTCGACAAGTCCGGCGTTGGCAACACCAGCGTTCCAATCGTGGCTGCCGAGGTTGCGCCTGGCGCGGTCGAGCAGTGCCTGTTCCTGCAGCGTGAAGCTCAGAAGATCGGCCTGAACATCGATGTCCAGAAGGTGACCACTGATGGTTACTGGGGCGCGGTTTGGCTGAAGGCACCAATGTGTGTCGTGTCATGGAACATGCGTCCAACGGCGAACCTGATGATGACTCTTGCATTCAAGTCCGATGCGGCCTGGAACGAGACCTATCACCAGGATCCAGAATTCGACAAGATTCTGGTCGAAGTCCGCGGTGTAACCGATCCTGCCAAGCGTAAGGAAATGTACCACACGCTTCAGGAGAAGATTCACAACGAGAATGGCAGCATCATCCCGGTATACCGGAACTATGTTGATGCCGTGTCGTCCAAGGTGAAGGGCCTGACCCACGTACCGCTGAACAACTTCGGTGGTGCAGAGTCGCCAGTCACAATGTGGCGCGACGACGCCTAACTCGTAAAATCGATCGACAGGCCCCGCTTTCGGCGGGGCCTGTTTTTTCGACATAGTGGAATCCGTCCCATGACCACTCTGATTCTCAAACGGCTTGGTATCGGTCTTGTCACCGTCCTTGCTGTCTCCCTGATTATTTTCTTCGGCACCAAGATTCTGCCGGGAGACGCCGCCCAGATTCGTCTGGGACAGTCTGCGACCCCGGAAAATGTGGCTGCATTCCGCGCCCGCCTTGGTCTCGATCAGCCCTACATCGTGCAATATCTCGTCTGGCTGAAAAATTTCATGTCTGGCGATCTAGGCGCCTCACTTGCCAGTGACGTGCCAATCACCAATTTGATTGCCGACCGTTACCAGAACACGGTCTTTGTGTCCTTCGCCACCGCCATTATTGGTGTTCCGATTTCGCTGGCGCTTGGCATCCTGGCGGCAATGTACCCCGGCACGCTTTATGACCGCACCCTGACATTGGTGTCGGTGTCGCTTGTTGCGGCCCCTGAATTCTTTACCGCGACGCTGCTGGTGCTGCTGTTTGTCTTTGCGCTCGGAGTTGGCAACGCCATTGTGGTTGGTTCAACCGAAGGCAAGGGTTTCTTCGAGTTGATTGCGCATTTTGCACTGCCCATCACAACGCTGTGTTTTGTCATTGCCTCGCAGCTGATCCGGATGAGTCGGGCTGCCGTTCTGAATGTGATGAGCTCGCCCTATATCGAGATGGCCATTCTGAAAGGCGTGCCGCGCGGCCGGATTATTTTCCGCCATGCGCTGCTGAATGCCATTGGCCCGATTGTGAATGTCGTCGCCCTGAACCTTGCCTATCTTGTCACTGGTGTGATCGTGGTTGAGGTCTATTTTGGCTATAACGGTCTTGCCACACTGATCGTGCAGGGTGTGCAGACCCGCGATTATATCCTGATCCAGGGCCTTGGCATGATTTTCTGTCTGACTTACGTGATCCTGATGCTGATCGCGGACATCGCCGCCTATGCATCTAACGCCCGGCTGAGGCATCCAAAATGACCAAAGCAAACAACACTGAACATTATGTTGCGCCTTATGACGCTGGCGTCAGTTTTGACGAGCTACCCGACTCCGCACCAAGCTCGCCCTATCGTCCATCATGGACAGGGTGGTTGGGCATTGCCGTTGTAGGCTTCTGGGTCTTCATCGCCATCTTTGGACCTTGGCTGGCCCCGCTTGGCGAAAATGATCTTCCGTTTCCAGATGACTATTCAGAATTCCAGGTGCCTCGCCCTGGGGCCTGGCTTGGGACCGATGTTGATGACCGCGATATTCTCAGCCGCCTGATGTATGGCGCTGGTCGCACGATTGGTATTTCCTTTACCGCCACCGTGTTGGCCTACTTCATCGGTGTGGTGATGGGGATTGGCGCGGCCATTTCTACCCCACGGGTGGATATGGTGATCAGCCGGATTAATGATGCGTTCCTCAGCCTGCCAACCATCATGCTTGGCCTTGTTGTTGTGGCGGCGGTTGGATCATCCATTCCGGTGCTGATTGTGACTGCCGGTGTGATTTATGCGACCGTTGTCTTCCGTCTGGCGCGTGCGCTTGGCCAGGAAATCATGGTGATGGATTTTGTCGAAGCCGCCCGTGTTCGCGGTGAGGGCCGCTGGTGGATCATCACCCGCGAAATCTGGCCAAATGCAGCAATGCCGTTGATGACCGATTTTGGTCTGCGTCTGATTTACGTGATCCTGTTTATCTCCAGCCTGAGCTTCCTTGGCCTCGGTGTTCAGCCACCACAGGCTGACTGGGGATCAATGGTCCGCGAAAATCTGGGCGCTCTGTCCTACGGCGCTTCTGTAATTCCGGTGCTTGCGCCGGCCCTGTCGATTGCCACGCTGACCGTTGCGATCAACCTGATTGTCGATGATGTGTCCGCGCATAGTGGCGGCAAGCTTTCCAAGAGGCTGTAACCAATGGCACGCAAACATGATGATGACGTGATCTTTGAGGCACGTGACCTGAAGATCCATGCCGTGCGTGATGACGGCTCGGAGCTGCCGATTGTCAAAGGCGTCGATTTCAAGGTTCGCCGGGGTGAGGTTGTTGCCCTGATTGGCGAATCTGGGTCAGGTAAAACGACGATCTCGCTGTCAGCGCTCGGCTATTGCAAGCCGGGTCTGAAATTTGCCGGCGGTGAGGCACGCCTGCTTGGTCAGGACCTGACCAAAATGTCGACTGAGGAGCTTCGCCCGGTTCGTGGTGAGCGCGTGGCCTATCTGGCGCAGAGCGCCGCGGCCACTTTCAACCCGTCCATCCTGATCAATGAGCAGGTCACAGAAGCGCCGATCCTGCATGGGTCAAAGACCAAGGAAGAAGCCGATGCAAAAGCGCTGTCGCTTTACCACGCGCTGGAGCTTCCCAACCCCGACACCATCGGTCAGCGCTATCCGCATCAGGTGTCTGGGGGACAGCTGCAGCGCCTGATGGCGGCGATGGCTCTGTGTGGTGATCCCGATCTGCTGGTGCTGGACGAACCCACCACCGCGCTGGATGTGACAACACAGATTGAAGTGCTGAAGGCCTTCAAGGAAGTGATCAAGAAAGAGGGCGCTGCCGCCATTTATGTCACGCATGATCTGGCAGTGGTTGCGCAGGTCGCAGACCATATCGTCGTTCTGTATAACGGCGAGATCAAAGAAGCTGGTCCGGTTGAGACCATCATCAACAAGTCAGAGCATCCCTACACTAAGCGGCTTATGGGGGCGATCAAGCCCCTGCCAGAGGCCGGCCTTGGCGAAGACACCGAGGATCTTGGCCGCGAATCGCCAGCGCTTGAAGTGAAGGCGCTTGATGCCGGCTATGGCAAGGGGGCCGATGGCAAGCCGACAACCATGGTTCTACGGGACGTCAATGTGGCCATTGAGCGTGGCAAGACAGTTGGCGTGATTGGCGAATCCGGCTGTGGCAAATCCACCTTGGCTCGCGTATTCGCCGGACTGCTGCCGCCCAGCGCCGGAGATATCAGCCTTGATGGTGACCTGATTGCACCTGATCTGCGAAACCGGTCACGCGAAGAACTTCGCAAGGTCCAGTTCGTCTATCAGATGGCGGATACCGCGCTGAACCCGCGGCACCGGATCAAGGATATTCTGGGGCGGCCTGTTGAATTCTATAGCGGGCTTACCGGCGCCGCGAAAATGGAACGGGTATATGAGCTGCTTGACATGGTTGAGCTGCCAAAACCCTTTGCCGAACGTCTGCCGCATGAGTTGTCAGGTGGACAGAAGCAGCGGATCAACCTGGCGCGGGCGCTTGCCGCCAATCCAGAGGTTGTGCTGTGTGATGAGGTGACGTCAGCGCTGGACACCATCGTCGGTGCCAATGTTATTGAACTGCTAAAATCACTGCGTCGCGACACGGGCGTGTCCTTTGTCTTCATCAGTCATGATCTGTCGACCGTCGCGTCATTTGCAGATGAAATCGTCGTTCTGTATGCCGGCCGCGTGGCTGAACAGGGACCAACCGACAAGGTTCTGTCGCCGCCATACCACCCCTATACAAGACTGCTGATTTCCTCGGTTCCGGAAATGCGGACAGGCTGGTTGGAAGAAACCATTGCCGACAAGGCAACGCTGACGGGGATGGCATCTGGTGTCGAGCTGACAGACACAGGATGCCCGTTCTTTGCGCGCTGTCCGATGGCGATTGAGGGAACCTGCGACAAGATCGAGCCGCCACGGCGCAATGATGGTGCCAAACACATCATCGAGTGCCACCGTGAAATCGACGAGCTGATGGGCGGCGGCTGATTTTATGTCGGTGATGCCAAACATCCTGTTTGTGCAGACAGACCAGCTGACCGTTGACGTGCTTAGTGCCTATGGCCAGCCGGTGGCGGTAACCCCTGCCATTGACAGGCTGGCAGCAGGCGGCACCGTCTTCGAGAATTTCTACTGTAACTTTCCGCTATGCGCACCGTCACGCGCCTCCATGTCGACCGGGATGCTGGCCTCCCGGATTGGCGCCTTCGACAATGCGGCAGAACTACCAGCCTCCATCCCCACCTATGCCCACTATCTGCGGCAGGCGGGCTATTATACAAGCCTGTGTGGCAAGATGCATTTCGTTGGTCCGGACCAGCTTCATGGATTCGAGACACGGCGCACCACAGACATCTATCCAGGCGATTTCACCTGGAGCCCGGACTGGTCAAAGACCGGGTTTGACGGGGCAACCGATTCCCGAGTGCTGACAGATTCAGGCGTGGTCGGACGCTCGGTACAGCTGGATTATGATGAAGAGACCACCCACCAGGCGGTGCAGGAAATCTATGACAGCGCCCGCCGTGAAGATGGGCGGCCCTTCTTCCTTCAGGTGTCATATACCCACCCACATGATCCCTATCTATGTCGTCAGCGGCATTGGGACCTCTATGAGAATATCGACATTCCTGCCCCGCGCACCGGCATGCTGTCCGGCGATGATGCCGATGCCCATAGTCGCCGCATTCTGGCGCAGCATGGCTTTGATAATGCTGACGTGTCGGATGACGATATTGCCAAGGCGCGGCGCGCCTATTGCGGGTCTGTGAGTTTTATCGACGCGCAGCTTGAGCAGCTTCTGGCGGCGCTTGAGGAAAGCGGCCAGAAAGACAATACAGTGGTGATTTTCACCTCCGACCATGGAGAGATGCTTGGCGAGAGGGGGTTATGGCTGAAGAAGACCTTCTTTGAGCCATCCCTTCGCGTCCCCATGATCATCAGCGCACCAGGTCACATGGCATCCAGGCGGGTGACCACACCAGCCTCGCTTGTTGATCTTCTACCAACCTTCATGGCGCTGGCCACAGAGGCAGGATGGGGTGGGGCTGTTGAGGATCTTGATGGTCAGGATCTCTGCAGGCTGACAGCACAGCCAGATGATCCAGACAGACCTGTCTATGCCGAACTGCTGAGCGAAGGCATTCTGGCTCCCATTTTCATGATCCGGCGCGGCAGATACAAGCTTGTGACCAGCAAGGGGGATCCGGACATGCTATTTGATCTGGAAAGGGACCCGGATGAGCATCACAATCTGGCAGGACACCCAAAGCATGCCGACCTGCTGGCCAGTCTTCGGGCCGAAGCGCATGCCAAATGGGATAGTGACGCGCTATCGGATGCGATCAGGCTCAGTCAGCGTCGCCGTCACCTGATCCGTGATGCGCATATAAAAGGCACACCGCCCCAATGGGATTTTGTGCCAGCACCCATGGATGACAGCCGCTGGTACCGCGGCCATGGCAATTATAATGACTGGGCCATGGATTATTTGCCGTCCCAAAATACTCCGTCGAAGCAGGATTAACCTGTCAGCTGCGGATAGGCCAACGCCGCCACGATGTGTACGCGCCGGGTTTCGCCGCCATTCAGCGCCGTATGATAGCCGCGTGTATCCGTAAAATAGACCGAGCCGTCAGCCGGCAGATGTGTAACATGGTGGTTGACGATAAACAGCGATCCTGGATTGGTGATAATGGGAATATGCAGCCTTGGTTCCGGATCGCGGTGCCAGGAATTGCAGTTATAAAGCGCCTTTGACAACACCCTGACCCGGCCAATCGGAAAACGACGTGCCAGCTCTGCATGAACATGTTCAAAATATGTGCCGGCAAAATCCGGGTTGAATTCACTGAAGTCAATTTCTGGCACTAGATCTTCGCGCGGCTCTTCCACATAGCGGTCGTCACCACGAATCCAGTACCGTCCTGACAGGTCATTTTCCGTCCATTCACGCTGGCCTGGACGCTGTGTCAGTGGCAGCGCGGCAAATCCTTCATCCTGCATCCCGCCCATGAAGTCGGACCGGCGAAGACATTCCTCCAGAGCCACGCGAAGCTCGGCGATGTCAAAGCTTAGAGACAGCCGTTCAATGCCAAGGCCAGGTTTGAATTCTGCCACGGAGTCTGTCTCTGGAGGATGCGCCAGCCTGCTTTCAACAAGCGCGGTATCGGCATCGCTCAGATGACTGGGAGCGTGATCCTGCATGGCTTGCTCTCCTGTTCATATCCATCAGATGAAGCAGCCGTCAGCAGGCCGCAAATCAGCATGACTGTCAAGCGACAGCCAGACAACCGACAGGTCTGAAACAGCCTGTCTCACGACGGATCAGGCACCCTTCGCAAATATGGCTTGTCCGCAACCCAGCCTTCCGGGAATAGCCGTTCTGCCTCGTCATCCGGGACGGAGGGCAGAATGATCACATCTTCACCAGTTTGCCAGTCGGCAGGCGTAGCCACCTTATGCCGCGCTGTCAGCTGTAAAGAATCGATAACCCGCAGCAGCTCAGAAAAATTCCGTCCTGTTGACATGGGATAGGTCAGGCTGAGCTTGATCTGCCTGTCAGGCCCAATAATGAAAATGGCCCTTACAGTGGCATTATCAGCAGCCGTACGACCTTCCGAACTGTCACCTGCACCGGCCGGCAACATGTCATACAGCTTTGCCACCGCAAGATCCGTATCTGCGATGATGGGATATTCGGGTCGATTCCCAGTCACATCCTCAATATCGTCCAGCCAGCTGGCATGATCCTCAGCCGGATCAACGGAAAGGCCGATAATCCGGACATTCCGACGATCAAATTCTGGCTGCAGTCCGGCAAGTGCCCCAAGCTCGGTGGTACAGACCGGGGTGAAGTCCTTGGGATGGGAAAACAGAATGCCCCAGCCATCTCCCAACCAACTGTGAAAATGAATACGACCATGTGTCGTGCTGGCAGTGAAATCCGGGGCAATGTCGTTGATGCGAAGCGCCATTTTGACCTCCTTTGATAGGTGGCGATCAGACTCCTCGCTAAGTGCCATCAAGACTCTCAGGCAATCTCAAACATTGTCATTTGATAGAACTTCGCAGAATTGGCCTTCCGGGGAGAAATTCAATCCATGCAGCCCCGAATATTGTCAATTTTTCACCCCGGCAGATGGAACTCTGTCCCCTAATCAAGCACCAGACCTGTCACGATTCGCAGTTTTAGCTGAAGTAGAGAAAACTGAAATAAATGGATGCGATGTTCGAGCTAATGTCACGCTTACGTGTGATTTTCTGAAATTTCCAAAGGAGAAGCACCTTGGAACCAGGCCTGCGATCATTGCCACTCCCACGCCGACAGGAGCCGTGGCTGGCCAAGCCCTTACAGCCCTAGTCTAGGTCAATTCGCAGCCCGTCGTAGCCTGGATGAAAGGGCCCGTCCCAGATCGGGCTGACAGCACCCCTCCAGTCTGCCTCGCCATAATCGGGATCGTCAGACGGAATCAGGTGATTGAGCGCCAGCGCACCCACACCTGCATCGCGGGCGATTTTCGCCGCATCACTGGCAGTGGTGTGGGATTGCAGAAGATGGCGCATCAGCCGGTCATCACCATTGCCAACCCGGGCGACCAGCGCCGGCAGCGCCGCCCCCAGCATGGCTTCATGCACCAACAGGTCGGCACCCTTGGCAAAGTCTGCGAGCGCCGGCAGGTAGGCGGTGTCACCGGACATGACAACCGCGCGGTCAGCCCCTTGGAAGCGCAGGGCGAAACAATCAACCAGCGGTGGGTGAAGCGTGCGCATGGCACTGACAGACATTCCATCCTGTGACATCACCTCACCCTCATCCATGACCTTGATGTCAACAAGCTGCGCCAGATCAGGCCGTCCTTCATCCTCAATCCGCAGGGAAATATCCGCCTCCATGGAGGTGAGGAAGCTGTCCCAGTAATCCTGCAGGCCTTTTGGGCCAAAGACAGTCACTACGGTGGACAGGCCTGCGGTCCATGCGGTGTGGATCAACGGACCAAGTTCAAGATAATGGTCAGAATGAAGATGCGTGATGAAGATCAGCGACAATGTCTTCAGCTGCATCCCCTGGTCAATCAGTCCGCGCGTCACGCCGAGACCACAATCCACTACGACACGGCTGCCGCCAAGACATAGCAGACTGGAGGTTGGCATGGTTGAACCAGGCCGCACGGCGGGGCCACCCTTGGTGCCAAGAAGAGCAACGTAATTTTCTGCCATGATTGAAACTCCAGCGCGATTGTGTGCTCGCCGAAGGTAGAGTTCACCGCAGTGCGGCGCAAGGGCCGCTGCAACGGCATCCCCGTCACGTCTGGAAACAGGACTTTGCGTCTGGGCCGCCAGCGGCTAGTCTGCGGGAAACAATGGCAAAGCGAGGCCGAAGATCGTGGCAGAGGATCATTTCACCCTTCCTGAAGGCACACATACCGTCATTCTTGGCATGGGAGACCTGAACGGCATCATGCGTGGTAAACGCATCCCCGCCAGCCAGTGGCAGCGGATCTGTTCCGGTGGAAATGCGTTGGCTCTGTCATTGTTCACAATGGATATGACATGTGATGTGTGGGACACGCCGCTGGTGAATTTCCAGAATGGCTTTCCCGATTTCCATATGTTTCCCCTGCATGCCCCTGTGGCCATACCGTGGGAGCCAGGTGTCGCCATCTGTTTTGCTCGGGGCGAGGGCATGAACCATGGTCCAGTGCCCATCGACCCGCGACAGGCCTTGATCCGGCAGGTCGAACGCGCCACTGAGATGGGCATCCAGATCCAGGTTGGAACCGAACTTGAATTCTACCTTCTTGATCCAGAGACCGGGCAGCCGCGCGAGACAGGTAATGACTGCTACGGCCTTGCCCGTGCCGCGACGCTGGAACCTGTTCTGGGCCCAATCAGACAGCAGATTGAGGCCATTGGCATTCCCATCGAACAATCCAATCCCGAATATGCGCCTGGTCAGGTTGAGGTGAATCTTCGTTATGACGAAGCCCTGATTGCAGCGGACAGGGTGGTGATGTTCCGCTCACTGGTGAAACAGCTTGCCGCCCGCCATGGCTATCTGGCGACCTTCATGGCAAAACCCTTCATCGATATCAGCGGTAATGGGTTCCACTGCCATTATTCCCTGTGGTCAGACGGGCAGAACCTGATGTCTGACAAGGGGCGGCTGAGCGACAGGGGACGTCATTTCCTGGGTGGACTTCAGGCGCGGATGGGCGAAGCCGCCATCACCGGTGGCACCACGGTCAATGCCTATCGCCGTCGTCAGCCCTATTCTTTCTGTCCCGTCAACGCCAGCTGGGGCCTTGATAACCGAACCGTCGCGCTGCGCGTAATTGAAGGAGCCGAGTCCGCCGTGCGTGTTGAAAAGCGCGACGCCAGTGCAGACTGCAACCCCTATCTGCTGCTGGCAGCCGATATTGCGGCAGGGCTTGACGGCATTGCGGCTGGAACAGAACCAACCGCAATGACCGACGGAGACGGGTATCAGGACAAGACTGCACCACCCATCCCGACTAGCCTTGGCGAAGCCATCAGGCTGGCACGTGGCTCTGACTGGCTGAAGGATGTGCTTGGCGGCCAGCAGCATGAGCTGAGCCTACAGCAGGCGGAACGCGAGCTTGCCTTCTTTGAGCAGCAGGTTACCCCATTCGAGACCCAGCGTTATCGCGACGTTTTCTGATCAGCCGCGGGATCCTGCAGTCACAGTGGATGCCGGTGACGGCTGCAGAACCATTTCGCGTCGCCAGATATATAGTCCGGCGCCGATCGTAAGCACGCACCCAAAGAGCATCATGGCATTCACCTGTTCGCCAAGGATCAGAATCCCGACCGCAACTGAGAAGAGAAGCCGGCTATATCGAAAGGGGCTGACGACAGACATTTCGCCAAGCCTGATGGCATTCGTCACAAAGATATAGCCAAGCGAGCCAAGCACAATCATCGCTGCGAACAGCCCGAACATCCCGGCATCGGGCAGGCGGGCACCGCCCGTAATCATCAGCAGAACACTACCGCTGAAAATGAACAGAACGGCAGCGTAGAGCGATAGCAGCAAAGTCGACACTTCTGTTGAGATCAGTTTGGTGCCGATATCGCGCACCGTCATGCCGATCGCGGCCATCAGCGCCAGGAAGACCATGTGATCAAAGTCACTATTTCCCGGCTGCAGAATGAACAGAACGCCCGAAAATCCAATGATAATGGCCGAAATTCTGCGGATACCGACGCGCTCACCCAAAAACAGGGCCGCGACAACGGTGATCATCAAGGGAACTGTCTGAATAACCGCCCCAATAATCGATAGCGGAACATAAGCCAAAGCCAGACACATGCTGATGGAGGCAAAAATATCACCGATATTACGCAACATTACGGGCCTCTGGCGAAGAGGGGACAGCAGAACTGGCTCTTTCTTGATCCGCATCAGAACAAGAAACACCAGCGTTGATCCAATGCCGAGCGTCATCATGACCTGACCGACAGGAAGTGTCTGACTGGCAATTTTCAGCAACATATCCGCCAGCGTGAAACAGGCCATGGCGGCAAGCATTAACATAATGGCGCGCAGATTGGCGTTCACCGATCCTTCGCTCGCAGATTGTGACTCATTCATGATGGTTCTCCAGCATTCAGCTCGAGGCGAGCTGCCCATCAATGTGGCAGGCACCATCGCATAAGCCTGACCCGGTTATAGGGGGACTGGCACAGCAAGTCATCCCGCCCGTCACTTTAGTGTTCGACCAGAGAGCCGGAAGAAATGCCATTGACGGACAGGATCAGCTTGAATTCACCGGAGGAAGCGTTATCTCACCTTGTAGGCGAAGCCGACCTGTGGGAAAACGATCGGCGCTCAGGCGCTTTTGTATCAGCTGGTAGACTGCCAGTTCGATCAACTGGCGCCGCTCAATTTCCGCCGGTGGCAGGACACCGGCACCCACTTGGTGGCGGGTGCTTCCAAACGGAAAGACGCCACTGGAGCCACAGAAAGACAAACCCATGAAAATCTCCCGTAAGGTAAAAGCCATCCTCGATAATTATGGTGCTGACAGCCCAGGGGTGAAGGCGAACCTTGCCCGCATATTGATGCAGGGCAAGCTTGGCGGCACTGGCAAGCTTGTCATCCTTCCGGTTGACCAGGGGTTTGAGCATGGCCCAGCCCGCAGTTTTGCGGTCAACCCTCAGGCATATGACCCACATTATCATTTCCAGCTGGCCATTGATGCTGGCCTGTCCGCCTATGCCGCGCCACTTGGCATGATTGAAGCCGGCGCAGATAAGTTTGCCGGACAGATTCCGACAATCATGAAAGTGAACTCGTCCAACTCTCTTGCCGGAGGCGGCTCGGCACCAAGTCAGGCAATCACCGGATCGGTGAGCGAAGCTCTTCGCCTTGGATGCAGCGCCATCGGCTTTACCATTTATCCCGGCTCTGATGCCGCTTTTGACATGATGGGGCAGTTCCAAGATATGGCAGCCGAAGCCAAGGCGCTGGGTCTTGCCGTTGTGCTGTGGTCATACCCACGCGGCGGCACACTTAGCAAGCAGGGGGAAACCGCACTGGATATCTCGGCCTATGCGGCGCATATGGCCGCCCTTCTGGGTGCCCATATCATCAAGGTCAAGCCACCGACAGAGGCGCTGGAGCAGGATGAAGCCACAGCCGTCTATGAAAAGGTGGCTCTGCCGCGCGCCAAACTCAGTGATCGTATCCGCCATATCGTTCAGAGCTGTTTTGACGGACGCCGTATCGTGGTGTTTTCGGGCGGTGCGTCAAAGGATCGTGACGGATTGCTGGATGAAATCCGGGCCCTTCGCGATGGCGGCGCCAATGGCTCCATCATCGGGCGCAACACCTTCCAGCGGCCACGCGAGGAAGCTCTGGCACTTCTGTCCGACATCATTAATATCTACAAAACAACCAACTGATTTCCAGCTGCTGTTGCAGATGGGCTGACGAGCATGATCATGCCGGCCAGCACCTGTTGCAGCCTGAACCACATTCCTTCAAGGAGTAGAAGATGAGCCTGTCTCTGTCACAAGCCAAGACCATTACCGAAGCCGCTCTTGCCAAGGGCCGCGAACTTGGCCTGAAGCCGCTGAGCGTTGTTTGCCTCGACAATCGCGCATCCATGGTCATGGTCATGTCAGAAGATGGTGTGGCCCAGTCCCGCGCACGCATCGCGCATGGCAAAGCGAACGCCGCTGTTGCTATTGGCATGGGGACACGGGCGCTGATGAACCGGGCTGAACAGCAGGCTTATTTCATTCAGGCCGTGAATGGGGTGTTTGGCGGTGACATGGTCCCGGTTCCTGGTGGTGTTCTGATTCGCGATGCTGACGGCGTTCTGCTGGGGGCCGTCGGGATTTCAGGTGATACATCCGACAATGACGAAATTGCTGCCCTTGCTGGCGTGGCGGCTGCCGGGCTGACAGCCCAGCCAGAATAAGGCCAGACCCGTGAAGCCGGCGGGGAAATCTCGGTGGGAGTCGCTGTATTTCACCTATCCGAAATTCAGCGCCCCTAACCGCGCCGGCCTTGCAAAATCATCATCGGTCACAATAGTTGGTGCTGGCCCGATCGGGATGATCGCGGCTCTGACGCTGGCACGATATGGCATCGCCTGCACTCTTATTGATGCAAAGGACAGCTTCAATGACGGCTCGCGCGCCATCTGCGTTGCGCGGTCCAGCTTTAATGCCTTTCAGATGCTGGACCGGGTGGAACCCTTTCTCGCAAAATCACTGCCATACCTGTCCGGCCGCACCTTTTTCCGCGGGCAGCAGATTCTTGAATTCTTCATGCCTGACAGTGCCGAGGAACGGTACCGTCCGATGTATAATATCGAGCAGCAATATATCGAGCAGTATCTGTATGACGGCATTGCAGAAACCGATCTGATCGATATGCGCTGGCAGACGGAATGCATCCATGTCAGCCAGAATGCGGACGGTGTCACTCTGACCCTGCGCGATCCGAACGGTGACTATCAGATTCACAGTGACTGGCTACTGGCGGCAGACGGGGCGCGGTCGGCTATCCGTGGCATGATGGGGCTGCGCCTTCAGGGGCAGAATTTTGAAGGCCGCTATGTGATCGCCGATATCCAGATGCATAATCCGGTCAAGGTTGAGCGGTTTGCCCTGTTTGATCCGGATCAACGACCGGGCTCAACCGTGCTTGTACATCAACAGCCAGACAATATCTGGCGCATTGACTATCAGATCAGTGATGACATGGATGAGACTGAGGCGATGGATGAGGCCAACATCCGGCAGGCCGTCAGTCAGGTGCTGGCCGAATGTGGCTATGATGCCCCATGGGAGCTGGAATGGTGGTCAACCTATTCGGCGAACACGCTGCTTCTGGAACGCTATCGCCATGGCCGCGTGTTTTTCATTGGGGACAGCGCACATATTGTTCCGATTTTCGGCGTTCGTGGGCTGAATAACGGCATTCTGGACGGCATCAATATCGGCTGGAAGCTGGCCTATGTGATCAAGGGCTGGGCCAGGGACGCGCTCCTTGACAGTTATGACCATGAGCGCCGCCAGGCAACGCTTGACGTCTTCGATAAATCTGAGAAATCGACCCAGTTCATGACTCCCCGGACGCGCGGATATTCGATCATGCGGGATGCTGCGCTCAGCCTGGCGCTTGACCATGAATTCGCCAGCGCCTTTGCCAATCCGCGCAACATGACCCCCTATGAATATACCGACAGCCCCCTGACTGGCGCGGATACGACATCATGGGACGACGCCACCACTGCCACTCCAGGCGCCGCTGCTCCCAACGCCATAAAGGGCAGCGGATTTCTCCTTGATGAGTGCGGGATGCATTTCACACTTCTGGCCTTTGGCAGTGTGAACGGGCTGGAAGACATCAGCACCGATCTTGTGAAAATCATCCACCTGCCAGTCAATGGGGCTGCTGAAGCCTGTCATGCAGCAGAAATCTATGACGCCAAGGATGGGGCGGCCTATCTGCTTCGGCCCGACCAGTTCATTGCCTCACGCTGGCAGGATGCCCATGGCAGCACCATTATGGCTGATATAAATCGCATCCTGTCAGGGGGCGTCACTCCAGGAGAGCCGCATGTCTGAAATGTCGATGGAAACCGTTTATACCGCCCTTGCCGAGGGCATTGACCGACACGGGCCCGAGAAGAGCGACATGTTCCTTGCCAAAGTATGCCTGCTTCTAGCCGAAGAGCTGGGGAATGCCGAACGCAGTCTGGAGCTGATTGAAGCCGCACAGATGAATATGAAGGAGATGCGCCAGCCTGCTGGGTAAGGTCTCGGGTCAGCGCCAGGTCTGAAAGGCTGCTGTCAGCAGCCTGTGCCAGAGATCATGAAGAGGTCTGTCAATCTGACCCGGCAGGTCTTCTTCCCAGGCAAGATAGTCGCGAGAATCCTGCATGTTCCCGTAATGCCGACCCGCAAAAAGATTGCTTTCATCAACAGGGTTGTCGAGCTTGCCTTGATCTATAGAGGCGCCGTGGAGATCGCCCCTGTCCCAGCCATACAGCCCACTGATCGGCCAGTCATGAGATTCCAGCATTGCGGCTACCTCGGCGGCATGCTCCACATTCCGTCCGATAATGGCCGCAGGATTGGCAGGCGGCGCGAGGCTTGTTTCGTCAGCCAGCACCCCGCTGATATTCTGCCAGACACTGCCCCGAAGATGCCCGCACCGATAATGCTGTGACGGCCTGAAGTCAAAAATGTCACCACCTTTATCTTGATGGGCCATCAGAGCCTCTTCAGACAGAACCACAGACGTGACGGCGATGTCTTGGTTAACGCCTGCCTCAGACGCGGCTACGGACAGCCGACTGTCCAGATAAACCACACATACAGCGAACCCCATCAGTTTTAGCCAGTAAGCGGCAAAGGCCGCACGGCTGCCTGACCCATGGTCGAACAGGATTACCGGAACATGATAGCGGGCTATGGATCTGTCGGTCTGCTGAATCAGATTGGTGCCAGATATCCTGATGATCCCAGGGGTGAGTCTTTGCCCCGTCGCGGCATCATCGGACACATCAAACAGATGCGATGACTGGTGTGCCGCAACAAAGGCCGCAAGCCCTTCATCACCAACGGCTTCAAAGGGGATGTCCCATCTGGCCAGAAATGCATGAACCTCATCTCTGCTGTCCTGCTCAGTTGCGAACAGGCGGTCGGCCTGATGTTCACGCTCATAGCCATCAAGCTGCCAGGCCTGTGTGCCGCCTCTGAAAATGGCGAATGGCCCATCATAGCCTGCGGCTTTCAGGGTGCAGGCCCCAATTATGGATCTTGTGCGGCCAGCACAATGCAGCAAGGCCATGCTGCCAGTTTCTGTGAGTGCGGCCATGTTGGCCAGCAACAGACTGTTGGGAAGGCTCTGGGAGCCGGGAATGGTAAACTGCCTGTATTCAGCTGTTGGACGAACGTCAAACAGCATGGCATCCGCATGATGAGCCAGATAATCGGCCGGGGTCAGTTCGGGAAGGCCGCATTCATGCGCCACAACCTCGCCGAAGGCCTTTGACCAGACATATTCGCCTTTGACAAATCCATGACCAAAGGCATCAGGAAGGGCGGTTGGACACAGGGTGACCTGATCGTATCCGAGCTGCGACAACCTATCGGCGGCGGCAGCGCTGGCGGCATCCTGCCAGTCGAGAAGATGCAGGGGGAACTCACGATCCGGGATCATCCGCGCGATGTCGTCCGTCAGACCTGACAAAGGGATGTTGATGCTGCCGAACCAGTGGCCATTCACATGATCCCGTCTTTCACGCGTATCAATCAGCGCAAACGGCCTGCCCTGACCATATAGCGCGGCAAATAATCCCTGACTCATGGCCTGGCTCCGCAGACGCTTTCGCCCAACCTGTTACGCAATCGCTTCATAGCGCAATCGTTTCACCCTGCTCATGTCGGTTCCTTCAATTCGCAGCAGGCTTGTCGGCCCGCTGCGCGCCGGGGCGTGGAGATCACCTTCATCATAGACATGAGCATCCCCAGGACACAGCCGGTAGGTGCGAACAGCCTTTACCGTACCAGGCCTGTCTTCGGCGGCCGGTGTGACAAGTTCAAAATCGGTCATTTCAGTTTCGCCACGCGCCTGGGCATAAATGGCCCATGAAGGACCATGGTCATGCGGCGAGGATGATTTGGGACCCGTATAATTATGCGCCAGAATACAGAACCCAAGATCAGGATCCTGGTAGAGGAGGTCCCGCTCGCCTGTCGACGGCGGCACCAGAGCCGCCACAACATCTGGACTGGCAAGCTGGTCTGACAGCAAGGCTGCGACCTGCCTGCGGCCTTCCGGCCCGGAATCGGCCTGAAGCAAGGTCCGGCACTGGCTGACGAGATCGGATAAGATGCGTTCCATGGGTTGGCTCCATCATCACAAGCGGGCATGTCCCCTGTTTACATATGGCCTGTATACATATGCCCTATATCATTAGGTCAGGGCGTTAGAATAATCTTGCCAATATGCTGGCTTGATTCCATCAACCTGTGTGCCTCGGCAACTTCGGCGAACCGAAATACCGCGCAGGTTTCAGGCGTGATCTTACCCTGTGCAAACAGAGGCCAGACCTGATCTTCCAGAGACCGGCAGATCTCCGATTTTTCAGCAATCGAGCGCGGCCGAAGCCGCGCCCCGGTAATGGTCAGATGCTTGGCATGAACCTGACCGAAATCAACCTCGGCAACCTTGCCGCCCCGCAGATTGATGATCATCAGCCTGCCACCATGTGCCAGCAACTCCACCTCTTTGGGCAGATAATCGCCGCCAATGATATCGATGATCACATCAACACCCCGGCCGTCGGTTTCAGTGCGGCAGACTTCAGCAAAATCCTGATGGCTGTAATTGATTGGGTGATGCGCACCAAACCGCCGCATGGCAGCGCATTTTTCCTCGGTTCTGGCTGTTGCAAACACCGTTGCTCCACAGGCACGGGCGAGGCTGATGGCAGCATGCCCGATGCCGCTGGTGCCGCCTTGAATAAGAACGCTCTCTGACGCCTGCAGCCCGCATCGATCCATCATGTTGGTCCATACCGTGCAGAAGACTTCTGGCAGGCCGGCGGCATCCGTCAGCGAAACGGTCTGTGGCACCATCATGCACTGGCCTTCAGGGGCCAGCGCATATTCGGCATAGCCGCCCCCGATCAGCAGGGCGCAGACCTGATCACCCGACTGAAATCTAGAACATCCCTCTCCAACCGCCACGATTTCCCCCGAGACTTCCAGCCCCATGATATCAGGAGCACCTGGCGGCACCGGATATTTGCCTTCACGCTCACGTAGATCGGCGCCATTCACCCCTGCGGCATGCACCCGGATCAGAACTTCACCCGCAGCAGGTTGCGGCACCGGCCGACTGGCAAGGCGCATCACATCCGGCCCCCCAGGAGGATCAGCCAGAATGACAGTCATGTCTTTTGGGAGATCGAATGGCATTAGACGCCCTTGGCAAATTTGTGAATCAAAGGAATAGACGCACGCCGTTAGAAGGCTATCGCGGCACCTTCATAAGCGCAAGGGACAGGCCGTCCCCATAAGACTCTCGCATACAACATCAGCCTCTTTCTTTCACGCAATTGCGATCAATGTTTAACGATTAGTTTACCGACTCTCCAGCAAGGTGAGCCATCAGAGCTTACTAATGGAGAGTTTTCTTATGAAGGGCATCGTCACAACAACCATTCTCGTCGCGGTCGGAATTTCGGTATCAGCCTGCAATGTCACCACAAAACAGACCGGCCTTTACAGTAATGAGGCGTCCTCGTCCTATGCCGGCCGGATCAGCGGCGCCGGATTGGGCACTGGAAATTACTGGGAAGATGACCAGGAACAGAATGAAGGCGCAACTGTCATAACATCTGGTCAGTCAGCACAAACCGCATTCCAGATGGCATCGTCCAACCATGCCCGTGGTAGCGCTGGCAGCAGCACTGGCGCGGTAGACACCTACGGGCCATCCACCCCTGTTGCCGACCACAACAAGGAAGACGACATGGATGCAGCGGATGAGGCCCAAAGTCGCCAGACTCGGAACGCCAACGGCAGCCTGGACAAGGATGCATCACCTGACAAGGATGTTATGGACCGCCCTGCACCTTCCGGCGCTGACGCCGGGTCACCACAGGGCACATCCAATGGCCTCGGCGATCCGAATGAGGACGGTGACCATGATCCGAACGCCGACAAGGATGGCCCTGGCCAGCGTGCAGAAGCGCCTGACAGCGGTCAGGGTGGACCAGACAAGGATGCTCCGGCACCCGACAAGGAAGTGGATGAGCAGACGCTCCCGCAAACGCCTGAACATGACAAGGACGGGGGTGCTCCAGCAGAAGGCAGCCAGCCAGCTCAGACCGACTACAGCGGTATGCACGACAAGGATGGTGGTTCGACGAACCCACAACCTAGTGATTTTGATAAGGACTAGATACCTTTGGCAGACCCTGCTTGATCCATCATGACAAGCTACGATCATCGCTCTGTCCGGCCTCTTCTGGCCGGGCAGCGCTCGTTCCATCTAGGCCTGTAATCCTCGTCTTTCCACCTTCCTTGCCTATCACCCTTCGGTAGGGTTTATTTTTTCATGTATCCGTAGTCAGCGACAGGCTTGCCTGTTTGGGTTCACTGGCCTTCAATGGATTATGAGGGCAATGAACTATGCGGAGCGGAGCCATCCACAGGACGTGTATAGATGACAGAGAATAATCACAGCCGCGATGTGATGGTCATTGGAGGCGGGCTTGCCGGGCTGTGCGCCGCCATCAGTGCCAGCGATCGGGGCGCGTCGGTCATTCTGGTGAATAAAGGCGTCACTGGCGAGGCGGGATCATCCCCAAAATCGGCTGGCATTCTGGCAGCGTCATTCGGACATGGCGACCTAAGCAACCGCCCATGGCCCGACAGCGCCGCCGGACACGCCGCCGATACAATCGCCGTTGGACACGACCTCAGCGACCCCGAACTGGTGCGCCACATCTGTGAGCAGGCGACTGGCGCGGTGCGATGGCTGGAGACCATGGGCGTCACCTTCAGTCAAGCCGCCGATGGTGGTTATGTGCAGCTTAATGCCCCGGGGAATTCCTGCCCTCGTGCCTGCTCGGCCATTGGGGGCGGCGGCGCCATCATCACACAAATGATGGCGCAGACAGAAAGCCGCGACATCACGATCCTCAACCAGGTCTCTGCCATCGAGTTGATCCAAGACTCAGGGCGTGTCACGGGCTGCCACCTGCAGGGGGCAGCCGCCGGGCCATTTACCATGACCTGCAGGGCTGTGGTGCTGGCTGCTGGCGGGGCAACCGGCCTGTTTCCAACGGTCAGCGGAGATCCGACCAATATGGGGGCCGGACTGATGCTTGGCATCGGTGCCGGGGCGAAAGCTGGCAATCTGGAGTTCATCGAGTTCACCCTGATTTACCGAGTGAAGGGAGAGCTATTGCGCATCGCTGGCCTGGCCCCGTTCATGTCACGCGGGGGCAGGTTGACGAATGAAAAGGGGAATGACCTTCTCACACTCCATTTTCCAGACCAGCCTACACCACAGATCAGCCGCGCCGCGCTTCTGCGCATGGTGCAGACGGAAATCACATCTGGCCACGGCCCGGTCTATCTGGACTGCCGCCATTTCACCACCGCGATATGGGATGAATTCACCGCAAGTCAGGGACCGGGGATTCTGGAGAAAATTGCCAGTGCCGGATGTGACTGCAGGCAAGATCTTCTTGAAGTCGTCCCGGCAGCGCATTCGGTTCTGGCAGGCCTTGTCATTGATCAGGACGGACAGACAACAATATCAGGCCTGTTCGCAGCTGGCGAAAACGCCACCGGCATCCATGGTGCCGGGCGGCTGAGTGGCAATGGTCTGACATCCTGTGTGGTCACGGGACGGAGCGCAGGCCAAAGCGCTGCAGATTTTGCCGCGCGCCACCCAGCCCCGTCAGGGCCAGCCACATCAGCTGATTTTACAAGATCGAACGATCTGTCAGCCGACAGAGCAGACAGGCTGGCAGAGCTTGTCTCGCGGCTGCGCGCACTGGCCGGCGACAGTCTTGGTATTGTCCGTAATGACCTTGATCTGGCGTTGGCCTATGAGAAGTTCGCCACATTACAGGACGCCATCGCGGCTCTTGGTACAGATAATCACCCCGTTCATGAAGCCTGTCAGATGGCACGGCTTGCCATGATGATGGTCGAGGCTGCCCGCAGGCGAACCGAAAGCCGTGGTGTGCAGTTCAGATCAGATCATCAGGGACTGGACCAGCGCTGGACACGGGCACAGATTCTGGGTGAGGCATCCTCAGGGAAAGATGGCGCACTCAGTTCGCCGAAACCTCAGCCTTGATGGCTTCTGCCTCGTAATTGAAAATATAGACGCCAGCGAAATTATCTTCCTTATAGA
This sequence comes from Alphaproteobacteria bacterium, assembly GCA_011524735.1. Taxonomy (GTDB): domain Bacteria; phylum Pseudomonadota; class Alphaproteobacteria; order Puniceispirillales; family Puniceispirillaceae; genus UBA8309. Next base: position 27,545 of record WTJS01000253.1, read on the forward strand.
CAAGCGTTTCCTTGAGATCGCGGAACACCTCTCCAGCCTTGGCCTCAAAGGATTTCAGATCATCACTGGTCTCGAATTTCGTCTGGATTGAGAGGCTGCCACATTTGCCGATGGAGATGTTCAGCGAGCGCATATTGTTGCTGACAATCAGCTTGCCGAACGCGTCAGAGATGAAGGAGGCGGCAACTTTGGCTTCCGCGACGCCATTGAATTTGAAATTGAAAATTTTCGCAAACATGGTCAGTCAATCTCCGCAAACAATTCGTCAAGCAACGCATCGGCTTCACCGCCATCCATCTTGATCCGCTTCATGGCCTTCTGCTGAAGATTCATGTCGAATTGCAGCTTGCGGCCAGCCTCACTCAGTTCCACCCGGCCTGATGCAGTGATCTCGGCAAGGCCCACATTGATGATCCCTTCAGCATCCTCAGCCCCCACATTCAATTCCGAACAAAGCGACACATAACTCTTGAAATCATCGAGACCAAAATCTGCATCAAATTTCTGGAAATGGGACAAAGCTTCCAACATGCGCTGGGAGGTCAGTTCTTTCTGCTGAATCTGCAGATCCAGCATATGGGCAATGCTGCTGGTGATCTTCTTGACCTGCGATATCTGCTCTGCATTGAGCCCCTTTGGCCCGCTGAAGTTCATCATGCACAGGGTGCCGAGCGCAAAATTCTCGCTGTTTATCACCGGGAAACCGGCATAGCCGGGGCCCTGCTCCATACCCTGAAGGTTGGGATGATCCTTCCATGTCGGGTCTTTCAACATGTCTTCCATGAGGAGCGGTTCGCTATCAAGAAGGACATAGGAGCAGACGTTCAATTCACCCCGTTCTGTCTTTGATCCGGGTGTGAAATCCTCTCTGCCGGCGCCGGCGATGGAACATTGCATTTCGCCGTCATAAAGAGAGAAGGTGGCTGTTTCAAAGCCAGTGATGTCCTTGGCCAGATCACAGTAAATCTGGAACAGATCAGGATTCGGCGCGTCAATCAGACCGGTTTTGACAACGGTCTGTGCGCGCAAATCCTCGTTTGCGGGGCGCGGTGCAAGGCCCATATTCATGATCAACCTCCCTGGATCAATATTCGTGTGCAGGCACAGAATCTTGTAGTCACGCGGGCGTTCTGGCGTCAGACAGTTCCGTCTGATCAGCTAAATTAGTGTGAATTAATTATGCAGGAAGTCAATTGAGTTTCACATGACTGGCCGGCACCGCGAAAGTGAAACCAGGATGGCATGGCCATCCCCTTTGTAAGTTCACCACTGCGGACACTCTGCCGAATCCATATGAGGAGAGCCCGACAGTTGAATATTTTCAGGCTTTTGACACTCATTTACACAGCCAGCCGGTCACCTCACCGGCTGCATATTTTCACCGTCAAAAATGAAGTCGATGCCCGTCTCTTTATTTGTGAAGCCCCCAAACTTCAGGCGACCGGATGCATCTGACTTACGGAAAATACGGTCGACATGATGTGTCTTGGTGTTTTCCAGAATGTTGATGGTTTCAAGGTTTTCGATGGACACATGTTGAACCACCGCGCCCTGATACACCCTGTTGCCCGACCCGGTGCGTAATACAAACAGGTTTTTGCCTTCCTTGATGACATCCATAACGATGCCGTAGCCTTGCACAGGCGGGATCACGATTTGCTGCTTTCGGGAAAACTTGTTCCTCTTGTTGCCAAGCAGAAAAACGGTTGGCTGCCGTCCATGTTTGTCATCTTCATGTCCGGCTACGAAGACGTCAAAATACCCATCATCATTCACATCGAGGATTTCGACCGAATAGGCCCCTTTCCATGATGCAAACTGAGGAAAGTATTTGTCACTGGGCGTAAATTTGCCATTCCCATCATTGAGAAACACCCTGAGTTTTTTTGCATCAACCAGCAGAATGTCCAGATTTCCATCACCGTCAAAGTCCGCTGTGGCGCCGTCATGATAGAAGCTGGGCCGCTTTGTGAGACGGCTGACATTGTAATTATTCACCCCGTCGCTCATCACAACAAGCGAATGCTCGCCAGGAAACGGGATGGCATCATATCCATGGCAGGGAATGATAAAGTCCAGAAATTCATCCTTGTTGAGGTGGGCCGGGATAATCTGCGATGGATGCACGCAGCCTTCCTCACCATTAAAGCTGGCGTCCCAGCGGGCGCCCACGGAATTGTCCTGTCGCAAGGATGCAGACACGAAGCTGGCAAACCAGTCGGGGCTCTTTGAAAGTTTCACGCCCTTCTTGTGATAGGCTTTATCCTGCCGCCTCGCCGCCCTGTCTTTGTTCCACACATACTCCATATATTTGGGTGACAGTTTCAAATAGATGGATTCCTTGGCGCCGTCATTGTTGAGATCTTCGGCAACCAGAAGTCTTCCGTAATATCCTGTTCCGGAAATGTCGACTTCATCAATGACAGAATTTTTGAATAGCTGGTCTGCTGCATGGCTGGGTAGCGGCAAGAGCAGGACAACGCTGAAGAGGCCGGCATAAAATCGATTGCGGGACATTCTGTTCCTTTCTGACATCTCTTCAGGCGTGACAGCATTGATCTGTAATCCGCACAAACAGGATCTGACACCAAAATGGTGAGGCTTGATATGCTGCTAGCATTCTAAATTGTCACGCTGGATAACAGTCTAAAACTGCACAAAAACCACTAAATCTTGTGTGATTCAGGTGCGTTGTCTTGCAAATTGTATAGGGTGGTGCCCGCTGAGGGTGATAGTTCCTTACTACAGCACCAATGCCACATCCAGTGTAGGCAATATCAATAGGTTATGGACTGTGAGGTCACAGTCAACAGGCACGAT
>WTJS01000123.1 GCA_011524735.1 Alphaproteobacteria bacterium
GCAGCTTCTTCTGCCGGAGCTTCTTCTGCTGGTGCTTCCTCAGCTGGTGCCTCAGCAGCAGCGGCAGCTTCTTCTGCAGCGGCAGCTTCTGCGGCAGCGGCGGCTTCCGCAGCCTCTGCAGCAGCTGCAGCAGCTTCAGCTTCACGCTCAGCGCGCTTCTTGCCAACTGCCGACTTCTTCGGCTGATCACGAATAACCGGAGCAGCCGCAAGACCGGCACCTGCCAGCATCTTCTGAACACGTTCGGTTGGCTGGGCACCCTGGCCCATCCAGTAGGTGATCCGCTCGGCATTCAGCGTCAGACGCGCTTCATGATCCTTTGGCACCATTGGGTTGTATGTACCGACACGTTCGACATAACGGCCGTCACGCGGGGCAGACGCCTCGGCGACAACAATACGGTAAAATGGACGTTTCTTGGCGCCACCACGGGCCAGTCTGATCTTCAGAGCCATGAAGCTGTTTCCTTTCGCTATTAAATGGCTGGTTTATTTCTTTTTGCCTGACGGCTTACCGCCAAGCCCCGGAAGCCCTCCCGGGAGACCTCCCGGAAATCCCTTGGGAAGACCACCCGGCATACCACCCGGCATACCACCTGGGGCTCCCCCGCTATTCATTCCGCCCGGCGTACCTCCCGGCATACCTCCGGGCATACCGCCACCAAGGCCACCCATGCCACCTGGCATACCGCCGCCCATCATTGCTTTCATCATGGCGGCGCCCGACTTGCCGCCGAGCTTTTTCATCATCTTCGCCATTTCCTGGTACTGCTTAACCACCCGATTCACTTCCTGAACCGAGGTGCCAGACCCGGCAGCAATCCGTTTGCGGCGTGACGCGTTCAGAACACCAACGGCAACGCGTTCCTTTTTGGTCATCGACAGGATGATGGCTTCCTGACGGCGAATCATCGAATCATCGATTCCTGCCGCGGCGATCTGTTTCTGCATTTTACCAAGGCCGGGAAGCATACCCATGATCCCGCCAAGGCCGCCCATCTTCTGAAGCTGGCGAAGCTGGCTGAGGAAATCATTCATGTCGAACTGACCCTTGGCCATCCGCTTGGCCAGACGTTCAGCCTCTTCAGCTTCGATATTTTCAGCCGCTTTTTCGACCAGCGCGACGACATCGCCCATGTCCAGAATACGGCCCGCCATCCGTGCCGGATCGAACTCTTCCAGCGCGTCCTGCTTTTCGCCAACACCAACCAACTTGATCGGGCAGCCGGTAATCTCGCGCATCGACAGCGCCGCACCACCGCGTGCATCACCATCAAGACGTGTCAGCACAATACCGGTGATATCCACAGCTTCATTAAAGGCCGTTGCCGTGGTGACGGCGTCCTGACCCGTCATGGCATCGGCCACCAGCAACACTTCGTGTGGGTTGGTCAGCGCCTTGATCTCGCGAAGTTCGGCCATCAGGCCTTCATCAATGGTCACGCGGCCCGCGGTATCGAGAATCAGAACGTCATAAGCCTGGAGCTTGGCAGCCTGAAGCGCCCGCTTGGCGATCTGCGCCGGGCTCTCACGATCAGCTTCGGGAAGCACACCAACCTCAGCCTGCTCACCCAGAATACGAAGCTGTTCGCGCGCAGCCGGGCGGGTCACGTCAAGCGAGGCCAACATGACCTTCTTGCGGTCGCGGCTGCGAAGACGCATGGCCAGCTTACCCGCAGTCGTGGTCTTGCCCGAACCTTGAAGACCAGCCATCAGGATGACGGCTGGCGGATTAACAGCAATGTTCAATGGAACAGCATCGCCGCCAAGGACTTCGGTCAGTGCATCATTGACGATCTTAATGACCTGCTGGTCAGGGCGGACTGACTTCAGAACATCCGCGCCAATCGCCTTTTCCCGAACATTGGTGATGAAGGTCTTGACCACTGGGAGCGCAACATCAGCATCCAGAAGGGCCAGGCGCACTTCGCGAAGTGCAGCGTCAACGTCACTCTCACGCAGCGCTCCGCGCTTGCCGAGACTGCTAAAGACGTCCTGTAATTTATCCTTCAGACTGTCGAACATGCTGCCTGTCAGATCCCTTCAAAAAACCCGCCGCCCAAACGGCCGACGTAATCCGTTATCACCCATCCATTTCCGATTCACACAGATCAAAACAAAACGGCATCCGTGCTCGAAAACTTCAAGGACGAATGGAACCCGCTAAGGTCTGGCAGCCGGTAATGGCGTGATGTGGAATGTGTGTTGCGCTTTTTGGTGGCAATTGTCAAGAATGAGCCATGTTTTTTGTCGCTTCAAAAATTCTGTCGGTTGTTCTGGAACCGCTGCTTCATCCCTATCTGCTATTGCTGGCAGCAGGCCTCATGCGTGTGATGAAACGTCGCCGAGCGATGCGTCTGTTCATTGGGGGGGCGATCCTGCTGCCTTTGGCCTATGGGTTTTTACCCCTGTCACAATGGCCTCTGCGGCATCTCGAAAATGCCTATGAGATCCCACAGCTTGAAGGACAGAAAATTGACGGCATCATTGTTCTTGGCGGACACACGGGATCAAGCTGGGTTTCGCAGACCCGCAATCAAGCTCAACAAAGCCGAGCAGCTGATAGGTTTACAAAGGGAATTGCGCTTCACTTGGCTAACCCAGAAAGCCTTCTTATTTTTTCTGGATACAGCAGCAGCCTGAATCCTCGTGGATGGAGAGAGGCCGACATAGCACGCAAGCTTGTAGAGGAAATCGGTGTTAATGGGACAAACATCCTGTATGAAGCTACAAGCAGAAACACCTACGAGAATGCCGTTAATAGCCTAAGCATCGCCGTTCCACAGCCTGGTCAGCGATGGCTGCTGGTGACATCCGCTTCGCATATGCCAAGGGCAATGGGATCGTTTGCAGCAGCCGGTTGGACAGATATCATTGCCTATCCTGTCGACTATGTTACTGCAACTTCAAACAACGGCATCTTCAGCCTATCAGCGGGACCGGGCACAGTTCGCAATTGGCTTCATGAATATGTAGGGCTCGTTGTCTATTGGGCAACAGGACGAAGCACGGTTCTGTTTCCCTAAACCGAAACCCTTGCCTGCGTCAGGCTTCGGGTTGTTCCACACCAGCCAGCGCATTCGCAAAATCACGTGCTTCAAAGGGCTGCAGATCATCCACGCCTTCACCAACCCCTACTGCATGAACAGGAAGACCAAACGTGTCAGCAAGGGCGATCACCACACCGCCTTTGGCTGTGCCATCCAGCTTGGTCACAATGATACCGCTGACATCGGCCACCTGTTGAAAGGCGCTGACCTGGGCAAGGGCGTTCTGGCCAACCGTGCCATCTAGAACGATCACCGAATCATGCGGTGCGGAATCATCGAGCTTACGGATGACGCGAACAACTTTCGCAAGCTCATCCATCAGTTCGGTACGATTCTGCAAGCGTCCCGCGGTATCAATGATCAGGACATCTGTATTCTGCGATTTGGCGCGTTCCAGCGCCTGATAGGCCAGTGCCGCCGCATCACCGCCCTGCTCACCTGCAATCACCTCAGTACCTGTGCGCTCTCCCCAAACTTTCAGCTGGTCAATGGCGGCGGCGCGGAACGTATCACCTGCTGCCAGCATCACCGACTTGCCTTCCTGGCGCCATTGCTGGGCAAGCTTGCCAGCAGTTGTCGTCTTGCCGGATCCGTTAACCCCAACAAGCAGCACCACATGTGGCTGATGGGCTGAGTCAATTTCCAACTGCTTTGCAACTGATTCTAGCCGCTCGGTTAGACCATCAGAAAGCGCTAACGCCAACGCCTGCGCGGTGATATCTCCATCAAACTTGTGTGACTTTACACGCGCTGCAATCGCGGCAGCCGCGGTGGTACCGAGATCAGCACTAATCAGCGCATCCTCAAGATCTTCCAGTGAGGCTGCATCGATAGACGATCTGCCAAGAAGTGATGAGAGCGATGACGTCACGCGCGAGCTCGTCTTGCTCAGTCCTGATGTCAGTTTCTTCAGCCAGCTCATTGCCCAATCCTTGTAACCACTAGCGTATCATCCTCACGCGCCGTCACTGTCACATCGAGTATGCTTCCCGGCGTGACGAAAGCTCCGTCCAACCGCATCTTCGCATATCCCCGCCCATGACCACGATTACCAGATTCGACCAGAATCTGATCCCGGCTTCCAATGGCATTGTCCAGAAATCCGTGAAGACGCTGTGTCGCTTCATCGCGGAGCTGACCTGCACGCTTCTTGATTACATCGCCTGATAATTGCGGCATACGGGCTGCTGGAGTGCCCGTTCGTACCGAATAGGGAAACACGTGAAGATGGGTCAGCCCAGCGCGGGTAATCATCGCCCTTGTTGCATCATGCGCGGCGTCAGTTTCCGTGGGGAAACCAGCGATGATATCAGCTCCAAAGACCACATCTGGACGGCGACGACGGGCCTCATCGCAGAATCTTATGACATCTCGTTGAAGATGGCGGCGCTTCATTCTTTTCAGGATCAGATCATCGCCATGCTGTGCGGACAGGTGCAAATGCGGCATCAGCCGGTCGTCATTGGCCAGTACATCCATCAGCTTGGCATCCGGTTCTGCCGGGTCGATGGACGACAAACGCAACCGCTTCAACCCGCTGACATGCGCCAGGATTTCTGCCACCAAATCTCCAAGACGCGGGCGGCCCGGCAAGTCACTTCCCCAGGATGTAATATCCACCCCCGTCAAAACAAGTTCCGGGCACCCACCATCTACAAGCTTCGCCGCAGCATCTATAATCTGGGTCAGTCCGGCTGACCGATTATTGCCTCGGCCATAAGGTATGATGCAGAAAGTGCAACGATGGTCACATCCCTGCTGGACCTGCAGAAAACCACGTGTGTGAGCGCTGAACGAATCCAGCATGTGAGTTGCGGTTTCACGGACCTGCATGACATCGCTGACAATCACCGCCTCGCCGCCTGCGGACAGCGATTGCCACGCTGGGGCTGTCAACTTGTCGTGGTTGCCGACCACATGATTGACCTCTGGCATCGCCTCCCAGCTTTCTGGTGAAATCTGTGCAGCGCATCCGGTTACAACAATTCGCGCGTCGGGATTTTCACGGCGCGCTCGCCGGATGGACTGGCGGGCCTGACGTTCGGCCTCGGCCGTGACAGCGCAGGTATTGAAAATGATCGCGTCGGTCAGCCCGGCATTACTGGCATGGTCACGCACCACTTCGGATTCCCAGATATTGAGACGACACCCAAAGGTTTCAACGCGCGGTGCGTTACGCCTTGTCATGATGAATCTCCGCCGTCCCCACCGGCCAGTAGCGAAGCCAAATCATTCGATAATGTGCCGCGCGCAACATGGGCCACAGGTCCCGTCATTATCACATGGCCCTGATCCCCAGACGCTTCTTGAGACACGTCTTCAGGCTGCTCCCAGTCGATCTGCACCGACCCACCATCCATGGTGATCCGGTTTGATGACCCGCCAAATCCGCGCCGGGCGATGGCCACACCAACAGCACAGGCGCCACTGCCACAAGCCATGGTGATGCCAACTCCGCGTTCCCAGACACGCATGCGGAAAGCCCCGTCTTTCATCTGGCTGACAACTGAAAGATTGACCCGTTCCGGAAAGAGCGGGGAGTGTTCAGCCAGCGGACCAAGTCGCGCCAGGTCAACAGATTCAACATCCTCAACAAAAATCACGGCATGCGGGTTACCAAGCGAATGACAGGTGGCATGACCAAGCCCGGCGGCCTCGAACTCGGGAATATCGAGCGGTACCTCAAGCGTATCGATCTCGCGACAAAGCGGGACCTGATGCCAGTCGGTTTTGGCTGGGCCCATGTCTACGGCAATCTCGCCATTATCGGCACGCCAGGCGCGTAACAGGCCGCCATCCGTTTCAATCGTAAGCTGATCTGCCTTGGTAAAGGTCTGGGCGGAAGCTGCCATGACCAGATCGGCAACACAGCGTGTGCCATTGCCACAGGCACCAGAGGGCGACCCGTCATGATTGAGGATATCCATCCGGATGTCAGCCCGGTCTGAATCCCTGATGATCAGAATTTGATCACATCCAATTCCAAGCCGCCTATCTGCCAGACGGCGGGCTGCCACTTCTGGCACGTTCATCTGCGGACGGCCACGCCAGTCGAAAATGATAAAATCATTTCCAAGGCCATGCATTTTCAGAAATTCGATCATCGCCAGCCTATACGCCAAATGAAGGGCAAAGAAAAGCGCCGCAGGATGGTTACCGGAACGTCAGTCAGCGATGGTTATCACCGTTGGCACATGGTCTGACGGCTTTTCCGCACCGCGGAGATCACTGTGGATCTGGACATCACTCACGCTGTCGGCGAGATCGAGGCTTGTCCATACGTGATCAAGGCGACGGCCACGATTGCTGGCAGCCCAGTCACGCGCCCGATAGGACCACCATGAATACAGAACTTCAGCCGCGCCAAAATACGCCCGCACTACATCGTGCCAGCTGCCATCATTCATCAATCTGATCAGACCTTCTCGTTCAATATCTGTGTGGCTGACAACATTCTTCAACTGTTTTGTCGACCACACATCTTCGGGTAGAGGTGCGATATTCAGATCGCCAACAAGCACAGACCGCTCTGGCCGGTTTGCTGCAAAATAGGATGTCATTTCTGACAAGAAATCCAGCTTGTGTCCGAATTTCGGGTTGGCCTCACGATCTGGTACATCCCCACCAGCCGGAACATAAAAATTATGAACCTGAATGCCGCCTTCGACCTGCGCCGAAATGTGACGGCAGTCCTCTCGGCCTGCCCAGTCCCTATGACTGATCGCAGTCACCGGTTTGCGGGCAATAATCGCGACACCGTTATAGCTCTTCTCGCCGCGAATGGCATGATGTGGCCAACCCGCTTCGGTAAACGCCTCGGCAGGAAAATGCTTGTCTTCGGTTTTGGTTTCCTGAAGGCAGAGCACGTCAATGTCGGCTGAAGTCAGAAAGTCGAGAACGAGATTGATCCGCAAACGCACAGAGTTGATGTTCCAGGTGGCTAGGCGCATGGCAGGCTCGTCAGATTCATTGGCTGTTGTCGGTATCATAAACGCTTTTTGCGAAGAACTTGTTTTCATAACTGTGACCAAAGCGCATGTTTTGCAATGTCACAGTTGTTGTGACATCAGCTGCGTCGCGGATGGTCCAGCGACGAAGCTCAAACGGCGTTTCGGTAAATTCCAGCTTCAACTCGCCTGCGCCCTCGCCCGTGTCCTTGACCAGAGTGATGCTGACAATACCGTTATCTGCCACATGACGGGTCGTGAATTCCGGCGAGCGTAGCTGGACATTTCCCTGAAGGATCAACGAAAGCGGTGTTTCACTGATCGGATAGCTGGTGACCGTTTTCTCATTTGGTCGGTCGACGTGCAGCCAGACACGCGTGGTCAACAACACCAGCGGTTCCTCCAGATCATAGATGATCTTCATCCTGTGTGGACGGCGCAGATGCATTTCACCCGTTGCCGTCGTGCCATCCGAAGCAACCTGAATGAAATCCGCCTTCATCGTGCTGATATTGTTGAACCAGGCCTCAGCCCGGCCGACAGGATCGGCCTGTACCCCTGAAATCATCAGCAAAAATGCTATCAGTGCGCCTGTGATGATCCGCAAGACCTGGCCCGACTTCACGAAATTCTCCATTTACTGTCCGCCATCCTCATTCACCAGAACTTCGCGCTTGCCAACATGGTTCGCGGCGCTGATCACACCGTTACTTTCCATTTCCTCAATGATCGTTGCCGCTCGGTTATATCCAATTTTCAAATGTCTCTGAACAAAGCTCGTGGACGCTTTCTGTTCACGCACGACAAGCTGTACCGCCTGGTCATAGAGACTGTTGCCACCACCAAGAAGGTCACCGGTCATACTGCCTTCGCTTTCGCTTTCTTCTTCGGCAACGACTTTTTCATTATAGTCTGGCTCACCCTGCTTCCTCAGGAAGTTGGCAACACCTTCCACTTCATTGTCTGAAACAAATGGGCCATGAACGCGCACGACCCGGCCGCCGCCCTCCATAAACAGCATGTCACCGCGACCGAGAAGCTGCTCAGCGCCCTGTTCACCAAGGATCGTGCGGCTGTCAATGCGTGAGGTCACCTGGAAGCTGATGCGGGTTGGGAAGTTTGCCTTGATTGTGCCGGTGATGACATCCACCGATGGTCGCTGGGTCGCCATAATGACATGAATGCCAGCTGCCCGTGCCATCTGTGCCAGACGCTGGACAGCAGCTTCAATTTCCTTGCCTGCCACCAGCATCAGGTCTGCCACTTCATCAATCACCACAACGATGAACGGTAGAGGCGTCAGATCAAGAATTTCTTCTTCAAAGATTGGCTTTCCTGTTTCCTGATCAAAGCCCGTCTGTACCCGCCGCGTCAGCACCTCGCCATCCTTGCGCGCTTCAGCAACCCGCTGGTTATAACCAGCGATGTTACGCACGCCCAATTTGGCCATGTTGCGATAGCGGTTCTCCATTTCACGCACTGCCCATTTCAGCGCTGTCACCGCTTTCGAAGGTTCAGTCACGACCGGGCTCAGAAGATGCGGAATGCCGTCATAAACAGACAGTTCCAGCATTTTCGGATCGACCAGAATCATCCGGCATGTTTCAGGTGTATGACGATAGAGAAGCGACAGGATCATCGCATTGATCCCCACCGACTTACCCGATCCAGTGGTACCTGCAACAAGGAGGTGTGGCATTTTCGCCAGATCGACGATGATCGGCGCACCCGCAATATCCTTGCCAAGCGCCATTGGCAGATCAGCACCATTGGACTGCCAGACTGGATGATCGAGAAGTTCGCGAAGCACCACTGTCTGACGATCAGGGTTTGGCAGCTCAATGCCAATCACATTCTGACCTGGTACCACCGCAACACGCACCGAAATGGCACTCATCGAACGGGCAATGTCATCAGCAAGCGAAATGACACGCTGCGATTTGGTTCCTGGAGCCGGCACCAGATCATACCGCGTTACCACCGGGCCATATCGCGACTCGGTGATTTCACCCTTTACGCTGAAGTCACCAAGAACATGTTCCAGCTGCGCTGCCGTTTCATCCAAGGCCTGCTGCGACGGGCCAGATGCCGCCTTGCCAGGTGCCGTCAGCAATTTTGCTGGCGGCAGTCGGAACTGTCCGTCGGAACTGAAATCAAAGCGGCCCTGACCTGCTGGTGTCGCAGCTTCAGCATCCGCAGCGGCAACACCAGAAGCGCCACCAGCAGCGGTCATCAATGTCGGCTCCTGCCGCTTGCGTGACGACGATTTTGCCGGTTTTTTCCGGGTCGTCGATTTTGCCTGTTTCTTGGTCTCGGTTGGCGAAGCATCAGGTTCAGTGAGCGTCAGCTCTGGAACATCGGCTTCACCGTCTTCCGCCGCAGCAGGGCGAGTCAGCATTTTGCCAATGAGGCGCGTTACGAGTTTGAACGGGAGCAGCAATACCCCCCACTGTCGACGCGAAATCGTGGCTGACCAGGACAGCATGACAAGCCCCAGAACGGTAAGCCCCGCCCCAAGGTAATGAATCTTTGTCAGCCCGAGCAGCGGCATGACTGGCGGGATATGTTTTTCGATGAGTCCAACCAGCATCACGCCAGAGCCACCACCAATGCCAGAAGAGCCATCACCCCCGGTCAGTCCGTAAAAGCCACCGGCAAGGCATAGAATAGCGACAGGCGCCATGAACAGGCGCGCAACGCGCTGGCCTGTTGGCTGTTTGCGCAGAAGCCGATATCCCCACCCCAGAGGAAGCAGCGTTATCAGCAGGCTTGCCCACCCGACGCTGGTCCAGAGTGCACCAGCCACCACGGCGCCAGGAGCGCCGAACCAGTTCTGAATGGCGCCTGACGAAAAGCCCCCGAATGATGGATCATAACGACCATGCGAAAGCAGCATGACAAGCATGATCAACCCCAGAGAGATCAGACAGATACCCAGAGCTTCCAGCAGACGGCGACGCAGGAAGCTGATCACTGCTGGAGACAGAAATGTGTTTTTTGGATCCGCGTCTGCCATCGTGAACCTAGGCGCCACCCCGCGCATCGTCATTATAGAGGTCGGCGACACGCGCCAGACTTTCTTCAGTCCGTGCATGATCATGAACCAGTGCCATGCGAACATATCCTGCGCCCGGGTTAATCCCGTCACTGGTTTCCGCCATGAAAGATCCCGGCATCGCCCTTACCGCCTTTTCATGCATCAGATTTCTGACAAATTCCTGATCATCTGCAACCGGCAGCCATAGGAAAAATCCTCCATATGGCGGCGTGACACCAAGATATTGTGAGGCAAGGGCAAAGCTATGGTCGTAATGCGCCCGAATTGCGGCAACATGGGCATCGTCATCATACAGATCCGCCGCCGCCATCAGTAACGGTGTTGGGACCAGCGATCCCGCATTCGCAATCAACTTGCCATACAGGCGAATGACACTGGCATCGCCAATAATATAGCCGGCACGCAGACCGGCCGCACTTGATCTCTTGGACAGAGAATTCAGCACCAGAAGATTGCGAAGCGGATCTACATCAGCTGGACAGCCTTCGTCTTCATGCAGACTGGCCGCCGCCGCCAGCGCCCCAGCAGGTGGTGCAGACCGCCAGATGTCGCAATAGCATTCATCCATGACCAGCAGAAATTCATATTTCCGCGCCAGATTAAGAGCCACCTTGATCTGTTCAAGCGACATCACCCCACCCTGAGGATTTGTCGGGCTGCAGAGATAAACGATGGTCGTGCGGGCAAGCACATCTTCAGGCTGGGCGGCCAGACCCGGTACAAAGTCATCTTCTGCAAAGCTGTTCAGATAGCGTATCTCAGCCCCTGATGCCAAAGCGCCCGCGCGCCAGGCATGATAATAGGGGTTAGCGATTAACGCCGCCGGATTTGTTTTTGTGCCCTTGACCAACCCACCAAGGAACGCCAGAGGCTCCCGCGTGCCGGGAACAGGCAGCATTGCTTTTTCCAGATCTACGAGCCCCGCTGCAGCTGGCCAACGACGAGCAATATAACCCTCGACCGCCTCTGTAAATCGCGGATGACCAGCTGCCTTGGGGTAAAACTGCCATCCGTCATTGTGGCGTTTCATGCTGCTGACCAGCAATTCGCCAGCCTGAATCTGTGGCTCACCAATCGACATGTCGAGAAGTGCAAGATTTGAGGGCGGCGGCGCATCCGCAAGAAGGGCGCGCATCTGGACGAACATGTTGCCGTCAAAAAGAGCATATTCAGGGTTCAGTTTCATGATGCGGATAATCTGCGTACGCTGTTATGGAAATTTAGAATACCAGCTTGGAGCCTGACTGGCTTCAGTGATTACCGTAATATTTGATGATCGGCAATCACACCGGATGGTCACGCCCTGTTTGAAGACCATAAGGGCCACACCAATGATCAACATAAAGATAGACGGCGTTAGCAAAACATGGCCAAGGGCAACAACCCGTGAAGAGATGCCGCACCAGTCAGATGGGGACAGTTACCGATGGACAGGGACCAGGCTTGCCCCTACATCGGATGAGAACCTTGAAAACGGGGACCAGCCACCGCATGGCGCAGATTTTATCAGAACAGGCTACAAAAGGGCAGCATCGTCGCCGTGCTGCGGTGTTTCTTGATCGCGACAATACGTTGAATGTCGATCATGGTTACACATGGCAAATAGCTGATTTTGCATGGGTTACCGGCGCTTGGCAGGCACTAGCACTGTTCCACAATCATTCCATTCCCTGTTTCATTGTGACAAATCAGGGTGGCATTGGGCGCGGATACTATACCAAGGCACAGATGCACGATTTTAACAACCACCTGTGCTCAGAAGCCATGAAGCGCGGAGGCATGATCACGGATATTGCCTTTTGCCCACATCACCCCGACGCCGTGCACGATGAATTACGCGCACCATGCGAAAACCGCAAACCGGCACCCGGCATGCTTTTGTCTCTGTCAGAAAAGTGGAATCTGGACCTGTCCGCTTCGGTTATGATTGGGGACAGGAAGAGTGATGTTGAAGCCGGAAAGGCCGCTGGCTGTCACGCCTATCTGTTTGACGGAAGTGATCTGGAGCCTCTCGCCAGAGACATCGTCGCCCGTCACTTTCCAGATGTGAGCCCCTACCCTTCAGATAAGGAAAGTCATCATGACTAAGCCTGTACCGCATGAACTGACCGTGATTGGTGGTGGCCTGACGGGGTTGATGATGGCCACAACACTTGCCCATACGGGTGCCAGCGTCACACTGATTGACCGCACTACAGGCGACATGAAAATGCCAGATGAGCGGACCACCACAATCAACGCGGCAGGAGTCAGAATGCTGCAGGCACTTGGCGTCTGGCAGCGCATGGCCGAACCGGCCACCCCAGTGATGCGCATCGCTGTGGCCGAAGGGCCAGCCCCAACCGGGCTTGCCGCACGCCGGCGCGGCGGATCTGATCTCAGCTGGACATCCGATGACGCTCCTATGGCCTATGTTGTCAGCAATGGATGCCTTCTGCAGGCCCTGGCCGACACGGTGGCAACACAGGATATCAGACTACATACAGACACAACTGTGACCGGCTTCACCCCGTCTGACAGCGGTACCACACTGACCCTGCAGACTGCCGATGGACATGTTGAAACCATCAACACTGATCTGATCATCGCCTGCGACGGCGCAAACAGCCTTATGGCCAAGGAAGCCGGGCTGGTCCGCCGAACCGAACGGCAGTCTCAGACAGCCATATGCACCACCCTTGTCGCTGAACGTCATCATGGGAATGCAGCCTATCAGCGATTTCTGTCCGGGGGGCCATTTGCGTTGATGCCCGGACCAGACAATTCAATGTCGCTCGTCTGGACACTCCCAAATGCTGAGGCAGAACGACTGATCGCGGCAGACAGTACAGAGTTTGAAACCGCCTGTATGATCGCATTTGGATCATCTCTCGGCTATCTGCACCTTGCCGGCAACAGGCTGCCATGGCGTCTTCAGCCCGGCATTCGCAAGGCCCTGACAGGACCCGGTATCCTGCTGGCAGGGGATTCAGCGCATGCCATTCACCCGCTTGCCGGGCAGGGATATAATTTGGCCCTCGCGGATGCGGCGGTGCTTGCAGATCTGATCTGCATGACATTTGCGCGCGGGTTGACCGCGGCACATGGCTCACTTCGTTCAGAATATGAAAACCGTCGACGACCTGAAATCATTGCCATGAGCCTCGCCACGTCTGGCCTCAACCGGCTTTTCTTTGAAACACCTGTCAGTCTGCGCCGTCTTGCCGGACTCGGATTTTCTCTGCTTGACCGACTGCCAGCAAAAACAAAATTTTCGGATATTGCGCGTGGCGGCCAGCTTACTGATGCCGCCCTTCTCAGAGGTGACCTTCCCGGCCAGGGCTGAAATGGTGAGGCGCGTGACGGAGGCTACCTGCAAGCTGCTGAGGTCAGCTCAGGAGCGCGACTGACCAGCCGCATCCAGCCTGTCAATATAGTCCGCCATCAGTTGTGTTTGGCGCTGGCCATAATCATACAGAAGATCCCAGCTATAAATTCCAGTATCGTGACCATCGCTGAACACCAGCCGGATCGCATAGTTGCCGACTGGTTCAACACGGCTGATGGTAACCGCTTGTTTGCCAGAGGGCGTTGTTTTCTGCCCGGCACCATGACCCTGAACCTCGGCTGAGGGTGACTCCACCCGCAACAACTCGGCGCTCAATTCAACCGCATCGCCATTATCGAATTCTACATGCAATACAGTCCGGCTGCTGGACAGGCGGATTTCCGCTGGCCAGATCGCTGTTTCACCTGACCCGGTCATTTCGATGTACCTGCTGGAATTGTGTCTTCAAGATCGCGAGCCTCATCCAGAAGCATGATCGGCACGCCTCCTCTGATGGGGAATGCTTTGCCAAGCTGACGGCTGACAAGCTCATTGGCGGTACGATCATATTCCAGCGGACCGTGTGTTACCGGGCAGACCAGCACATCCAGAAGCGATGGATCAAGCACACGGTCAGGCTGTTCAGTGTCTTGCGTCATTCGGGTCATCATCCTCGTGAAGTGCCATTTCCATCATCGCAATCAGCAGATCAGCACGACTGGCAATGCCTTCAGCTTCCAGCAATGCCTGCTTTTCGGCAACATCAAACGGACAGACCATGGCCAGTGTATTCAGAATGGCATCATCGTCCGAACGCTCGATTTGTTCCCAGTCAGCTTCGAAGCCGCGAACATCAAAATAGCGGCGCATGACGCTGAACATGCGATCACGATCCGCGATCCCTTCACCCACCTTGTCCAGATCTGACATGAATTCGCTCCAGTCAACATCAGCAAGGCGGTAGCCGCGCGCAGTTACCTGATGACTGTTCAGCCTGAATCGGCAGACCCCGCTGAGCGCGATCATGAAGCGGCCATCTCCCGTTTCCTGGAAATAGCTGATCCGGCCGGCACAACCGATTCCGAACAGCTCGCCCTCTTCTTCCATGGGCTGGACCATGCCTATCAGCCGGCCAGGCGCACCTAGGGCATCCTCAATCATGGCCAGATAGCGTGGCTCAAAGATATTCAATGGCAGCTGGCCACCAGGCAACAGCAACGCGCTTGGCAGGGGAAAAATAGGAATCTGGGACGGCAGAACAGCAGCGTCCCGGTCATCAATTTTCATGGGTCAGTCCCTTTTTTACAAAGCGGAATGTCACAATCTGGCCTCCCCCGATGCCAGACCTATGAGAACAAAATGGTTGAAAGCTTGCGGCGGGCAGTGATCACATCCGGGTTCGTCGGACCAAGAGACGCGAAGAAATCCAGAAGCTGCAATCGTGCCACATCATCATTCCAGCCGCGTTCGATCTTGATCGACTGGAGCAGCTGGTCCATGGCCTCAGCATTGCGCCCGGCTGCAAACAGCGCCAACGCCAACGCCTGCCGGGCTTCCAGATCCTCGGGATTGGCATCAACACGCGCTTGGGCATCTTCAAGCTCGCCAGCTGATTCCGATGCTTTTTCCGCAAGCTCCACCGCGGCGATCGCTGGCTTCATCGCGGCATCATTCAGATAATCATCATTCAGCTGGTCCAGAACCTCGCGAGCACCGTCAATATCACCAGAGGCCGTGAGGCAGCGCACCACTCCTGCCAGCGCTGGAATCGACTCGGGCGCAATTCCCATCACTTCCTGAAACTGCATCATCGCTACAGCGTGATCACCGCTGGACAGAGTTTCGTCAGCTGTGGCCAGCATTGCAGCGATATCGTGGCCACCACCCATCTCAGCAAGCTTATCGACAAACTGCTTAATCGTTGATTCAGGCTGCGCGCCGGCGAACCCATCTACCGGCTTGCCATCGACAAACCCATAGACAGTTGGTACGGACTGCACCCGCATCTGCTGCGCAATCTGGACATTGTCATCAATATTCACCTTGACCATCCGGACCTTGCCGCCGCTTGCCCCAACCACTTTCTCCAGAATGGGGCCTAGCTGCTTGCAGGGACCGCACCAAGGCGCCCAGAACTGAACGATTGTTGGTGTGGCGGCTGAGGCTTCAATCACCTCAGCCATGAAATTGTTCATATCAACATCGACGGGCTCTGCTGCACCGCCGGCAATTATCTGATCCATGGCACTCTCATTTAAGGTCCCGGGTGTTATGGCTCCCGGGCGTTCAGCATACAGGGACAAACGCCTGCGCGACACGGATACCAACAGACATCCGCGGGTTATCACAATCTAGGCATCAATAGCTTAAAAACAATATCGGCCAATCGACGCCTTATAGTGAAATCAGCTTTGGCTCATGGCCGCTGACCTCAAGAAAACGGCGGAGTCCCTCTGGTGTCACTCCAAGCGTCAGATCATTCACCAGAGGATGGAAATACAGCATGTCTGCATCCATCAGGCTGCGATCAAGCGCCAGGCTGACGCGGTGTTCGGAATCATTGATCAGGGTGAACGGGCTGACTGCGCCGGGCCGAACGCCCAGAAATTCAAAAAGCCGGTCAGCACTGCCAAAAGAAAGACGATCAGCGCCAATGTCCGTCTGCAAGGTTTTCAGATCGATCTGCCGGTCTTCCTGTGACACAACAAGAAAATTGCGCTTCTTGCGATCACGCAGATACAGGTTCTTCACATGTGTCCCTGGCATATCACCACGAAACGACTTGGAATCCTCGACCGTGCGAAGCGGCGGATGTTCGTGATGTGAATAATCGATCCCTGCCTCGGCAAGACGTGCCATGAGCCGTTCGGGTGTGGTTGGCAGACTGTCTTTGAATTGCGATGACGCATCCATTGCAAAAAGTCCCTGAAATTCTGGTTTGATCAAATCCAAATGTTGTTAACTGCAATGCGCCGGCCCTAACCGCTCTGCGCCCTTCCAGTGATGCCACAAGCTCGGTATCCATCGGCCCTTTGTCAACCTTGAAGTGACCATCCGTACAGTCAGTAGCCAGATACGCTGAACTGTGTAACAGAATGCAACAATTGACCATCAACGACCCCCCGCTTAGGACCAGCCTAGAAGCAAGATACAGCAGGTGCGGATGACTCAGATTGGATTGATCGGGTGCGGTATGTGGGGCCGGAATCTGGCCCGCAATCTCGCCAGCCTCGGCGTGTTGGCCGCCGTGGCCGATCGCAACGAGGAAAGGGCCACCGCTTTTGCCACCGAATTCAACACAGATGCCACCACTGTCGATGACCTCATCACGACGGCGTCGCTGGACGGTATCGTCATTGCCACCGCCGCCCCAACACATTGCGATCTGGCTGTGCGGGCGCTGAGTGCAGGCCGCCATGTCTATATAGAAAAACCGCTTGCTCTGACTCTTTCTGATGCCCAGCAGATTGGTGCGGCGGCAACACGCGCTGGCCGTCAGGTTATGGTGGGTCATCTGATCCGCTATCATGACGCCTTTCGTGAACTGCAGTCTCTGGTCGCCAGTGGCGCAATTGGCAGGGTTCGTCATGTCACAGCCAACCGGCTCGCCATGGGTCGTATTCGGGCGACAGAGTCAGTCCTGTTTGATCTATGTCCTCATGATCTGTCGTTGATCCTTGCCCTGATGGGTGATCAACCGTTGGATGTCAGCTGTCACGGTGCCAGTCATGTGACCCCCGGCATCGTCGATACGCTGTCAACGTTTCTGGCGTTCCCCGGCGGACGGTCAGCGAGCCTGAACTCAAGCTGGATCTCTCCATACAAGGAACACCGCCTTGTCGTCAGTGGTTCGCAAGGAGCCCTTGTTTTTGACGACACCATGCCATGGGATGCCAAGCTGACGCTGTATCGCGACAGCATCAGCGCGGATGGTGACAATTTTGCTATCGACCGTGCTGCGCCTGAAACAATTCCTGTTGCCGAATCCGAGCCTCTGAAACAAGAGATGCAGGCTTTTACAGCATGCTGTGCCTCTGGAAAACCAGCGCCAACTGACATAGAGGAGGCGCTTGGCGTGCAGCGTGTCCTCGACCAGATGCAATCCATCTTGATGGACCATGGTATGATCGCGCGCGCAGACATTTCACCCCATGCCGAAAGGGCCTGACCCGATGATCCCGTTCATTGACCTTGCCGCACAGCAGGCGCGTATTCGTGACAAGATCGAAGCTGGGATGACCAGAGTTTTGGACCATGGCGCGTATATCATGGGGCCAGAAGTCACTGCGCTGGAAACAAGGCTGGCGGACTATGCCGGCACTACCCACTGCATCAGCTGTTCATCTGGTACGGATGCGCTGATCCTTGCTCTGATCAGTCTTGGTCTGAAACCAGGACAGGGTGTAATCGTCCCGTCCTTTACCTTTGCCGCCAGTGCCGAAGTAATGCCAGTGCTTGGCGCCATACCCGTCTTTGCCGAAGTGCAGGCTGACACCTACAATCTCGATCCGGAAAGCCTGACAGTCGCGTTCGCAACCGCACGCGAAAGCGGTATTGAGGTTGTTGGCATCATTGGGGTCGGGCTGTTTGGCCAGCCAGCAGATTATTCCGCCATCATGAAATTTGCGCGTGCCAACGACCTGTGGGTGGTTGATGATGCGGCACAGAGCTTTGGCGCGCAGTGGCAGGGAACCCGTGTTGGCATGCTGGCTGACATCACCTGCACAAGCTTTTTCCCAGCCAAGCCTCTTGGCTGCTATGGCGACGGCGGTGCGGTATTCACGAATGATGATTTGCAGGCCGAGATTATGCGATCCTGCCGTATCCATGGTATGGGAAAAACCCGGTACGACAATGTCCGCATCGGCATGACAGCCAGGTTGGATACGATTCAAGCGGCAGTTCTCGATGCCAAACTGGATATTTTTGACGATGAGCTGGAAAGCCGCCAGCGCGTGGCAGATCTCTATGAGACGTTGCTGAATGGCGTGGTTGAGACACCAAAACTTGCGCCTGATGCCACATCAAGTTGGGCCCAATATACTGTAAAGCTCCCAGATGGCAGTGATCGGGACGCCATTATGGCCTCGCTGCTTGACCAAGGTGTGCCAAGTGCCATCTATTATCCCGTGCCGATGCATGAGCAGCCACCTTACCGGAATTATCCTGTCGCAGGGGGGGAGCTCAAGGTGACTGCCGACCTGTGCAAGCGCGTCCTGGCGCTTCCCATGCATCCCTATCTCGACAGCGCGGCTCAGAACCAGGTTGCGACCGCGCTGGCTGACGCTCTGAACCAATAGAGTGCCGGTACAGACTGTGTCAGTGATATTTCGGGCGGCGGCCACCCATCAAGATTTGTGAGAAAGTCACATTCCCTGCTTGCATGCGCCGATGGCTTCGATTATACCGTCGCAACGCGGAACGCGCTGATGGCCAACAGGCAATGTGGTCAGCGAGACTATCGCGGGTGTAGCTCAGGGGTAGAGCACAACCTTGCCAAGGTTGGGGTCGTGGGTTCGAATCCCATCACCCGCTCCAGTCTTTCAAGAAAGACTCCAGCGGATATTCAGAAAACAACAGAATTCATGACCGACAGTCATTGGTCGCTCAATGCATGATGGCGTGCGCTCGGGGCTAGCTCCCCAATATCGACCACATCGACATCACCACCACGGCAACAAGACACACTGCCATGATCAGGTTGATGCGCCGCTGCGTTCGAGGTTGCAGGTCAAGCTCGTTAATCCTGACGCCTGCATATAGCCAGAGCACATGCAGCGGAATCCAGACCATATTGGATACAAGCAGCTTCAACCCTGTCTCCAGCACAAGATTGTCCGGATAGATCAGAAAACCACTGAAAAGGGTGGTGTGCACTGCATAGGCTTTGGGGTTGATGAACTGTAGAGACACCCCCGTGATCACACCCGGGGCCGCCATATGGATAAAGGCAATTCTTGCACCGGCAAACGCCACTCTGGCCGCCAGATAAATCAGATAGGCCGCTGATGCGAACAGCAGAATTGTACGAATGACAGGATTGGCAAGAACCAGCGCAGCCAGCCCGGAAATCACCGCCAGCGAAACCAGATTGTTACCAATCCATAATCCGGTCAGATATCTGATTCCATGTGTCCATCCGTAAGCCGTGCCGACGCCAGCCAAAGACAGCACGCCGGGACCCGGTGTAATGATCAGAAGAAAGACGGCAAAGGCAAAGGCAAGCATGGCGCAAGGGCATCCAGATATATCGACAGGCTGGACATAGGCCGCTGACAGCCTTCTGTCAAAACCTTAACCCTTTACCATACCAATAACGATCGTCAGATCCTTGGGCCTTGAAAAGGGGCTCAAACAGAGTGACTGTTTCAATGACAGGCAAAACGCCAAATTGGGACATGACAGATGAATAAGAGAACCAACCTCAATTTTCTTGTAATTCAAGCAGACCAGATGGCCGCCAATGCACTTGCGGCTTATGGCAACAAAATCACCCATACACCGAATATTGATGCCTTGGCCGAGTCTGGCACCACCTTCATGAATACCTATTGCGCGTTTCCTCTGTGCGGGCCGTCACGGGCTGCAATGATGACTGGCCAGCTGCCATCCAGAATCAGGGCTTATGACAACGCAAGCGAACTCCTGTCCGAAATACCTACATTCGCACACTACCTTCGGGCTCGAGGATATCAGACCAGCCTTTCTGGAAAGATGCATTTTGTTGGCGCTGACCAGCTTCATGGGTTCGAGCGACGTCTGACATCTGATCTTTATCCTGGTGATTTCTACTGGACAGAAGATCTGGAAAGCCGAACCACAAAGACAAAGTCTGATGCTCGGGGCGTCACCATGTCGGGGGTCTGTCGAAGAAGTGTTCAGCTCGATTACGACGAGCTGGTCATGTCGAATGCCGAACAACATCTCTACGATCTGGTTAGGTCTGCCGATGACCGTCCCTTCATGTCAGTTGTGTCACTGACGCACCCTCATGAACCATTTTATTGCACACAGCCTTACTGGGATCTGTATGAGGGGGTAGACATACCCTTGCCAAAGGTGGCGGCGCTTCCGGTTGAGGAGCAAGATCCACTAACCCGTTACAACATGATTCGATGGGAACTTGAAAACGGATTTGACGATGAAACCATAACCCGAACTCGGCGTGCCTATTTTGGCGCGGTATCCTATATCGATCATCAGGTGGGTCGTCTGGTCAGACTGCTTGAAGAGCTGTCTCTGCGGGATAATACCGTCATAATTTTCACATCCGACCATGGCGAGCTTCTTGGTGAGCGCGGATTGTGGTTCAAACGCCATTTCTTTGAGCCCGCTGCCGCTGTGCCGCTGATCATTTCTGCCCCCGGGGGGCTAAAGGGACAGACAGTGCCAGAAAACGTGTCGCTGATGGATTTATTGCCAACAATGCTGGACCTGGCTGGTGACCATCAGCTTGACGATCTACGAGAGCCAATTGATGGGCACAGTCTGACGTCTCTGATGAGTGGTGGTAGTGGCCAAAATGTTGCCTATTCTGAAATCATGAGTGACGGCTTGCCAGCCCCAATCTTCATGATCAAACGTGAGCACTGGAAGCTGATAGGTGGCCCAGCCTATCCCACAGCACTTTATGATTTAGATCAGGATCCGCATGAAGAGACCAATCTAGCTTTGGCTTCTGAGACACAGGATGTATTCAAGGCACTTGTCACCGAGATGGAAACAAAGTGGGATGCTTGGACCCTTCAGGCGGATATTGACCTGAGTATTGCCCGTCGTCTGCTGGTTAGAGCCGCCCATGATATGGGTGAACCGCCATGCTGGGACTATGTCACGCCGTCAATCGAACAAGGCCGATGGTGCAGAACGAATAGCGACTATAGCCAATGGTCATTCAACATCATTTAACCTCTGCCCCCGCCCAAGCAGAACAACAACTGGGATCCTTACAACACAGTGCCCCTCATTGACATTTCTTATGAAAGGCGAGACGCTTGACACATAGGCGATGAGATTCATTGTAGGGAGAGATTTGCCTCGTGGCCGAATGCTGTAACAACCACTTGGGCATTCATCGGCATGACTGAATGTCCGCCTGACCTATTAGGTGACGTGGCATATGACACCGTTCATACAAAAGCTGATTGAGCGTCCCTGCTTCACCGTATCCACGGAATCATCGGTTGGCGATGTGGTGGATATGCTCTTCAAACACAACATCGGTGCCGTTGTAGTTGTGAATGCTGCTGGAGACGTTGAGGGCATCATTTCAGAGCGGGATATTGTTCGTCGGCTTGGCAGCGTTGAAGATGTGCGCAGTCTGGCCACGTCTGAGTTAATGACGCACAATGTCATCTGTATCTCTACTAATGCCACCTCATCAGAGCTGATGAAAATCATGACGGAACATAAATGCCGTCATGTGCCCATTCTGAATGAAGGCCAGCTCGCTGGCATGGTCTCAATAGGCGATGTGGTCAAACGACTTTTTGAAAAATTCGAGACAGAAGCTGAACAAATGCGGATCTTCATCAATTCCTGATGGCCAGCAACGCAGACTGAACAGAATTCTAGGAACGACCAATCGACTGGTAGGTCAGGCCTGCCGCCCGCATATCGTCTGGATGATACACATTACGTAAATCAACTAGCGTGCTTCCTGACATGGCATCCAGATAATGTGACGGAGTCAGCGCCCTGAACTCGTTCCATTCGGTGATAATTACCGCAATATCTGCATCTTTCAGGCAGGCCATGGCGCTGTCGGCATATTCCGTTGCCGCTGGTAGCAGGTGCCGCGCTTCATTCATTGATTTAGGGTCATAGCCGCGAATAACAGCGCCAGCTGCAGTCAGTGCAGGGATTATGTCCAGCGCCGGGCTATCACGCATATCGTCAGTTTCCGGCTTGAACGCCAGCCCGAGCACAGCGATTACCTTGCCTTCAACAGACCCTCCTGCCGCGGCAACGACCCGGTCAGCCATCGATAATTTGCGACGCTCATTATACGCAACCACTTCATTAACAATGCCGATGTCAGCAGCATGATCCTCAGCTGTCCGCACAAGTGCCAGCGTATCCTTGGGAAAACACGACCCGCCATATCCGGGTCCGGGATGCAGAAACTTGTTTCCGATCCGTTTGTCGAGGCCCATGCCTTTGGCAACGTCATGTACATCCGCACCAACGCGTTCGCATAGATCGGCCATCTGGTTGATGTAGGAAATCTTCACAGCCAAAAACGCATTGCTGGCATATTTGATCAATTCTGATGTCTCGAGAGACGTCATCAGAACTGGCGTTTCGATTAGATAAAGCGGCCGGTAAAGCGCACGAAGCATATCCTGTGCCCGGTCGCTTTCTGCGCCAACCACCACGCGGTCAGGGCGCATAAAATCGCCAATGGCCGCCCCTTCACGCAAAAACTCAGGGTTCGACGCCACGTCGAAATCAGCCTGTTGGTTAGTTTCGCGGATGACCTTTTCAACTTCACGGCCAGTACCAACCGGCACCGTCGATTTCGTCACCACGACAGTATAGCCTTGAAGATGCGTTGCAATTTCCGCAGCAGCGCCGAAAACATAGCTGAGATCTGCGTGCCCATCACCGCGGCGTGTCGGTGTTCCCACAGCTATGAAAACAGCGTCAGCAGCGGCAACTGCGGGGGCCATATCAGTTGTAAAATGCAGCCTGCCAGCCGCTACGTTGCGGGCCACCAAATCATCAAGACCGGGCTCATAAATTGGCATAATGCCGGACTGGATACTGTCAATCTTCGCAGCATCCTTGTCGATGCAGGTCACATCGAATCCAAACTCTGAAAAACAAGCTCCGGAGACGAGTCCTACATACCCTGTTCCAATAACGGCCAGTTTCATGCTTGTCCTCTTAGATCGTCAGGATTTAGTCGTACTAAACACAGATTGATTACAAAACGATGAAGCTCACCATGTGCGCAACAACATGGAAGCGTTCACATGGCCATGTCAGCTCGGCGTGAGAATGTGCTCAACCGCAAAGGTAATAACATGGCCGAGAGCAATGTGGGATTCCTGAATATGCATCGTTACATCACTTGGAACGGCAATCAGCAAATCTGCTGCGTCAGCCAACTTGCCACCGCCTTCGCCGGTCAGAGCGATAACCTGAATTCCCTTTGCGCGAGCAGCTTCACAGGCGGCGACTACATTGGCTGAGTTTCCACTTGTTGAAATGCCAATAAGCACATCGCCTTCGCGCCCCAGCGCTTCGACCTGACGCCTGAACACACCTTCAAATCCAAAATCATTGGCATAGGCCGTCAGGAAAGACGTATCTGTTGTCAGAGCAAGAGCGGCCAGACCAGGCCGCGGGTTCTTGTGATTAAGTGTGGCAACGAATTCGGCAGCAATATGCTGGCTGTCTCCGGCTGAGCCACCATTGCCGCACAGCATTAGTTTACCGCCCGCTTTGAGTGATTTGGCAATCATTCTCGCTGCAGACAGGGCAAGATCACTACATTGCGCAGCTGTCAGCTGCTTGACCTCTGCAGACCGCAGCAAAATTTCACTGATGTCCTGGCGGGAAAAATTTGACATGGAAGTCACCTTGACTGCACTTCTTGACCACCCACTGGCCGGCGGCTATCCATGGGTAACAGCCGGACAGAACAATCGCAAGGACATCGGAGATGATTCGTAAAGCCATTTTTCCTGTTGGCGGCCTTGGCACAAGATTTCTGCCAGCCACGAAGGCCATGCCCAAGGAAATGCTCCCCGTAGTCGACAAGCCTTTGATCCAATATGCGGTCGAAGAGGCGGCGGATGCAGGCATTGAAGAGTTCATCTTTGTTACCGGGCGCAACAAGACAGCAATCGAAGATCATTTCGACCATTCTTTTGAGCTTGAATCGACGCTTGCGGCAAAGGGTAAGAGAGAAGCGCTGACGCTGGTCAAAAACATGATGCACAACCCCGGCTCGGTCATGTATGTGCGTCAACAGCAGCCCGCTGGCCTTGGTCATGCAGTGTGGTGTGCCCGCCATCTGATTGGTGATGAACCTGTCGTGGTTCTGCTGGCGGATGATCTCATTCTGGGAAAGAGCTGTGTTCGTGAAATGGTTGAGGCGTATCAGGGCGGCAATATGGTCGCCGTTATGAATGTCCCAGAAGACCAGACCGGATCCTATGGTATTGTCACACCAGGGGCTGATGACGGAAGGGTCGTAGACGTCAAAGGTCTCATTGAAAAGCCGGCACCTGCTGACGCGCCCTCAAACATTGCTGTTGTCGGCCGCTATATCATCGCACCTCAGGTTTTTGAGACACTAAGCAGTCAGGAGCGAGGCGCAAGCGGCGAAATCCAACTGACCGATGCGCTTGCCAAACAGATTGGATCAGCACCATTCCATGGGCTTCGTTTTTCAGGTGAACGGTTTGACTGTGGCTCCAAGCTCGGCTTTCTGCAGGCTAACCTAGCCTTCGGGATGAGCAATACCGATCTCGCACCCGATTTGAAAGCATGGATGCAGGAGCGCCTAAAGTGACAAGCCACAATTTTGATCCCACCATCCTGCGTGCCTATGACATTCGTGGCATCGTCGGTGAAACCCTGACGGCCGCCGACGCCTTTGCCATTGGTCTATCATTCATCGCCATTCAGAGGAATCGTGGCTTTGGAAACAGAGTTGCTGTGGGGCGGGATGGCAGATTGTCGTCCCCAGAATTATCAGAAGCCCTGATAGATGGTCTTGTGTCAGGTGGCGCCGAGGTCAGCAATATTGGCTGTGGGCCAACGCCAATGCTGTATTATGCGGCTCATGAGCTCGAAACAGGCGGAGCCATCCAAGTCACAGGAAGTCATAACCCACCAACCCATAACGGCTTCAAAATGGTGATGGGCGGGCTATCCTTTTTTGGGGACGATATCACTGAGCTTGGCACACTGTCACAACAGGGTGCTCAGCAAACGTCAGGCGGCACAGTTGCCGACGTGGATATTCAGCCAGCCTATATTGCACGCATTTCCAGCAAAGCCAAAGCCGACGGCTTAACCGTGATCTGGGACTGCGGAAATGGTGCCAGCGGCCCCGTAACGGAAGCTGTTGCAGCTGGCCTTGCCGGCACCCACAAGGTGTTGTTTTCAGATATCGACGGGACCTTTCCCAACCATCACCCTAATCCTGTAGATCCAGAGACGCTGGATCTGTTGCGGACCGAAGTAGCCAACCTTAATGCGGACCTTGGCATCGGATTTGACGGTGATGGCGACCGCATTGGCGTTATCGATGCCAAAGGGCGGCAGGTTCCTGGTGATCTGTTAACAGCCTACCTTGCACAGGATGTGGCCTCTCGGCACCGGGGCAAACCCATCCTTCTGGATGTCAAATCTTCTGATACCGCTATCAAGCTGATTTCCGACAGCGGCGGTGATGCCGGTATCTGGAAAACCGGTCACAGCCACATGAAAAAGCGGATGAAAGACGTGTCAGCACCTCTTGCAGGCGAAATGTCAGGGCACATCTTCATCGCCGATGACTATCTTGGCTTTGATGATGCCATCTATGCCGCCATCCGGGTGCTGACGCAGATGGTGGAAACTGGCCAATCCATCACCGACTACATGGACGGGCTGCCGGTGCAGCATGCAACACCCGAACTGCGCATCGAATGCGAAGACACTGTTAAGTTTGATGTCATGACCCGGATCAGGGACCATGTGTTAGCATCCCATGATGCGGCAAATGTAACAGATATTGACGGTATCCGGTTGCGAACTGACCATGGCTGGTGGCTTGTGCGTGCTTCCAACACCGAAGCGGCACTGGTTGCCAGGGCCGAGGCTGGCAACGAAGAGGACCTGAATGATCTGAAGCGCGATCTGTCAGCCGTCCTACAGGCAGCAGGGCTTGATGGTCTGGCAGAGTAGCTGTTGCATTGGCACATCCTGACGCAGGTTTTGCAGCACGCTTGGCAAGACCTGTCCAAGCGCGTAATCTCTGCGCCGCCTTTCGCGTTTTTGACTTTCGGAGAACAGAATGACTAACTATGTCTCCCGCGGCGGTCTGTCGATCGCAGCGGAGCTTTCGCAATTCGTCAATGACGAACTTCTGGCCGGAACTGGCATTACGCCTGATCAGTTCTGGGACGGGTTCGATTCCGCTGTTCATGCGCTGGCACCGCGCAATCGCGAGCTTCTGGCCATTCGTGATGATATGCAGCAGAAGATTGATAGCTGGCTTCGTGACAACGCAAGCTCTCAGCTGGATAGTGAGAGCTACACGGCCTTTCTTCGGGATATCGGATATCTGGTCGAAGAAGGCCCATCCTTTCAGATTGAGACACAGAATGTTGACCCAGAAATCGCCTCGATTGCCGGGCCACAGCTGGTGGTACCAATCACCAATGCTCGCT
Organism: Alphaproteobacteria bacterium; assembly: GCA_011524735.1. Taxonomy (GTDB): domain Bacteria; phylum Pseudomonadota; class Alphaproteobacteria; order Puniceispirillales; family Puniceispirillaceae; genus UBA8309. The sequence goes on from WTJS01000123.1 coordinate 26,753, forward strand.
ATGCACTGAACGCCGCCAATGCTCGTTATGGCAGTCTGTATGACGCGTTTTATGGCACAGATGCCATTCCATCCGACGGCGAATCAGGTGGGAAAGGGTACGATCCTGTCCGTGGTGCGAAGGTCATTGCCCGCGTGCGAAGCTTCCTTGACGAGTCACTGCCGCTGACCACTGCCAGCTGGAGCGACATCTCCGGTATCAGCGTGGTGAACGGAGGCCTTGAGCTGGCTTTGGATGACGGTTCAACATCCCTTGCTGATGCGTCCGGCTTTGTGGGCTATGACGGGGACGCAGCGAACCCGACAACCATAGTCCTGCGCAATAACGGTCTGCATCTTCTGGTCAAGATCGATGCCAGCGGTGCCATTGGTCGTGATGACAAAGCCAGCATCAATGATGTGATTGCAGAATCTGCAATGTCGAGCATTATGGATTGTGAGGATTCCGTTGCCTGCGTCGATGCCGAGGACAAAGTTCTGGCCTACCGGAACTGGCTTGGCCTGATGAAGGGCACGCTGGAAGAAAGCTTTGAAAAAGGCGGCAAGGTTATCACCCGCCGTCTTGCCGATGATGTGGCATTCACCACTGCCAATGGTGAGGCAGCCAGCCTTAAAGGCCGCGCCCTGATGCTGGTACGTAATGTTGGACATCTAATGACCAACCCGGCCATCCGCCTCGCTGACGGCAGTGAAGTCCCAGAAGGCATCATGGATGCCTTCATGACCGTAGCTGGCGCGATGCATGACCTGAAGGCGGGTCGCAACTCGGCCGCTGGGTCGGTTTACATCGTGAAGCCAAAGATGCACGGACCGGATGAGGTGACCTTCGCCACCGAGATTTTCGCAGCTGTGGAATCCGTTCTTGGTCTTGCCGAGAACACCATCAAGATCGGCATCATGGATGAAGAGCGTCGGACAACCGTTAATCTGGCAGAATGTATCCGCGCGGCGAAATCGCGACTTGTCTTTATCAACACAGGCTTCCTTGACCGCACAGGTGACGAGATTCACACCTCCATGGATGCCGGCCCAATGATCCGCAAGGCGGACATGAAAGGCGCCACCTGGATTGGGGCCTATGAAAACTGGAATGTTGATGTCGGGCTGGCCTGTGGGCTGGCTGGCAAAGCACAGATCGGCAAAGGCATGTGGGCCATGCCGGATCTGATGGCTGACATGATCGAACAGAAGATTGGTCATCCCATGTCCGGCGCAAATTGCGCTTGGGTTCCCTCGCCAACCGCGGCAACGCTTCATGCCCTGCACTATCACAAGGTTGACGTAGCCGCCCGGCAGGCTGAAATCGCGACTCGCACACCAGCAAGCCGTGAGGATATTCTGTCAGTACCTGTCGCCATTCGCCCGAACTGGTCGGAAGATGATATCCGCCAGGAACTGCGCAACAATGCTCAGGGAATTCTTGGGTATGTTGTCCGCTGGGTTGATCAGGGTGTTGGCTGCTCGAAGGTTCCGGACATTCACGATGTCGGGCTGATGGAAGACCGGGCAACGCTTCGCATCTCATCGCAGCATATTGCCAACTGGCTGCATCATGATGTGTGCAGTGCTGATCTGGTGATGGAGGTCATGCAGGAAATGGCAGCCGTTGTTGACGGACAGAATGCCGGGGATCCGGCCTACAGCCCGATGGCACCGAACTTTGACAACTCCATCGCCTTCCAAGCAGCCTGTGATCTGGTGTTCAAAGGCAAAGAGCAGCCATCCGGTTACACGGAACCGGTACTGCATTCTCGCCGCCTGGAAAAGAAGGCACAGAATGGCGTTTGACGCAGACCCCTATATCTCAAAGACACCCGGGTTTCCCAAGGAAGGCATCACCTTCTATGACATAAGCCCGATCCTTGAGGACAGGGAAGCCGTCAGAAAAGCTATGGCCGCGCTGGCAGAACTGGCGCGGCCGATGGATCCTGACATCATTGCAGGCATCGATGCGCGAGGGTTTCTGTTCGCTTTGCCGCTGGCGCTGGACCTTGACTGCGGCATGGTCATGGTGCGCAAGGCTGGCAAGCTTCCGGGGGAGCTTGTGGAACAGTCCTATGCGCTAGAATATGGTGAAGCCCGACTTTCTATCCAGGCCAGCCGTCAGCTTGAGGGTAAGCGCGTCATTTTATGCGATGACCTGCTGGCAACGGGCGGCACATTGCAGGCGGCGGCACAGCTTGTGACGACCTGTGGCGGCATTCTGGCTGGGGCCGTCTGCATCATCGAACTGACAGGTCTGAAAGGCAGGGATCGGCTGGACTGTCCTGTGTCGGCCTTGCAAACATACGAATTCTAAGGTGACAGGCGCAACCTGCGGTGACAGGCTGATAGGGTTGCCGCTGAATGGCTGAACCGGAGCCACCCTGCCATGTCACCCAAACACCAATTCCCTCGCGCCCTTAACCGCCCGCTGGTCAGCTGGTCGCTCTATGACTGGGCTAGCTCGCCTGTCCCCACGCTTCACGCGACCTTTATATTTTCAGTGTATTTCACTGTTGCTGTCATGCCTGAGGGAGGTACGTCCGCCTGGGCCTGGATGACATCGGCAACAGCCCTGACCGTTGCCGTGGCGGCGCCTTTTCTGGGTCGATATGCCGACATGCGCGGCGCGGCCAAATCCCTGCTCGGCTTGGCCACCATCTCCGGCGCTCTTGCCACGGCAGCATTGTGGTATGTCCGTCCTGATGTCAGCTATGCATCCCTTGCCCTGATCCTCTCGGCACTCTCAATCTTTGCGCTCGAGATCAGCTTCGTCTTTTACAACGCCATGCTGCCGTCTGTAGCACCACCGGATGGATATGGACGCGCCTCAGGACTTGCATGGGGGGTTGGTTACGCCGGCGCAATTGTTGCGCTGGCTTTGGTACTGGCCCTTTTTGTCATGCCGGACACCCCGGCCTTTGGCGTTGCAACCGACGATAGTCAGCATATCAGAATTACCATGGTGTTCGCTGCACTGTGGCTGTGCCTTTTTTCGCTGCCCCTGTTCCTGTTCGTGTCCCGCCCAGCCGCATCGCAAGATCAGGCACCGTTTCTGGTGCAGCTTCGGGCAAGCCTGCGCCTTGCCATGCAGATTCCTGACATGCCACGCTTTCTTCTGGCCCGCATGTTGTTTGCAGACGGGCTGGTCACCCTGTTCGCCTTTGGCGGAATCTATGCGGCCAAGGTCTTCGGTTTCACTCAGACACTCGTTCTTGTCTTTGCCATTGTGCTGAATATCACCGCTGGCATCGGGGCTGCCTTCGGGGGTTATGCTGATGACAGGCTAGGCTCAATCCGCGTCATGCGGATCTGCCTGATGGCACTGACATGCCTTGGCGCCCTTGCTGTTCTGGCCCCGAACCAGCCTGTCTTCTGGGTTGCCGGAGCGGCTCTTGGACTATTTATTGGGCCGCTGCAGTCATCAGCGCGCGTTTATGTTGCCCGCAAGGCCCCTGCGGAACACCGCGCCAGCCTGTTTGGACTGCTGATGCTATCAGGAAAGGCGACCAGCTTTGTTGGGCCGCTTCTCTACGGCACTCTCGTCGCCGCAACCGGCAACGAACGCGCCGGTATGGTGATTGTCATTCTTCTGATGGTTGCAGGCTTTCTGGTAATGCCGCGCCG
>WTJS01000006.1 GCA_011524735.1 Alphaproteobacteria bacterium
GGCACTGGCGCTGGCGCCCGCGTCTGGTACGGCTCGGCCGCGGCGTCGGAATTTCATGATTTTGACTGGCTGTCCGCGCATCTCCCCGATGACGGGTCGGTGCAGCTGAAAAGCCTGACCAATGACTATACCATCCTGCTGCTGGCCGGGCCGAAGGCGCGTGACGTGCTGCAGGCCACCACGCGGCTTGACTGTTCGGCAGACGGGTTTGAATGGCTTGGCGTGCGGACCGGTTTTGTCGGGATCGCGCCGGCGGTGATCATGGCGGTCAGCTTTTCCGGCGAACAGGCGTTCGAGGTTCATGTGCCAAACAATCAGCTCTATGCCGCCTGGCTGGCGCTGCGGGCCGCGGGTGAGCCACATGATTTGCGTCTGTTCGGCTCCATGGCGGTGGAATCCATGCGGATGGAAAAAGGCTATCTTCACTGGAAGGCTGACCTGATCACCGAATTCAACCCGTTTGAGACAGGCCTCGACAGGTTTGTGAAGATGGATAAGGAATTTATTGGCAAATCGGCGCTGCAGAAGATGGTCGCTGCCGGCCCGCGCAAATGTCTTGTTGCGCTGGAGATTGACTGCGATCACGCCCCTGCCCATGGCGGGGCGTCTGTCTATACTGGCGACAGGCTGGTGGGAACGGTCACTTCAGCTGCCTGGGGGTATCGGGTCTCCCGCAATCTTGCCTATGCCTTTGTCGATCCGGGTAGCACCGCACTCGGGACAGATCTGACAGTTGATGTGATGGGGCGTCCGCAGCCTGCAAGGGTGATCGCGCCGTCGCCCTATGATCCCGATAACAGGCTGGTCAGAGGGCGATAGGCGGTTTACGCTGCGGCGGCGCGGCCATGGGGCCGAAAGCAGGCAACCAGGGGAGGGTTTACATGCACAGCAGGTTTCACATGCATGGTAAGATTCACATGTACAGTGGAATGAAAGCCATGATCATGGCGGTGATGATGTTGCTGGCATCGGCACTTCCCGCAGCGGCCGAAACCAAGCTTGTGATGTTCACCTCTGACAGCTGCCCCTTCTGCAAGGCATGGGAACGTGATGTCGGGGCAAGCTATGATCTGTCACCCTATGCTGGCAAGCTGCCGCTGACCCGGGTGGCCTTTAATGGCCCGGCACCGGCTGGTCTCACTCTGAACGCGCCGGTGCTTGGCACGCCAACCTTTATCGTGGCGCAGGATGGTCGGGAAATCGGGCGTCTTGAAGGGTACCGCGATGCTGAGTTGTTCTGGATGGGACTTGCCAGTTACGCCGATTAGGGGCGTGACAAAATTCTCTTCCCATGAGGCTTGCCACCTCCCGACTTTCGCTTACATGTAGGCGGGGTAGCGCGGGCGGTGACGTCTGGGTTCAGAGGTTACTTCGGGTGATACTAACAGCTGCCGTGCGCAGCACATGCCCAAGCATGGTCGGGCAAAGACGAATTCAACATAAAGGACTGAATGATGCGGTTTGTAATTGCGGTACTTCTTGCGGTGATGTCGGTATCCGGATCAGCTCACGCAGCTGATATCAAGGCTGGCGAAAAAGTATTCAAGAAATGCAAGGCCTGTCACGTTGTTGACAAGGAAAAGAACAAGACTGGTCCACATCTGGTTGGCATCATCGGCCGTCCGGCGGCCAGCGTCGAAAGCTACAAGAAATATTCCAAGGCCCTGAAGGAAAGCGGCTTTGTCTGGGATGCTGCAACGCTTGATGGTTATCTTGAGAACCCGAAGAAATATCTGAAGGGTGGCAAGATGGCCTTTGCCGGTCTGAAGAAGCAGAAAGACCGCGACAACATCATCGCCTATTTCGAATCCCTGCAATAAGCAAATCTCAAGAGACCCATCCCAACAGGTCTGGTCTGATGCGGCGGGGGTGGCTTGCTACTCTCCCGCCGCAATCGTTCGATTGTTTATTGTTCCAGCGGCAATCCAGTCATCCAGGATTTTCAGCACGGCGTCGGAAAAGGCGGCATCGTTGATATGTGCATCGATTTCGGTGACTGGCACTGTGCCAAGTGTGGCCATGGACAGGCGCACTTCGTCAATCATCGCGGTCAGCCCTTCGGGATCATGCGCCACATCGCCCGCGCGGTCCCATTCCTCTACCCCGCCCAGCGGCATCATGAAATGCACAGGCCCGTTGGCGGCTGACAGCCTGTTTGCCGCATCACGGATCAGCTCTCGGCGCTCCTGCGGTGATAGGCCGGATGATTTGATCAGCCTGTTATGCGCATGGAAAGGCCGGTCAGCATAGGCTTGCGGGATATCCTGCCAGCCTGCGAAATCAATCAGATCGGCACATCCCGGTGCCACAATCTGCGGAATGCCGGCGGCGCCTGCATTGGTCAGCCTGTCTGCCCCCGCGCTCAGCACCGACCCCACCATCAGATTGCCAAGCTCGGCAAGGCACAGATCCAGAACGGCGGCGAAATAGCCCTGCCTTGCCAGCGTTTCAAACGCCATTCCGCCCATGCCGGTGGCATGAAAGACCGCCACCTCAAAGCCGCGCTCTTCCAGCGGTTCTTTCAGATGGGTCATATATTTCAGGCAGGATGATCCCAGGCTGGTCATGCCAATGACGGGCCGGTCGCGGCGGGGGGACTGCACTGCCATTGCGGCGCCCAGAACCGCCCCGGCAGCCTGTGACAGCGATGCCCGGCAGACGGAATTCAGCCCGTATAGCCCGCCTGCCCACAGGATCATCTGAATGTCGGGCGACAGCCTGTCAACAGGAATGATGGGCGAAAACGCCACTGTCGATACGATATATTTTGGCACGCCAAGCGGCAGGGCCCGCGCACAGTCCAGCGCCAGATCGGTCCCCATCGACCCGCCAAGCGCAATCATGGCATCAATCCGGCCGCCGGCATAAAGGCTGGCGGTCAGGGATGCGGCCCCGCGCGCCATGATCTGCATGGCTTCATTTTCGTCGCCGCATGCAATGGCGGCGTCAATGCTGCTGTTGGCTTCGGCGGCAACATCATGTTTGGAAATGTCAGGGCTGCCGGCGGCCTCTCCCAGGACGCTGACATCCATGGTCACGACCGCGCCGCCCTGCGCTCGGATCGTGTCCGCCATGAAGGTCAGTTCGTCATCCTTGGTGTCATAGGTGCCGATGATGAGAATCGTTCTGGACATGGCCTTGCCTTTGCCGGATGGGCCTTCATCGTGGCAGGTCTGAATGTGAGGTCAAGTCGGTCTGACAGATGATAAGAGTTCGAATCAGCCTGAATCAAATTATGAAAAAATGGTTAATGGCCATAAATATCCGGCATGTTCAGGATTATGAAGCAGAGTGCGGCCAGCTGGAAGGCCACCAGACTGCCGGGCGTCAGACCGGCGGTGACGCTTGCCGTCGCCGTAATGGCTGCGCTGGCGGCTGGCCCGGTTTCGGCGTCTGCGAAATCCGTTGCTCTGATCTGTGACGGTGAATACCGGACCATGACCGGGGCGATCGAAGGCAGCGCAGAAACCAGCTTTCCCGGCACCATGCATGTTGCGCTTGTAGAACAGGATGGCAGCTTTGTGGAAATCCGGCTTCAGGCCTATGAGGGGGAGACCCGCATGCCGGTGCAGCAGTACCTCGCCATGCCTGAGCCCATGTCCGTGATCGATGCTGATACGGCGCCGACCGGTCAGATGGCGGGCAAGACAGCGCGTGCCGTCCAGCCAGCCCCCGCCGATGAAACTGTCCCCTCCAGCAAAATTCACATTGATGCCAATGCCACCGAAGTTGTGCTGCATCAGACCACCGAAACCGGTCCGATGATGCGCGCCCGCGTTGATGGCAAGCCTCTGGTGCCAACACGTGAATCGGTCGCGACTGTTGATATGCGGCTGAACCGGATCAATGGTGAACTCAGTTTGGTCTGGGGTGAGCATCGTGTCCGTAATCACAAGCTCCCCGGGGCGATTCGGGCCAGCAAGGTACGGCTTCGGGATGAAAAGGCCTTTGATGCCACCTGCAAACCGGTGCGCCAGCGCGCCTTCTGATTCGCGCTCTCCGGTCATATCTTCCCCGGTCATATCTCCCCCGGTCATATCTCCCTAGTCTTCATGGTCCATATCTATATGTGCCGTGCTAGCGGATGGCCTGAAGAAGGCGTCTGATCACCCCGTTCAGGCTGTCGGCAAGGGCAGGGTCAGCAAGGTGTCCGTCATTGGCAAAGGCCTGTTCGGCTGCCGGAATGGTCACAAAGCCTGGGACTGGCAGCATGCCAAGTTCGGCCACCATGTCGCGAAGCCGCGGAATGGCCCGCACCCCGCCAAGCCGTCCCGGGCTCGACGCCATCAGGGCCACCGGCTTGCCAGCGAACACCGCGCCAAAATCATCCCCCGGGGACGGGCGCGACGCCCAGCACAACATGTTCAGCATCAAGGGTGTGACAAAACCATTATATTCCGGCGTGACCAGAATCATGCCGTGATGCGCCGCCACCAGATGCCGAAATTCCACAACGGCTCGCGGGATGCCGGATGCCGCTTCCAGATCGCCGTGATAGATCGGGACGTCAAAATCGCCAAGGTCAATCAGCGTGGGCTTGGCCCCAGCAGCCCCGGTGCCCAGCGTCGCGGCTGCAGCAAGCCGTTTGGACAGGGCATCGCGCCGTGCCGATCCCGCAAAAATCAAGATGGTCTTCATGCCAGATGCTCCGGAGTTCTCCTCCAGACCAGTCTAGACCCCATCGATTAAGATAATATTAACCGCGAAATGTCAGCTCGCATGGCCATCGGCAATGGCGTGGATCAGCGCTTCAACAAACAGATCATGATCTGCGCTCAGCGGGACAAGCTTGATGTCTTCTTCCAGCGAGATGGTGACGCGGGCCGCTCCGGCCTGAAGCGCACGGTCCCGCGCCAGATCGCTGGCGGCCTGCCGCGCGATATCAAGCGCCTCGTCCATATCGGGAAGGTCCTTTGGTCCGTCGGCAAGATGCACGCGGAATCGGCCTTCGGAGGGTTGGGTCACCGAAATCATCACGCGCTGGCGCACCGATCCGGCGGCGGCTCCGACGGCACCCGCCACATTGGCGTGTTCCGGCACGGTCAGCTCAACCCCCATCCGGCGGGCGACATGGGGGTAATGGGTGGCCGCTGATGCGCCCAACCCGACAACTCCGACGCCAAGATCAAGCGAGATCGATACCAGCTGGTCATCCTTGCCGTCGCCATCGCGATACAGATCCGTCAGAAGCGGATTGGCGCTGGCCTGGCCTTCTCCGGCCCCGTCATGGGCCAGCGCCGCATCCATCAGTGCCAGTCCGGTGCGGCGATGCAGTTCGGCCAGTGTGATTCTGGCAAGCTCTTCCGGCGTTGCGGCCATTGGATTGCCGACCCCGTTTTTCTGGCGGGCCATCAGCGCTGCGCCAAGCTGTGCGGCTTCGGCATCGAATTCGGCAAAATCACCGGTGACATGCAGCGCATCGGTTGGGGTGAAGGCGGCGAGGGTCAGCAGCCCGCGCCCGATCAGCCTGTCGACCGCACCAAGAGCCAGCTGTGTACCGGCGATATCGGCAACACTTGACGGGACCATGGCGATGGCCTTTTCGGCAAGGCGGGCTTCGGATCGGGTCAGCCAGTGTGGTACCCCGTCTGGCATCAGCGGCATGACAAAGCGACCGTCAGTGGCCATCGGCACTGCAACCGCAAGCTGTTCGGCGAGCTTGGCCTTTACCTCTGGCCATTGCATCGCCAGCAGCGACAGTGGCACGGCCCGCCGGGGCCCCAAGGTCACACCATCGGCGCTGCCGCGGCTGAGCGGACGAACCTCGCTATCACCGCCAAGTCCGCAGGTACGGATGTCGGCAGCTTCCACCATGGTCTGCCATCCGCCGACCAGCGCCCCATCAGGCTTCAGCATGGGGGCGCCATTGCGCAGCAGCGCGATATCGGTTGTGGTGCCACCAATATCGGCAATCATTGCGGTTGCGGTGCCTGCCAGAAAGGCCGCACCGGCCAGGCTGGCGGCCGGGCCAGACAACACTGTTTCCACCGGCCGGGACCGGGCATAGTCCCCCTGAAGCAGCGATCCGTCCCCTTTCACCACCATCAGCTGGCAGGACAGACCCTGGGCGCTCATGATGCTTTCGGTGGCGGCAATCAGCCTGTCCAGAAGATTGATCAGTCTGGCATTCAGCAGTGCTGTCAGGGCCCGGCGGGGTCCGCCAAGCGCTGAAGACAGCTCATGGCTGCAGGTCACCGGCAGGCCAGTGGCCTCGCGGATCATGTCGCGGGCCTTGACCTCATGTTCAGGATTGCGCGTGGCGAAATGTCCGGCAATGGCAAAGGCTGATACTTCGCCTTCGGTCGCGGCAATGGCGGCGCGGATGGCGGCCTGATCCAGCGGCGCCTGCGGGCCGCCGTCGGGACTGTGACCGCCCTTAATGAAAAAGACCGGGTCCTGCCCAAGCGCCCGCGCCAGATCGGCGCGTTCCAGCGCGGCGTCGTCAAAGCCGATCATCATCAGCCCGACGCGCCCACCCACACCTTCCACCACCGCATTGGTGGCCAGCGTGGTGGATAGTGACACAAGCCCGATATCGGTGGCCTTGCCGTCGAAATTGTCCAGCACCCGCTGGATCGCCCCGCCAACACCAATCGACAGATCGTGGCGTGTCGTCAGCGCCTTGCCGGTGGCAAGCACGGTGCCGGCTGCGGTGTCCAGAAGGGCGGCATCGGTGAAGGTGCCACCGGTATCAAGGCCGATAACCAAGGTCATGTGTACGGTCCCGTTACAGGTCTATCGGGCGGCAATGCTGCCCTCAGGCGGCGGCGCGCGCCGCGGCATGTTGTTGGAAGAAAGTGATGATCCAGTCAGCCATATCCAGCCCCTGATGCCCGCCTTCCAGCGATTTCATCGCTGCATCGACGCGCTCTGGTCCCATGGTACTGCGGCGGGTTTCCATCAGCGCCCCCGTGTAATCGGCGGTGAATTCGGGATGGCCCTGCATGCAGAAAACATTATCGCCGATATGGAACATGGCGTTGGCGCAGAACGAGGTGCTGCCAATCGGTGTCGCATCTTCCGGCAGTTTGGTGACCTGGTCCTGATGAATATGGATCAGGCTGACTGTGTCTGTGTCCGGCATCCAGGTCGGCCGATCACTGACAGCAATGTCATAGACGCCAAGACCCCAGCCATCATGCCAGTTCTCGGTCCGTCCCCCCAGCGCATGGGCAATCACCTGATGCCCGAAACAGATTCCAACAAGGGGTTTGTCGGCAGCATGCGCATCGCGCAGAAACGCCATCAGCGGTGCAATCCAGTCAAAATCGTCATAGACGCCGGCCGCCGATCCTGTGACCAGATAGCCATCATAATCATCGACATCGTCAGGGATCACACCATCGACCACCGGCACTTCGATGAAGTCCATGCCATGCTGATGGTTGCCCTGGTTGGGGGCGGCGTCAAACATCGCGCGGAACATATCCGGATAGCGCGCAAACCTGTCGGCGATCTCGGCATTGATCCGTCCGGTTTCAAGTATGGCAATACGCATGATCCTGTTCCTTCAAGGGCTGGTAACGCCGGGATCTGCCCGGCTGCGTTACATTCAGACGCTATCAACCTAGGGGTCCGTCAAGTGTCCTGCAAGCGGCGGCATTTTGCTTGACCGCTTCCAGAACAAACAGTCGCACCGCCGATGACAGGCCGCCATCACGGGTGCGGTCAATTTCGGTAATCAGGCTGGCAACGGACTGGCCGCGGGCAGTGGCGATCTTGCCAAGCTCCTCCCAGAAGGCATCCTCCAGCGACAGGCTGGTGCGGTGGCCCCGAATGCTCAATGATCGCTTCTTCATCTCGCTTCCTTCCTGCCGTCTCCCGCTCAGGCTGTGCAGGAAAATCTGGCGACCAGCTCAACATGCGCCGTAAAGCGGAACTGGTCGACAAGCTGCAGCCAGTCAAGCTGATATCCGCCGTCACACAGAAGGGCGGCATCGCGGGCAAAGCTGGCCGGGTTACAGGATACCATGGCAATCACCGGAATGCCGCTTTCGACAAGGCTGTTGCATTGCGCTTCGCCGCCAGCGCGTGGCGGGTCAATGATCGCCGCATCATGCCCGTGCAGCTGATCAGGGGTCAGTGGGGCGTTCATCAGATCGGCCCGCAGGCAGGTCAGTTGCGATCCACGCCCGCTGGCATCCACCCCGGCCTTTAGCGCGGCAAGCGCGGCATTGTCCGATTCTGCCGCTGTCAGATGTGACAGGCCAGGCAATAGCGGCAGGCTCAGCGTACCGCAGCCGGCAAACAGATCTATCACCCGTGCGGCATCGCCAACTGCATCGGCCACCGCTGTCTGCAGCGCGGCTTCGGATTCGCGGGTGGC
>WTJS01000018.1 GCA_011524735.1 Alphaproteobacteria bacterium
AATCCTGTTCATGCGTTCCAGTGACAACAGCACAACCTGATCATCGGCGCGGGCCACCGTGCCGCCCGACAGGCCGGAATTGCCGCCAAAGGGAATGACCGGGGTACGGGTTTCGGCGCACAGCTTCATCACGGCTGCCACTTCTGCCGTGTCCGCAGGGCGGACAACAATGGCCGGGGATGATTGTTTGGTGCCAAGCCAGTCGCGCTGGTAGCGCGGGTCAATCCCGGTGCCAGCCTGAACATTGGCATCGCCGCAGATGGCGGCAATCCGGCCGGCCAGATCAGTGATCCGCATCTCATCCATATTCTTCTCCCCTGAAAACTGTGTCTGTTTTGGTTGGCTGTCGGCGACCGCTATGGCGTCAGCCTAGCATGGCCTTGCTGTGCCATGCACCTGTTTGCAAGCCGCTGCGTCAAGCTATCCGTCAGCCATCCATTGTCTTAAGCCCCCATCGCCTCGAGTCTGAGGCGGGCAATCTTGTGAACCTCGGTCATGGCGGTGGTGAATTCTGCTTCTGGCGTGTTGCTGGTGCGGGCTTCAAAGGCGGCCAGAATGGCTTGCCGGTCCAGCCCCTTTACCGCGATGATGAAGGGGTGGCCAAACCGGTCGCCATACAGGCTGTTCAGCTGCTGAAACCGTTCAAATTCGGCCGCGCTGCACTGGTCAAGCCCGGCTCCGGCCTGCTCGGACTTTGATTCCGCTGTCAGCTCACCGGCAACGGCCAGCTTGCCGGCAAGTTCCGGATGAGCGCGCAGCAGTGCCAGCCGCGTCTCATGCGCAGCTGCCTCAACAATATCTCGCATCCGGCCTGCCAGATGGGCGATGGCATCATCTGCGGCTGTGACACCTTCGGTCCAGATGGTGCTGGCCACCCAGGGCGAATGTTCGTAGATACCGCCAAAACGGGCCATGAATTCCGCTTCATCAAGGCTGGCTGGCGCGGTCTGGAAGCGCAAAGCCTCAACATCATTCATACTTCTGAAACCTTTCACTTTTTTGCCATTCAGTCTGGTTTGAGACTGGTCACATTTCATTGCCTTTTCAACCGATAAGTGGCAGCCTGCAGACATTGTATCCGACAAGAGATCAAAAAGGGTGAACCGAGATGGGCCGTCTGACGACGCATGTTCTGGATACCGCAAGCGGGCGGCCTGCTGCCGGGCTTGCCATAGATCTCTATCAGCTTGACGGCGACCGCCGGACGCATCTGCAAAGCGTCACCACCAATGAGGATGGCCGCGTCGATGCTCCGCTGATGGAGGGCGGGTCAATGCAGACTGGCCGGTTCCAGCTGGTGTTCCATGCCGCCGCCTATCTGCGGGCCTCTGGTGTAACGCTTCCTGAAACACCTTTTCTTGACGAGATTGTCATCGCATTCGGCATTGACCGGGCAGACCAGCATTATCACGTTCCTCTGCTCCTCTCGCCGTATGGATATTCCACCTATCGGGGCAGCTAGTGAAAGGCACGGGTCACATGCGTGAGACCATTACCTTCATTCTGAACAACCAGATTGAGCGTGTGTCCGGACTGCCGGGTGACACCACGTTGCTGAACTGGCTTCGCCAGACCAGGCGGCTGACCGGATCGAAGGAAGGCTGCGGCGAGGGTGACTGCGGGGCCTGTACGGTTGTGGTGGCGCGGCGCGGGGATGACGGTGTCACAAGATGGCATCCGGTCAATGCCTGTATTCAGTTCATGGGCATGCTGGAAGGTGTGTCCGTCACCACCATTGAAGGCATCCGGCCCACCGATGGGGTTCCCGAACTGCATCCCTGTCAGCAGGTGATGGTAGACAGGCACGGCTCACAATGCGGGTTCTGCACGCCCGGATTTGTGATGTCGATGTTTGCCGCCTGGTGTAATGGCGAAGGTCTGGAACCTGACCGGGTCGACACCACGCTGGCGGGTAATCTGTGCCGCTGTACTGGGTATCGGCCTATTGCTGAGGCGGCGTCATCGCTGACCCATGATGCGCTGCTGCCTTTTTATGAGCGCCAGCGCCGCGCCACCGAAGCCACCCTGATGAGTGAGATTGCGCATGACGACACGGTGATGCTGACGGACGGGCAGCGCAGCTTTATTGCGCCTGCCAGCGCCGACGCCTTTGCCAGCCTCTATGCGCGGGATTCGGACTGTACCATTGTGTCCGGGGCAACCGATGTCGGGCTGTGGGTGACCAAGCAGAACCGGCATCTGCCTACCATGCTGTGGACCGGGCGCGTGGCTGGATTTGATCGGGTGACGCAGATAGGGGCGCAGTGGCGGATCGGTCCGGCGGTGACCCATGAGGCGGGGCTGGCCGCGCTGGCCGAAGGTCGTCCTGACCTTGGTGAGGTCATGCGCCGGTTTGGATCTCTCCAGGTTCGCTCCAGCGGTACCATCTGTGGAAATATTGCCAATGGATCGCCAATTGGGGATCTGCCGCCCATGCTGATCGCGCTGGCATCAGAGGTTGAACTGTCGGGTGCCGGCACCAGCCGGCGTCTGCCGCTGGAAGATTTCTTCATTGAATATGGGCGGCAGGACCGTGAAGTCGGGGAATATGTCGCGGCCCTGCTGGTGCCAAGCGCCGCAGCCCCCTTCTTCCGTGCCTATAAGATTTCCAAACGGTTTGATCAGGATATCTCGGCGGTCATGGGCGCGTTCAACATCTCCGTATCGGATGGGCATATCACTTCTGCACGGCTTGCCTTTGGCGGAATGGCGGCAACGCCAAAACGCGCCAGCGCTGCCGAAGCCGCCCTTATGGGCGCACCACTCACCGAAAAAAGCTTTGCCCGCGCTGCCGCGGCGCTGGATCAGGATTTTGCGCCGATCAGTGACATGCGTGCCTCGGCTGATTACCGCATGCAGGTGGCCCGCAATCTGATCCTGAAATATGGCATGGACTGTGCTGGCGATCCGGTGCCGCGTCTTGCTGGATATGACAGTCCTCTTGTCGGCACACTGGCGGGGGCCGCAGAATGAAGGACGCCGATTTCATCTCTGGTCAGGGTGTTTCCGGTGACATCCATACCGCGCGCCGACATGACAGCGCGCATAAGCATGTTGCTGGCAGCGCGGTTTATGTTGACGATATTCGCGCGGCAAATGACGCTGCTGTTGTGCTGATCGGGCAGAGCCCGCACGCCCATGCCAGAATCACCGCCTGTGACCTTGGTGCGGTCGCGGCGGCGCCGGGTGTGCTGGCCGTTTTGACCCATGCTGATATTCCGGGTCAGAATGACTGCAGCCCAGTCTATGGCGATGACCCGGTCCTTGCCGTTGATGAAGTCTGCTATGCCGGGCAGGCAGTGTTTGCCATTGTTGCCGAAACCATGCAGGCGGCCCGCGATGCGCTGCCGTTGGCGAAGGTTGACTATGAAATGCTGCCAGCGGTGCTGACCATCGATCAGGCAATGCGTGAAGGGTCTTGGCTTGGTCCGTCACTGACCATGGAGTCGGGCGATCCGGACAGTGTTATTGCCGGTGCGCCGCATCATCTGTCAGGCCGGATTGAGATTGGCGGCCAGGAGCATTTCTATCTTGAAGGGCAGGCCGCGCTGGCCATTCCAGGAGAGGATGGTGATGTCACCCTGCACTGCTCAACGCAGCATCCTTCGGAAATTCAGCATAAGGTGGCAGACTGCCTTGGCCTTCCCAATCACGCCGTGACAGTGGAAACAAGGCGGATGGGCGGTGCCTTTGGCGGTAAGGAAAGCCAGGGCAATCTGCCGGCTATTCTGTCGGCCCTTGCGGCCCGCGCGATTGGCCGGCCTGCCAAGACCGTCTATGACCGTGACGATGATTTTCGCCTGACCGGCAAGCGGCATGATATCCGTATTGATTATGATGTCGGCTTTGACAGTGATGGCCGCATTCTGGCGGTCAGTTTTGACCAGGCGCTTCGCTGCGGCATGTCCTGGGATCTGTCAGAGGCGATTGCGGCGCGGGCCATGTGTCATGCTGACAATGCCTATCATCTGCCGCATCTGCGGGTGGTGTCGCATCGCTGCAAGACGCATACCCAGTCTAATACCGCCTTTCGCGGATTTGGCGGACCGCAAGGCATGCTGGGCATTGAACGGGTGATCGATCAGGTGGCGCATCATCTGGGGCTTGACCCGCTGGCGGTGCGCAGGCGCAATCTCTACCCGCACAAATCTGTCGCGGAAGATCAGCTTGGCATGACACCCTATGGTCAGCGGGTTGAAGACTGCATTCTTCAGGACATCATCGCCGATCTTGAGACGCGAAGTGACTATGCCGCCCGCCGCGCCGAGATTGAGGCCTTCAACCGCAACAGCCGCGTGATCAAGCGCGGGATTGCGCTGACCCCGGTCAAGTTCGGCATTTCCTTTAATACAACGTTCCTGAATCAGGCTGGTGCGCTGGTTCATGTCTATACTGACGGATCGGTGCATCTGAACCATGGCGGCACCGAAATGGGACAGGGCCTCAACACCAAGGTGGCGCAGGTCGTGGCGCATGAATTTCAGATCGATTTCGAAGATGTGAAGATCACCGCCACCACAACCGGCAAGGTCCCCAACACCTCGGCAACGGCGGCCTCATCCGGAACGGATCTGAACGGCATGGCTGCCCAGGCCGCAGTGCGCACCATTAAGGCGCGGATGCGGGATTTCCTGGCTGAGCAGCATCAATGTGATGCTGACGATGTGGTGTTTGACACTGGCCGGGTCATTACTGGCACTCAGGAGATGAGCTTTGCTGACGCCGTGAAGGCCTGTTATCTCGGCCGAATTTCGCTGTCGGCAACTGGATTTTATGCCACGCCCAAGATTCACTGGGATAAGGTCCGCAGTCAGGGTCGCCCCTTTTATTATTTTGCCTATGGCGCGGCGGTTAGCGAGGTCGCCATTGACTGTCTGACCGGTGAAAACCGGATTCTGCGAGCTGACATTCTGCATGATGCCGGACGGTCTCTGAACCCAGCTCTTGATATCGGCCAGATTGAAGGCGGATTTGTTCAGGGGGCTGGCTGGCTGACAACTGAAGAGCTGGTCTGGGACGATAGCGGCCAGCTTCGAACACATGCACCATCAACCTATAAAATTCCGGCCTGCGGTGACCGGCCGCCTGTTTTCAATGTGGCGTTGTTTGAAGATGGCGAAAATCTTGAAGACACCATCCACCGGTCCAAGGCGGTTGGTGAGCCGCCGCTGATGCTTGGCATTTCTGTTCTCATGGCGCTGTCACATGCGCTTCAGGGAGTTGGCGGCCATGCTTATCCGATGCTTGATGCACCGGCGACACCAGAACGAATCTGTCTTGCCGCGCGCCGTCTTGGGGGCCCCGGAGTGCGTGTAGGCGTGCGTGTAGGTGTGCGTGACGATGTGCGTGACGATGTGCGCGAAGATGTGCGGGGTGGGCACGGGCCGGCATGAGCGCTGTTTCATCGAAGAACTGGGTGGAAATGGCGATGGTCATGATTGCCCAGGACGGTGCCGTCGTGCGGGCCAGCCTTGCTGAGGTCAAGGGGTCTGCGCCGCGCGAGGCGGGCGCCATGATGCTGATCACATTTTCCCAGATCTGGCAGTCAATTGGCGGTGGCGCGCTGGAATATGACATGATGCGCCGCGCCCGAAAAATGATTGAAGAGGCGATGATTGAAGAGGCGCCCCCTGCCTGGACGCGGCAGATCATCAAGCTGGTTCTGGGTCCGGATATGGGCCAGTGCTGCGGTGGTCAGGTGCGGGTTCTGCTGGAATTTTTCGGGCCGAATGATGTGCCGGTTTTAGCTGGGCTTGCGACCGCGTCGCGGCTGGCTCACCCGATGGCTGGCAATGCCCCGCTTGCGGATGCCGATGACCTTGCCGATGGCCCCCTTGCCGATGGCAGTGCCGTGATTGCGCCGGTGACTCTGACCGGTCATCCGGTCTTTCTTTATGGGGCTGGGCATATCGGCCGGGCGCTGGCACCCCATCTTTTGGCACTGGACTGTGACCTGCATTGGATCGATATTGCGGATGACCGGTTTCCAGAACGGGTGCCGGACGGGGCGCGCCGTGTCTTGGCGGCTGATCCAGCTGTGATTGCGGCACATGCACCATCCAATGCCATTCATCTTGTGATCACGCACGATCATGCGCTTGATGAAGCCTTGTGCCATCGCATCCTGACGGGCGGTGGCTTTGCCCGTCTGGGGCTGATTGGCTCGGCCACCAAGGCAGCTAGGTTTCGTTCGCGCCTTGCCAAGGCAGGGGTGGCTGCTGATCAGCTTGAACGGCTGGTCTGCCCCGTGGGTCTGGCGGCCATTTCGGGTAAACAGCCTGCGCGGGTGGCGCTGTCGATTGCCGCGGCGGTGGCAATATGGCAGCAGGAATTGGACGAAATCGGTTAGCGCTGGCACACTCAGCGCTGTCACGCTCACGGCTGCCAGATGCAGCTGGACATGAATGGTCTGGTCGAAGGGGGACAACATGTTCGACTATCTGTGGATGTGGTCTGAATTTCTGGTGCGCTGGCTTCACGTCGTGGCCGGCATTGCCTGGATCGGATCCTCCTTCTATTTCATTGCGCTTGATCTCAGCCTGAAGCCGGGAAAGGCCCTGCCTGATGAGGCGCATGGTCAGGCCTGGCAGGTACATGGCGGCGGCTTCTACAACATGGTGAAATATCTGGTCGCGCCGGCGCGTATGCCGGATGAGCTGACCTGGTTCAAATGGGAAGCCTACACGACCTGGCTGTCCGGTTTCGCCCTGCTGACGCTGATCTATTATGCCGGTGCCGGTCTCTATATGATCGATGTTGAAATTCTCGACCTTGAGCCCTGGCAGGCGGTGGGTCTCAGCGTTGGCGGCATCATCGCAACCTGGGTTGTCTATGACGGTATCTGCCGCAGCCCGCTAGGTCGCAATGACGTGCATCTGGCGCTGGCAGGCTTTGCCTTCATCGTGGCGCTGGCCTGGCTGTATAGCGAGATGTTTTCCGCCCGCGGCGCCTTTGTACAGATCGGGGTCAGCATCGGCACCATCATGGTCGCGAATGTGGCGATGGTGATCATTCCCGGTCAGCGCAAGGTGGTGACCGCGCTGGTGGCTGGTGAAGAGCCTGACCCGCGGTATGGCGCGCGGGGCAAACAGCGTTCGCTGCACAATAACTATCTGACCCTGCCGGTGGTGTTCGTGATGATTGGCGGTCATTATCCAGCTGTCTTTGCCACTGAATATGCCTGGATCATTCTGGCGCTTGTATTGGTGATGGGAGCAGTCATCCGGCATTTCTTCAATACCAAGCACAAAGGTCAGCCAGCTCCCTGGTGGACCTGGATTGTGGCGGCTGCGCTGACGGTTGGTGCAATTTTCCTCAGCCATGCTGGGGCCCCGAAATATGACGCCGATGCCTATGCTGAATATGAATTTGGTGAAGGGGCAGAGCTGCATCTGGCTACGGTAGAGTTTGTCACGGAACGCTGTGCCATCTGTCATGCCCGCGTGCCGCAATGGGACGGCATGGCCTTCCCGCCCAAGGGTGTGGTTCTGGAAACCGAAAGCGACATTCTGCGGCAGATGGATGACATTTACTGGCAGGTGGCAGCCTCGCACGCCATGCCGCCTGGCAATGTGATCTGGGTTGAGGATGAAGAACGTGCCATGCTGGCCAAGTGGCGGGCCATGTTGCGATCTGGCGATCTGGTGCCAGAGAAGGGATAAGGCGGCAGATGAGTTATCCGCGCGACATGATTGGTTATGGTGACAGGCCAGCTCATGCAGACTGGCCTGACGGGGCGCGGGTCGCTGTCCAGTTCGTGCTGAATTATGAAGAAGGTGCGGAAAACGCCATTCTTCACGGCGATGAGGCTTCAGAAATCTTCCTGTCCGAAATCATTGGGGCGGCGCCTTTTGTCGGGGCCCGTCACATGTCGATGGAATCCATCTATGAATATGGATCACGTGCCGGCGTCTGGCGGTTGCTGGATCTGTTCCGTGACCGCGACGTGCCGCTGACGCTGTTCGCTGTGGCCATGGCCATGCAGCGTCATCCTGCGGTGATCGAGCGTGCGCTTGCGGATGGTCATGAGATTGCCTCGCATGGCTATCGCTGGATCAATTATCACGGCATGTCGCGGCAGGAAGAAGCGGATCATCTGGACCGCGCCATTCGGATTCACACCGATATCTGCGGCGAACGGCCTCTTGGCTGGTATACCGGCCGGACCTCGGCCAATACCCGCGACCTTGTCGCGGCGGAAGGCGGCTTTCTCTATGACGCCGATGATTATTCCGACGATCTGCCCTTCTGGAGCACTCAGACGAGCGCGCCGCATTTGATCGTGCCTTACACGCTGGACTGTAACGATATGCGCTTTGCAACGGCACAGGGGTTCCATACAGGTGACCAGTTTGCATCCTATCTGATTGATGCGTTCGACACGCTCTATGCCGAAGGGGCAACTGCCCCGAAAATGATGTCGGTCGGGTTGCATTGCCGTCTGATCGGCCGTCCGGCGCGGTTTGCGGGACTGGTAAAATTCCTCGATCATGTGCAGCGTCATGATGATGTCTGGCTGGCAAGGCGTGTTGATATCGCCCGTCACTGGCGGGCCCGTCACCCCCTGACGACGGCGTCACAGGGCTGAGAGGATGCCAGATGATCACCCTGCCTGTTGAACCTTTGACCAAGGCGGCATTCGCGCCCTTCGGGACGGTGATTGAAACCGCTGGTGCGACTGAGCTTGCGATCAATCAGGGCACGACAACCCGATTTCACGATCTGTCCGATGTGGATGTTGCCTCATCTGGGGGGCGACCAATCATTTCGCTGTTTCGTGGCACCCGCCGTCCGGATCCGATCGCAATACGGCTGATGGAACGTCACCCGCTGGGATCGCAAAGCTTCATGCCGCTATCCTCACATGACTGGCTGGTCGTTGTTGCCCCCACCAACAGTGACGATACTGCGCCTGATCTTGCTGGCATGCGGGTCTTTCGCGCTGGTGGTGACCAGGGGGTCACCTATGCGCCGGATATATGGCATCACCCGCTTCTGGTTCTGCAACCGGTGCAGGATTTTCTGGTGATCGACCGGGCACCGCCGCCTGACGAGGATGCCAGCGCCAACCTCACCGAATACTGGTTTGACGGGACGGTTGCCGTAATCGGCCTCTTATCTGATTAACCGATAATTGACTGAATGCCTGATATCCTCGCCGCTCTTCAATAACAACGGGGATCAGGGTGATGAGGCAGTGCTTCAATATTGGCGTGGCGGTCATGCTTGCTGCAGGGCTTTCGGCCTGTGCAACGGAAAGCCGGGCACCTGTTGGCGGATCGATGAGTCCGCTCTATGGATCAACAGGCCCGCTGAAATTCGACATCATTCAGGAGGATGACGCGACAAGCTTTATATGTCTGCATTACCGTGGCCGGGCCACGCGGCAGATGTGGGACAAGCGTGTCGACAATGAATTCAATCATTCCGTCTTTCTGTTTGACGCCTATTTCACGGATGATATTCGCTTTGAAATCAATGTGAATCCGGAATTTGAAACGATGGAGCGCGCGACCAGAGAGTCCTTCCGTTACACCAAGGCGCTTGGCCAGTTGCCGACCATGCTGCGGCGTGGCATAGATCGGTTTGGCATCCATGATGGCGACGAGACCGCCTCCGCCGGGGCAGGAAAAATCTTTGTTTACCGCGCCAATGCGATTAACCGTCAGGGCTATCAGCATCTGGAAGAGACACTGTTTCATGAGTCAGTGCATGTGTCGCTGGACCCCTACTATATGTACAATCAGAACTGGCGGGCCGCTCAGGAGGCTGACCCGGGGTTCGTGACGCGGTATGGTCGTGACAACTACCCGCGTGAGGATATGGCGGAATCGTCCCTTCTGGCCTATGGCATCCTGCGATATCCGGGTCGCATTCCGGAGAAGGAAGAAGCCCGGATCAGGGCTATCAACCCAAACAGGATTGCCTATTTTGCGACATTGCTGCCGGTTGAAGGGCCAATTTTTGACTTTCCTGACACCGGCCCCCTGTCCCTTGAAGATGCGCCGGAAGGCTGTATGACAACAGTTCCAGTGTAGAGATCCACCTGCCAGCATTCTCGTGACTATTGTTATGCTGGCAGATTTGTTATTTGGCATTAACTGAACATTAAGCGAACAGCCTTTATATGTTCTGCAAATGTTCTGGTTGAGGTGCACGCATGGCACGGGTTCCCCCGCACGGCACTCTTCGAGCTGGTGGCAGGCCGCTGGGCATCGTTCTGATCATCGTCTCGGCGCTTTTTTTCAGCACCGCAGGTGTGTTCACCAAAGGGGTGAGCGCTGACGCTTGGAGTGTGATTTTCTGGCGTGGGGTGTTCGCGGCCTGTCTGGGCATTGTCTATCTGACGATGATGGGCAGGCTGCGGGATGAGGTGCGGCGTATGGGCCGTGTCGGCTGGCTGCTTGCGGTGATTTATGCCTCTGGCACGGCGGCGTTCATCCCGGCCTTCAAAATGACGTCGGTTGCCAATGTGGCGCTGATCTGGGCATCGGCACCGGTCCTGGCGGCGACTCTCGCCTGGCTCTGGTTTCGGCAGACAGTCTCAACTGGTTTTGCCGTGGCCACCGCGATGGTGGTTCTGGGAACCTCGGTCATTGTCTGGGGGTCTGTCGGTGAGAGCCGTCTGACCGGCGATCTTCTGGCGCTGTGGATGACCGTCATGATGGTGCTCATCATGACCCTGTATCGGTGTTTTCCCTATGCGCCTACAACATTGCCCACCGTGGTGGCTTCGCTGATCCTTCTCCCTATTGCCGGGGGACTGACCGATCCGTTGCAGGTATCGCCACAGGACACTGTCCTGTCCGCCCTGTTCGGGGTGTCCTTTGTTGTCGCCTCGGTGACGCTGTCAGAGGGGTCACGTCATCTTGCCCCTGGCGAGACAGCCCTTCTCAGTCTGAGCGAGACGCCCTGGGCCATCCTGCTGGCTGTCCTGATTCTGGCAGAAATCCCCGCAGGGCAGACACTGCTTGGCGGGGCCATCATCATGGCGGCGGTGATCTGGTACCAATGGGTGATGTTGCGTGCTGAAAGGGTGCGGCCGGGCTAGGCCATATGTCCTGACTTTTGCATCAAATCATGCGCCATGTCGGCATGACAGGCCAGGAGCCTGTCCATGTCCATCGTGGCCAGCCTGCCCTGATCGACGACTACCCGGCCATTGACAATGGTGTAGCTGGCCTTGACTGGCCCGCAGAACAGCAGGCTGGCAAGCGGGTCCCAGTCGCTGCCAGCAAAATCGATGCTGCGGCGGTCAAAAGCGGCGATGTCGGCGGCATAGCCAGGGGCCAGTATGCCTATGTCATCGCGCCCCAGAACGTATGCTCCGCCCCGTGTTGCCACGGCCAGCGCTTCCCGCGCTGTCATGGCGTCACCGCCCTGCTCAACCCGCTGCAGCAGCATGGTCTGGCGGGCTTCATTCAGCATGTGGGCGCTGTCATTTGAAGCGGAGCCATCAACGCCGAGCCCAATCTTCATGCCGGAATCCAGCATCTGGCGCACCGGCGCGATGCCGCTGGCAAGCCGCATATTCGAGCAGGGGCAGTGCGCCACACCTGTGCCGGTACGGGCAAACAGGTCGATCTCGCTGCTGTCCAGCTGCACACAGTGGGCATGCCAGACGTCCTGTCCCGTCCACCCGACGGCCTCGATATAATCTCCCGGGCGCATCCCGAACGTGGCCAGGCTGTAGTCAATGTCCTCGACATTTTCGGCCAGATGGGTGTGTAGCCCAACGCCATAGCTTCGGGCCATGGCTGCGCTTTCGCGCATCAGATCCATCGAGACTGAAAAGGGCGAGCAGGGTGCAAGAGCTACTCGCTGCATGGCATATCGTTCGGGATTGTGGAAGGTTTCCACAACGCGCTGGCAGTCTTTCAGAATGTCCGCCTCGTCCCAGCAAAGGATGTCCGGTGGCAGGCCGCCCTTGGACTCGCCGATGCTCATCGACCCGCGGGTGCCATGAAACCGCACGCCAATATCGGCGGCGGCGGCCAGTGAATCATCAAGCCGTGCCCCGTTAGGGTAAAGATACAGATGGTCGGATGATGTTGTGCATCCCGACAGGGCCAGCTCCGCCAGCCCTAGGGCAGTCGACCAGTAAATATGATCTGGCCCGATATTCGACCAGATGGGGTACAGCGTCTGCAACCATCCGAACAGCGGGGCATTCTGCGCTGCGGGCACGGCGCGGGTCAAATTCTGAAACAGATGGTGATGTGTGTTGACCATGCCGGGGATCACCACATGGCCGGTCATGTCGATAACGCGGTCGGCACTGTCCGGCAGGCTGTCCGACGGCCCCACGGCCTCAATCACGCCATTGCGGGCAAACAGGCTCGCGCCGCGAAGTTCGCGCCCGACATTGTCGCCGCTGCGGGGCAGGCTCATTTCGCCCTCGGCTGGGTTCATCGTGCAGATCAGATCTGCATTGTGCAGAAGCAGGGTGGTGTCGGCCATCACGCCATATCCTCAGTGTCCAAAGGTTAGTCGAAGGGCAACATACAGGCGAAAAAATACCGCCGGAGCACGAAGGCTCCGACGGTGTCATTTATAGACGGATGCACACTTTCATGCATCCCTGATTTGTCAGGCGACCTCTCAGGCGTCGTCTTCCGGCAGGATGAGGTTCATCACCACGGCCAGAACGGCGACAGGCAGTAGACCTGATGTCATCAGCATTTCCAGAGTGTCAGGAAGATGCTGCATGGATTTTGGGACAGCCTGCAGACCCATGCCAACCGACATGGATGTTGCCAGGATCATCATGTTCCGCCGGGTCCATTTGACTTCAGACAGCATGTTGATACCGGCTGACAGAACCATCCCGAACATCAGGATGACGCCGCCGCCCAGAACCGAAATCGGCATGGCGGAAACGACGGCACCAATCTTTGGAATGAATCCGCAGATGATCAGGAAGATGGCTCCGATTGTCACCACACCCCGGCTCATGATGCCAGTCATCGAGACAATGCCGACATTCTGGCTGAATGAGGTGTTGGGCAGACCGCCAAAGATACCGGCCACAGCGGTGCCCAGGCCATCGGCATAGGTGCCGCCAGCAAGTTCTTTGTCTGTCGCTTCGCGTCCAGCGCCGCCCTTGGCAATGCCTGAAATGTCACCAACAGTTTCGATGGCGCTGACAATCGAAATCAGACACATGCCGATAATCGCGGCCATGTTGAATTCGATGCCATATTTCAGCGGCATGGGAATGGCGAACCAGGCCGCCTTGCCAACAGCGCCGAAATTGACCGCGCCGGTGGCAATGCCAACAACATAGCCTGCAATCAGGCCAAGCAGAATGGCGGCGGTTGATGTGATGCCCTTGGTGAAGAACTTGCACCCAAGTGCTACGAAGATCACCACGAGCGCCAGGCCCCAGCGTGAGAAATCACCCCAGGCCGGATTGTTGATCTGGAAGTCTGCTGCACCACCCGCTGCATAGCGGATGCCGACTGGGATCAGATACAGACCAATGGCGGCGATGACCATGCCTGACACCAGAGGCGGGAACCAGTGACGGATCCGTCCGATAATGGTACCAAGGGCGGCATGGAACAGGCCAGCCACAAGGATGGCTCCCATCAGGGCTGCCATACCAGATGTCTTGACCACACCAATCATGATCGGAACAAAGGCAAAGCTTGTCCCTTGCATGACAGGAAGCCGGGCGCCTACCGGCCCAAAACCAATGGTCTGGAACAGGGTGGCGATGCCGGCAAACAGCATGGCCATCTGGATCAGGAACACCATTTCGGCGCTACCAAAAGCAAAGCCGGCGGCGCCGGCTACGATAATCGAAGGTGTAATGTTACTGGCGAACATGGCCAGCACATGCTGAAGCCCAAGCGCAACGCGTGGACCCATAGGGATTTCATAATCCGGATCGCTCATCCGCGCCGGATCGAGATTGTTATCAGTGTTCATCGGTCTCCCCCTTTGAACGGTTGATGAGACAAAATGTCCCGAAATCACTTTACCCAAACTGACAGATGCGTCAATCAACCACATCATCTAGTGGGTCAGGCGAAAAAAGCTGCAATTTGTGGGTCTGACGGAGACTGGGAGTCAGATCGCTTCGGGTGGTGATGGCAGATCAATCAGCTGGCAGAGATGGCTGCTGGGGTCGGTCATCTGATCAATGATCGAAAAATGGTTCTCTTCGGCGGCGATCACAGTCTGGCCTGTGACACCAAGTCCCTGCCACAGTAGAGGCAGCAATCTTGTCTGGCGGATGAATTCCGGGCGCTCATCCGCGCCAACCACGCATACAAGATCAATCGCGCTGCGCGGTGTCAGCAGCGCAGGGCTTTCGGCCATCACCTCAGCATCATCAAGCTGCCAGATATCATTCTTTGACAGCTGGTGGAGGGCCCGCAGATCATGCAGGCCACTGAGGGATATCACCCGGTCGAGCCTGTCCAGAACCTGTTCAGACAGCTGGCTGTTTTGGCACATCATTCGTGTCACAAGGTGACCGCCAGCTGAATGTCCAGCAAGGCGTAGCGGGCCATCGATAGCAGGACCGATGTCGTCTATAATGGCGCTGATGGCGGCCGCGATCTCGCCGGTAATGTCGCCAATGCGAGCCTGCGGTGCCAGCGAGTAGCTTGGCATGGCAACCGCCCATCCCAGTGCCAGTGGTCCTGCCGCAAGATGGGAGAAATCATCCTTGGACAGGGCCATCCAATATCCGCCATGGACGAAGATCAGTGTGCCCTTTGCCATGGCCATACCGCCATCAGGCATGAACAGATCATAAGCCTGTCTTGGCTCAGCCCCATAGGGCCGGTTCAGTTTGGAATTTGACCCTTCCGCCCGGAATGACGCTGCCCGCTCTGGCCAGCGTGCCAGCATCTGGCTGCCGCCTTCTATATATTTGCCATTCTCATAGGCATCATCGAGATCAGTCGGAGCTGTATGTGCTTCTGTTATGCCTGTCATGTCAGTCATTTCTAATGGTTGATATGGCGCGTGCTGCGATCATGAAAAAGGGCGACCCGAAATAACGGGCCGCCCGGCGTTTGTTGGGGTCCACTGTCACCAGACAGAATGAAGCCAGTCAGCCTCACTTGACCTGTGAGCGGTAGTAGTCGAGAGCGGCCTTCGCATCAATGCCACGCTCGCCGGCAGCGGCCAGAACCTTGGCTTCAATGCCAGCAGTCTTCTCGGCGAAATAGGCCTGGTCAGCTTCACTGGCGACTGTGAATACACCGCCGGCTTCCTCAAACTTCTGGCGGCCAAGCGTGTCGGCATCGTCCCAGTAATTGCCGATGCGGCGGGCCATTTCAACACCTGTCATGCTGTCGATACACTTCTTGTGTGCGTCCGACAGGTCAGCGTAGCTGTCAGAGTTGATCAGCATGCCAAAGGCGGTCGTGTACATGCCCTGGGGGTTATGATAGGTGTACTTCGCCAGCTCGGCGATCTTGAAGGCGTACATAGTTTCCATTGGGAAGAACACGCCTTCTGCAACACCAGAAGAAATGGCTTCATACACCGCTGGAGCAGGCATGTTGACGCCAGCAACACCAAGCGCGGTTCCGACGTCATTGGCAACACCACCACCAACGCGAAGCTTCATGCCTTCGGCATCTTTGTAGGAATTAAGTGGCTCTTTCGTATTCAGGTTGCCTGGACCATGCACGAAGTTGGCCATGACTTTGACACCTTTGGCTTCCTTGGCAGCGGCCAGATACTTATCGTGGGTCTTCTGGAAAGCAACGGACATCTGGGTGGCATTACCCATATTGCCCGGCAGTTCAGCCAGCTTGGTGGTTTCGAACTTGCCTGGAGTGTAACCATAGACAATCCAGCCAATATCGGCGACGCCATCCCGAATGGTGTCATATTGTGCAGGTGGAGAGGCGAGGCCAAACTCAACTTTGGCTGACAGGCTGCCACCGGAGCATTTTTCCATTTCAGAAATCATCCATGGGAAGACGCCGGAATTCATTGTGTGATTCGGGCCGGCCCAGGATGAGATGGTCAGAACCTTGTCTGCGGCAAAGGCGTGGCTGGCCATGACAAGCGGTACAGCTGCCACCAGCGATGCGAGATATTTTTTCATGATACTCCTCCAGAGATGCGACGCAGCCCGTCCCCACCATTGCGGGTCAGACTGTTTTAATGGTTAACAATTAGCCTGTTTGGGATACTGTTATCAGTCAAGTGAAAATTCTAGCCATGGAAACAGCCATCATGAACTTTGGCCTTGGCAATAAGGGGTTGTTTGCGCGATCATTTTTGAAAATGCCGGCGGCAGGACGGGCACGGTAACAGAGTGAGTTTGGGGAGGAGTCGCGGTCATGCAGGATAATGCCGCTGACAGCAGTCAGGACGATAGAGGGCCGGGTCAGGCTGGTCAGGATAATGGTGGTGATCATCCGCTGATTGCTCACATCAACAGGCTCGCCTCCATCATTGCCGATGCCTCGACCTTTGTTGCCTGTATGGTGCTTTTGTGGCTTGTGGCGCTGACCTGTGTCGATGTCGTGGGCCGTTATTTTTTCCGCAGCCCGGTGGTTGGCGCCGTCGAACTTGTGCAGATCTCCATGGCGGGGATCATTTTCTTCTCTCTACCAGCCATGTTCCTGCGTGACGATCAGGTGGTGGTTGATCTGTTCTCTTTTGTCCGTAAAGGCTGGTTTGGCTGGGCTGTCAGTCTTGCCTTCACCATTGTTATTGTGGGGGCCACCTGGATTGTGGCCGAACGGGTTTCCGGCTATGCGGTACGAGCCTGGGAAGATGGGGATGAGACCATCTATCTGGGGATCCCCCGCTATCTGACCGTCGGCATGATCACCATCATGATCTATGTGTCATCCGTCTTTGCGGCGGTGCGGGGCCTTCGCATCCTGTTCCGGCCGGGGCAGGTGCTTCCCGATGAAACAAATGCCCGTGAGATCAAGGAGTAGGTCATGATTGTATCTCTGATCGGTTTTGCCGCGCTTCTTCTTCTGGCCTTCCTGCGGATGCCGCTTGGCCTGGCTCTTGGTATTGTTGGTGGTATCGGCTTTGCCGAACTTGCCAGTGACCGTGCTGCGCTGGCCAATGCCGCGCGGCTGGTGATCGATTCTGGACAGAAATATGAACTGTCCGTTCTGCCGATGTTCATTCTGATGGGTCTGCTGGTTGAACGCGGCGGTATGGCGCGGGAACTGTATCGCGCAGCCTATGTGTTTCTTGGACATCGACGTGGCGGACTTGCCATGTCGACCATTGCCGCCTGCGGTATGTTCTCGGCCATCTGCGGATCGTCCCTGGCGACAGCAGCAACCATGTCCAAGGTCTCGATGCCGGAAATGCGGCGTTATAAATATCATGACTCACTGGCCACAGCCTCGATCGCGGCGGGCGGCACGCTTGGCATTCTGATCCCGCCAAGCGTGATGCTGGTGATCTACGGTTTCCTAACGGAACAGTCGGTTGGCAAGCTGTTCATCGCCGGCGTCATTCCGGGGCTGCTTGGCATTCTGTTCTATCTCATGGCCGTGGTGTTCGTGGTCTCGCGAAACCCGGCGCTTGGCCCGGCGGGTGAGCGCACAGACTGGCGTGACAGACTGCTCGCCCTTCGAGATGTGTGGACAACGCTTGGGCTGTTCATCTTTGTCATTGGCGGCATCTATATGGGGCTGTTCACCCCGACCGAGGCCTCGGGCATGGGTGCGGCAGGTGCACTGCTGATTGCCTGGCGGCGCGGGGCGCTCGTTAATGGGGCCTTGATGCAGGTGCTGCGGGAGACCGCCATTACCACGGCCAAGCTGTTCTTCATTTTGTTTGGCGCACTGATTTTCTCGAATTTCGTCAACCGTGCCGGGCTTCCGGACGCGCTGATTGGTATCGTCAATTCCTTCGATGTTTCGGCGCTTGGGGTCATTCTGATCATCCTTCTGATCTATGTGATCCTCGGCTGTGTGTTTGAATCGCTGTCGATGATTCTGCTGACCGTGCCGATCTTTGCGCCTGTTGTGGCCGATCTGGGCTTTGACCTGATCTGGTTCGGCATTCTGGTTGTGGTGGTGACCGAAATCAGTCTGATTACGCCGCCTATCGGGCTGAATGTGTTTGTGCTGAAAGGGGTGCTGAAGGATGTGTCGGTAAAGACTATCTTCAAGGGTGTGACGCCATTCTGGGTGGCCGATATTCTGCGGCTGACCCTGCTGGCACTGGTACCGGCCCTGTCGCTGTTCCTGCCATCAATGATGGGATAGGTGGGTGTAATCTACCCCGCTAGGGGTTGCGTCAGCAGCGCGCGGACATCGTCAGCGATGATCTTGCCAAGCGCGTTGCGTGGCAGGGCGTCGACAAACACCACATCCTTGGGTTGTTTGAATCGTGCCACCTGCCCGTCAAACCGGGCCATTACGGCCTCCGTGGTGACCTCTGCTGTGACCTCTGCCGCGGTTTCTGCCGTCAAGGAGTTGCCAGCCTGTATTTCAGCCTTTACCGCGACAACCACCGGCACCTCACCCCAACGCGGATCGGGGCGTCCGACAACGGTAAATTCTGCAAGGCCGGGCATGCCGGACAGACAACGTTCCAGCTCGGCAGGGTAGATATTCTCACCACCTGAAATGATGACATGTTTCAGCCTGTCCGCGAACCAGTAGAGCCCGGTTTCATCCACCCGCGCCATATCGCCAGTATGAAACCAGCCATCCGTGATGCTGGCCCGGCTGGCATCATCATTGTTCCAGTATCGTGTCAGAATGTTGGGGCCGCGGACCCAGATCTCGCCGGTCTCACCAACCGGAAGATCCTGTCCTTCGGCGTCGACAATTCGGATGTCACAGGCACATCCGGCCCGGCCAATGGATCCAACTGTGTCAAAGGCTATCTCCGCGGTCTGATAGATCGCGCTTGGCGATGTCTCGGTTGCGCCATAGATCTGCACCATCGGAATATTGCGGGCATGCACCGCTTCAATCATGGCCACAGGCACGTCGGTTGATCCAATGGCCATCATTCGTAGTGAAGCCAGGTTGGCCCGGTGCCAGTCGGGATGATTCAGCAGCGCGCCAAGCACCGTCGGCACCACCGTTATCTGGGTAATGCCCTGACGGGTGATTGTCTCCAGCGTGGCCTGCGGATCAAAGGCGTCATGGATGATCACCGATGCGCCAATCAGCAGCGCGGGGAGAGGCTGAATATTCAGGCCGCCAACATGGAACAGAGGCAGCAGATTCAACACCACATCATCGGCGGTCATCGCATAGGCATCATGGCTCATATTGGCATTGGCAAACATCGCGGCCTGATTCAGAACCGCACCCTTTGGCCGGCCTGTGGTGCCGGATGTATAGACGATCAATAGCTCGGCATCATGGGCGCCGCTGCTGTCCCCGGCGGCAAGATGGTACCCGTGCCGGGCTTCCTCCAGCGGGGTGCCAATTTCCTGACTCTGGCATTGTGCTTCTGTGGCCAGTCTGGTGGCGGGGTCGATGAAATCGCCACCATGAAGCAGCAGTACAGGTGCTGCATCCGCCATCTGCCAGGACAGCTCAGCTTCTGACAGCCGCCAGTTCAGAGGCAGCATCAGGGCTCCGATCCGCGATGTGGCGAGCAGTGTGATGAAGCTTTCGGGATGGTTGCGGGCATAAAGGGCAACCCTGTCACCGGGTGTCACGCCCTGGTCTACAAGCCAGCCCGCCATGGCCGCGACGGCCTTTTCTAGGCTGGCATAGCTTACCGACTGGCCGTGGAAAGTCAGGGCCGGGCGGTCTGGCGCGGTGGCAGCATGCTGTGCCACCACCTGGTCAATACGGCTGTCCTTCACCTAGTCCTCGTCGGTCTCGCCAGCCTCATACAGGACACCTTTGCCCAGCATGTCCGTGCATAGTTCGGCTGTCCAGGGCAGCATCAGCGCACCGCACCGGCTGTCGCGATAGAGACGCTCCAGATGAAGCGATCGCAGCATGGCCTGTCCGCCGCATGTGCGCACGGCAAGCTGGGCGATTTCATTGGCATTTTCCATGACGCTGTACTGCGCCGCCCAGGCCCGCAGCATTGAATCCTTGCCAGGGTTGGGGCGCGCCTCGCTGATCGACTGGAACCACAGCGATTTGGTCTGTTCCAGCATGATCTTCATCTGCGCTACGGCAAGCTGCTTGGTCGGGTACATGCGGCGCTTGACCGGCGGTGTGCCCGGCATTTCACCGCGCAGATACCGCACCGTGAAATCATAGGCTGCCTGCGCGATGCCGATATAGCTTGGCGTCAGCGTCATGAACATGTGCGGCCACTGCTTGGCGGCATGGAAATAGACGCCGCGTGGCATCAGCTGTTCGGTGAAGGGGATAAACACATCCTTGAAGATCAGGGTGCGGGATACGGTGCCGCGCATGCCAAGCGGGTCCCATGTGCCCTCAACAGAAACCCCCTCTGCATCTTTAGGGATGGCGATATACATGGTGTTGGCACGGGATGGTTTGCTGTCTGGTGTCTCCAGTTCAGTGCACAGAACCCCATAATAATCTGCATGGCCTGAAAGTGAGGCAAAGATCTTTTTGCCATTGACGATCCAGCCACCTTCAGTGATCAGCGCCGTAGTGCCGAAGGCTGCTTTGCCAGCAGCGGCATCACCACCTTCTGAAAAAGGCTGAGAATAGATTTTGCCGTCATCGAGGATCCGACGGTAATGGCGTTCACGCATGGTGGCATGTTCGGCGCGTTGCGCGTCAGTCATGGTCACACCATCTGCCAGTACCCCTGTCCAGAGGCATGAGCTGACATGCATGTTGAAGGTCAGCGCCGTCGCCCCGCAATAGCGTCCAATTTCGGCAGCGGCCAGCATATAGGTCCGCAGGTCTGCGCCGCGTCCGCCATATTCAGACGGGATGCAGATGCCCATCAGATCTCGGTCATGCAGATCGACATAGTTTTCGCTGGGGAACCGGGCCTCCCGGTCAATGTCGGCAGCCCGTCCAGCAAATTTCGACTGGGCGAGTGAGCGTGTCTCCGCGCAGAGGGTAGCCTCAAAATCACTCAGCCGCCAATCATTGGGATCAAAGATCGGCGCATCGGCGGCGCGGCCGTCCAGCAGTGATGTAACACCCTCATCCATGATTCCAATCCCGTTGATTCAAGTCCCGTTACGTCAGGTCCAGTTCGTTCAACCTGCGGTCAATTTACGCGCTTCATGAACTCTGAGATGATGTCATTGCAGGGTCCAGCAGCTTCATTATTCACAAGATGTCCGGCTGTTTCAATGACATCAATGGACGCATCGACAAGCCGTTCAGCCATCCTTTCCATAACACGGGCGGGGCTGTTGTCATCTTTGCCACCTGCGATCAGACAGCAGGGACATCTAATCAGATGCTGATCGTCTCGCCGATTGAACGTCACAAGGCAGGACAGAACCTGACGGTAGGCTGCCTGCGGAATATCAGCCATCACCGCGACTGCGTCCTGAGATATCCTATCGTCGACCGCGTCTCCCATCACTGCCGGGATAGCCTTGGCGGCAAGGGTCTTCATACTCATGCCCTGGTCCAGCGGGGCAAGCCGCGCTGCCAGAAACTGATCCTTGAAACTATCATCCCGTCCACCAAAGGCTGGCACTGTGGCGATCAGGATCAGGCCGGTGATTCTATCCGGGAACCGGATCGCCATTTCTTGGGCAATCATGCCGCCAATAGACTGGCCAGCCATCACCACCTGCGTCATCCCAAGCGCATCCATGGCTGCCAGCAGGCGGTCACACAGTCTGGCAAAACTCATCTCCTCCAGCTGCTCTGACCCCCCATAGCCGGGCATGCTCCAGGAATAGACAGCATAATCGGTAAGGCCTGTGATCTGGGGAATAAAACTTCGTGCATCACCGCCAATGCCGTGAAGACAGATGACGGGCGGTTGATCTGACCCGGCAGCCGATGCGCCAGTCAGAAAATGGATACCTGCGGCAGTGATTCTGCGCAGGTCAGCATCGCCTGTCTGTTCGTCATTCATGCGACGGGTACACCATCACGAACCATGATGGTACCATCAAGGGTAATGGTGCATCCCATCATGGGAAGGTCAAAATGGCCTTCTGTAAACCGGCCAGCAAATTCATTGGCACCTGTTGAATAGAGGAAGTTGCCAGCAAGGGCACGAAGCTCGGTACCATTCAGGTCAGCCTTGTCATACATCGTCAGCGCCTCATAGCGGGCAAGTGGGTTCAGGCCCCAGCCCACATGGCTGGTCGCATAGGCCAGCGGATCATCAAATCCTTCGAGATAGGTTTTCATCAGCCGCGCATCGGTGCCACCCCCCTGAATTTCGGTGATGAAGTCATCCTTTACATGGCAGGTGACTGTGCCTTCAAAATAGCGCTTGAAGGTCAGGTTGATGTCGCCCGGCGCAAAGGCAATCACGCCATTGCAGGTGGCGGCGCGTGGAAAGCTGACAACAAGCCCACCAGGCCAATGCGCCAATGTACCCGGCCGGTCTGTCCAGCCCCAGACCCCAACCGTGGCCGTGTCCGTCATGGTGACTTTCAGATCCGTGCCAGCCGGTGACGTAATGGTCATCTCACCAGCGGCCCGACAGGCGGCAACAGCCGTTTTGACAATGTCTTTCATCACCGGGTCAGGGCGCAGCCGCGCCAGAATGTCGGGATGTTCGTTGGAAATGGTCATGATGCGGGCGCCGGATTTCAGGATCGCCCCAGTCTCACGTGCATGCATCAGCCCCTCTACCGTCAGATCAATCACCAGATCGGATGACTGAAGCTTCTGCAGGGCTTCTGCCTCCCTAGTCAGTGCGTTTGACGCGCCAGTTGATCGAATGATGGGCTGGCAGGTGGCAGGTTTGCTGGCGACCAGCACCGTGTCGAACGGTACTCCCATCTGTTTCAGGGCATCACCTGCCAGTGTGACATTTACGGATCTGCTCAGTGTTTCAACCAGAAGCGTGACTTGTTCGTCAGCCGATGCACGGCACAGGCTGAAGAGGTCAATGAAGGCACTCAGCCAGTGTTCCTCATAAGGCGATTCGTGTGGCAATTCAGCCGGTCTCCTGTTTGCGCCAAAAAGGCAGTGTGAAGCGTCCGCAAGAGTGCCGGAGAAGTGTGTCTGTCGTCAATCTGGTGATGATGTCTTGCGTCCCAGAAACTGTGAAATAGCGAGCCCGGCAAGGATCACCGCCAACGCTGTGATGAAATGTCCGGGCAGGGCTTCGCCAAGAATGGCAACGCCAAAAATCACGGCCCAGACAGGCACCTGATAATTCACCAGAGACAGAAAGGGCGGCCCGGCCCGCTTAATGATCACCGTCAGCAAAATGGTTGCCAGTCCGGTCGGCAGGAGGGCCAGATACAGCGTTCCGGCCAGTGCCAACGGGCTGATCGATACCGGTATGTCATCGGTCATCAGCGTAATGGGGATCAGGACAATGCTGGCACAGAGTAGGCCGGCAGCGGCAAAGGATGTTGTGCTGACTGGCGGACACAGGCGTGTGATGATGGCACCGGTCGCATAGCAGCAGCTTGCCAGAACGCAGGCGAGCTGTGCCATCATGATCACCGGGTCTGTTGACATGCCCGTAAAGATACGCCCGCCACCGATCAGCAGCACAACACCTGCAAATCCAATCCCAAACCCGGCAAGCCGCGCCATGGTCATGCGTTCGCCCGGGATCAGAAAGTGACTGAGCGGCAGCACAAGAAGCGGCACCACCGCCATGGTGATGCCAGCAAAGCCTGAGGTCACAAGCTGCTGGCCCCAGGCCAGGAGGGTGAAGGGGATGGCGTTTGTAAACAGCCCCATTCCAAGGCAGTGCAGCCAGATCCGCCGCTGCAGGGGCGTGGCAAATCCCGGAAGACCGTCTCCGGCAAGAAAGGCAACTGCTATCAAGAGCAGCGCCGCCAGCACAATCCGCGCGGTCGACACCTGTAACGGTGCAAGGCTGTCCAGTGACAGTTCAACGCCAAGAAAGGCCCCGCCCCAGATCAACCCCAACAGCGCCAGCAGCCCCCAGTCCAAAAGTGTGGGGCGCCGGCGTGGGGTCGCCTCCGACATGGCCATTAGGTTACCTTCTTGCGGGCATGAAACTCTGGTGTGTCCCAGCGCCGGTCTGCAAGAATGGAGGCCATCCGGTCAACCGCTGTCCAGACATCTTCAAATCGTGTGTAGAGAGGCGTGAACCCGAACCGCAACACATCAGGTGCCCGGAAGTCGCCAATCACGCCCTCGGCAATCAGGGCGCTGATGATCGCGTAACC
The DNA here is from genome assembly GCA_011524735.1 of Alphaproteobacteria bacterium. Classification (GTDB taxonomy): domain Bacteria; phylum Pseudomonadota; class Alphaproteobacteria; order Puniceispirillales; family Puniceispirillaceae; genus UBA8309. The sequence continues at coordinate 24,212 of WTJS01000018.1, forward strand.
GCCAGTAGGGTGTTTGAAGGATACCTGCGAGCCGCGGGCTTCAGCATCGCGCGGGGTGATCAACGTCAGATCATGCCCAGCGCAGCGGGCCTCAACCAGATCAATGAAGAAGCCTGTCAGCTCCTGCGATTTCTGGCGTAGTGCGGCCATGTCAACGCTGTCCCACACATCCAGGGCGGCATCCAGTGCGATCATGCTCAGAACTGGTGCGGTGCCGCACAGATATTGTGAAATGTCGGTCGCGGGTTCATAGCGTGGTGAAAAGGCAAAGGGCGCAGCATGCGCAAACCAGCCGGTAAGCGGTTGCTGGAACCCACCCTGATGGCGCGGGGCTGCATAGAGAAAGGCTGGTGCCCCCGGTCCCCCATTCAGATATTTGTAGGAACATCCCACCGCAAAATCGACATTGCAGGCGCACAGATCGACCTCTAACGCACCGGCCGAGTGGGCAAGATCCCAGATTACCAGCGCCCCGGCATCATGGGCTGCCTGTGTCAGGGCGGCCATGTCATGAACCCGGCCATCACGGTAATTGACATGGGTCAGCATCAACACGGCGGTGTCGCTGTCGAGAGCTGCGGCAATCGCCTCTGGTGTGGAAACATGGACGAGTTCATGCTGCCCGCCACACTGGCGGATTACCCCTTCGGCAATATAGTTGTCAGTGGGAAAATTGCGTTCTTCAGTAATGATCCGGTGACGGCCGGGCCGCAGGGTAAGAGCCGCAGACAGGGTTTTGAACAGATTGACCGAGGTGCTGTCAGTAGCCACGACACAGTTTTCTTCAGCCCCGATCAGGCGGGCAATGCGCGCGCCAATGCGATAGGGAAGATCAACCCATCCCGCATCATTCCAGCTGCGGATCAGTCCGTCTCCCCACTCCTTGCTGACGGCATCTGCAACGCGTCCTTTGACCGCGTGGGGCAAAACACCAAGCGAGTTGCCGTCCAGATAGATGGTGCCGTCAGGGATGTGGAACTGCGCCCGGCAGGTGGCAAGCGGATCGGCCGCATCCATCTGACGCGCATCATTCAGTGAGGGGATCTGTGTCATTATGTGTCCGGGACAGTCATGTTGTCGCTGGACAAGGGTTAGCACGGCACCCATATCATTGCCCATAATGAAAACAGGTCGGGCAGCCAACCGCGGGGTTGGTGCTGTCAGAACGCAAGGAGATGGATATGGGATATGCAATGGCTGCGCGCACCAGAGGCGATGCTGACGTCATTCACCGGATTGAGATTGGCGAGGTCACACCTGCCGCAGGTGAAGTGGTCATCGAGCATGAAGCCATTGGGGTCAATTTCATCGACATCTATATCCGCACCGGGGCCTATCCATGGCCAGTGGAGAATGATCTGATTCTTGGTAGTGAGGGTGCTGGCGTCATCACCGCTGTCGGCGAGGGCGTAACCCATGTAGCCGTCGGTGACCGGGTTGGCTACACCCTGCCGAACGGGGCCTATGCCACGCATCGTGCCATTGACGCGAATATGGTGGTGAAGATACCAGACGCTATCCCGTCCGATGTGGCCGCCGCCATCATGCTGAAAGGCCTGACAGTCGCTTATCTGCTGCATGACAGCTACGCCATCAAGGAAGGTGACAAGGTTCTGTTCCATGCGGCGGCCGGCGGGGTTGGACTGCTGGCTGGTCAATGGCTGAAATCGCTTGGCGCAACCACAATCGGCACCGCAGGTGGGGCAGAAAAATGCGCGCTGGCTGCCGCCCATGGCTATGATCATGTGATTGATTACAAATCACAGGATGTGGCTGGGCAGGTGATGGACATCACCGGTGGGGCCGGTGTTGACGTTGCCTATGATTCGGTTGGCAAGGATACTTTTGCCAGCACCCTTGGCAGCCTGAAACGCCACGGTACGGCTGTGGCCTTTGGTCAGTCATCAGGTGCCTATACCGATTTTGCGATTGGCGATCTGGCGAAAGGGTCTTTCTATCTGACGCGTCCGACGCTGTTCCATTTTTCAACCGTCCGCCCCTGGCTCGAGGCCGCCAGTGAAAAGCTGTTTGCCAAGGTCATGGACGGGTCATTGACCGTGAACATCAATCAGCGGTTTCCGCTGGAACAGGCCGCGGATGCACATCGCGCCCTTGCCGCCCGCCAGACCACGGGATGCACGGTCCTGACCGTCTAGCCCTTAAGTATCAAGCAGGGCGACAAGACCAATCACCGCGCTGAGCGCTACCACCGCCGCCACCTGGGCATAGGCGATGCGGGCGTTCAGCCGGTCTTCAAGGGCTTCAAGCCTGGACTCCATCCTGGTTTCTAGCGCCTTCAGATCATCCTTGGTGGCGATCCTGTCGGTCAGCAGGCTGGCATAGCTGCTGGCCAGCACTTCGGCCTGCTCGGTCTTCATGCCGGCGGCCGTCAGCTCCTTGACGAATTTATGCGTGTCAAAGGCAAATGTAGTCATACCGCCACGCTAACACCGTTCACATATGCCGGGAAGCTTGCCCCGATCAGCTACGGCCTGCAGGTGATGCCAGACCAGCTTGCCCACAAAAAACGCCCCCACCGGAAAGGGCAGGGGCGTTCGATTTATTCAGGCTGTGCCGTCAGGCGTTACGATACCAGTGGCTGTGGGCGCATGTCGTCGCGGTTGATGCCAGCCACCGAAACCGGCTTCTTCATCGCATCGCGGCGGAATGGCTCGCCAAGCTCCTGGTTCAGCATCACCTCGATGAAGGTGGTCTTGCCGTCCTTCATCTGCGCGTCGATGGCGGCGTTCAGCGCGTCGGTCAGCTCGTCCATGCCGAAGACGGCAACACCCTCGAGGCCGCAGGCCTTGGCGATGCCGGCATAGGAGACCTTGTCGTCGAGCTCGGTGCCGACGAAGTTGTCATCGAACCACAGGGTGGTGTTGCGCTTTTCCGCGCCCCACTGGTAGTTGCGGAAGATGATCATGGTGATCGGCGGCCACTCGTTGCGGCCGACAGCCGACATTTCGTTCATCGAGATGCCGAAGGCGCCGTCGCCGGCGAAGCCGACAACCGGCAGGTCCGGACGGCCGATCTTCGCGCCCATGATCGAGGGCAGGCCGTAGCCGCACGGGCCGAACAGGCCGGGGGCCAGATATTTGCGGCCTTCCTCGAAGGTCGGGTAGGCGTTGCCGATGGCGCAGTTGTTGCCGATGTCGGACGAGATGATGGCCTCTTTCGGAAGCGCGCTCTGGATCGCACGCCATGCCATGCGCGGCGACATCTTCTTCGGCTCGCGGGTGCGGGCGCGCTCGTTCCAGGTCGTGCCCGGATCGTCGTCCTCATGGTCCATCGAGGTCAGCTCCTGAGCCCATGCCGACTTGGTGGTCGCGATGACCTCCTTGCGGGTGGCGCGGCCGGTATCGCCGGCATTCGGGCCGAGTTTCTCGAGCAGGCTGGCGGCCACTTTCTTGGCGTCGCCGACGATGCCCACGGTTACGGGCTTGGTCAGGCCGATGCGGTCCGGGTTGATGTCGACCTGAATGATCTTGGCGTTCTTCGGCCAGTAGTCGATGCCGTAGCCCGGCAGGGTCGAGAACGGGTTCAGGCGCGTGCCGAGCGCCAGCACGACATCGGCCTTGGCGATCAGCTCCATGCCGGCCTTCGAGCCGTTATAGCCAAGTGGGCCGGCGAACAGCGGGTGCGAGCCCGGGAAGGCGTCATTATGCTGGTAGCCACAGCAGACCGGTGCGTCGAGACGCTCGGCCAGCGCCATCGATTCGCCAATGGCGCCACCGATAACAACACCTGCGCCATTCAGCATGACTGGGAACTTGGCTTCAGACAGCATCTTGGCAGCAGCTTCGATCGCGTCTCCGCCGCCGGACGGGCGCTCAAACTCAACAATTGCTGGGAGGTCAATATCGATGACCTGTGTCCAGAAATCGCGAGGTACGTTGATCTGGGCGGGAGCTGAGGCACGCTTGGCCTGCAGGATGACGCGGTTCAGCGTTTCAGCAATGCGTGCCGGATCGCGAACTTCTTCCTGATAGGCAACCATGTCCTTGAACAGAGCCATCTGCTCAACTTCCTGGAAGCCGCCCTGACCGATGGTCTTGTTCGCTGCCTGCGGTGTGACCAGAAGCAGTGGGGTATGGTTCCAATAGGCTGTCTTGACTGGCGTCACGAAGTTGGTGATGCCCGGACCGTTCTGGGCCACCATCATCGACATCTGGCCCGTGGCGCGGGTGAAACCGTCGGCCATCATGCCGGCGTTGCATTCATGCGCTGCGTCCCAGAAGGTGATTCCCGCCTGTGGAAACAGATCAGAAATCGGCATCATCGCCGAACCAATAATTCCAAAGGCATGTTCAATGCCATGCATCTGCAGCACTTTTACAAATGCTTCTTCAGTCGTCATCTTCATGATGCGTCACCCTTTCCCCGAGTGGTGGTACGTAAAATTCCGTGAACAGCCTATCAATCGCAGGCATTGCCGCCATGCATTAGAGCCAGTTCAGCGCAAAAATAGGTCCAGAGATGCAATCTGTCACCGATGCATTTTGTCGCCGCCATTGCCGCAGATGCAGGCTGCTTGTTGCCACACCTCAACCTTCGCGCTAGCGTTTCCGGGTGTGCGAGGTCAGCGTTTCCGCCGTTCTTGCGCGTTTTACACTATCATATGTCAGAGGACCTCAGTTTTGAAAGTTACCAAACTTGCCCCCGCCATGGGTGCCGAAATTACCGGCCTTGACCTTGGTAATTCAGATTTTTCGGACAATCTTATCGGTGAAATTCGTGCGGTCTGGCTTGAGAATCACATGGTTGTGCTTCGCGGACAGAATTTGACGCCTGAACAGCAACTGAGGCTGGCGCGCGCCTTTGGCGATCCCGATATCTACCCGTTTCTTGAAGGGGTGAACGGCATACCTGAACTGACGGCCGTTTTGAAAAAGGAACATGAGACAGTCAATTTTGGGGGCGTCTGGCACACTGATACAAGCTACCAGCAGTTGCCGCCGATGGCGACCATGCTTCAGGCGATTGAACTGCCACCACTTGGCGGCGACACTCTGTTCTCAAATCAGGAGCTTGCTTATGATCAGCTCTCAGAGGGATTAAAGGCTACGCTTGAAAACCTTCGGGTAATCTGTGCTGCGAACAAGGCAAAGGTCGCGGCGACCCGCAC
>WTJS01000176.1 GCA_011524735.1 Alphaproteobacteria bacterium
TTTCTGAGCCATCACAAGGGGAACAAGCTGTGCAGAATCCCAGATATGACGAGTCCAGAGGTCTGGAATGGTACTTTTGGCAACCAGATTCACGCTTCTCTGCCATTTCACCACCAGGCTGGCGTAGTGCTCTAATTTCTCAATTGTTTCACGTGAAACATCCAGATTTGATGCCAGATCAGCTGGAACCTTGCGCGCGTTCCGCATCAGTCTACTGCGTGCCTCACCGGAGCATCAGCTTCCTGCCGACGCAAATGACGCAGGACAGCGACAACCGCCGCCGGGGTCAACCCGGGAAGCCGGTTCGCTTGCCCAATTGTATCAGGCCGCAACCGGATCATTACATCACGCGCTTCTGCTGAAAGACCACCCACAGCGTGATAATCAAAATCGGCCGGAATGGTGATGGAATCATCCCGTGCCAGCGCTTCAATATCCGCCTGCTGCCGACGCAGATACCCAGCATAGCGGCAGTCAGCTTCGATCTGTGGCACAATCCGGTCTGGAATGGCATTCAGATCAGGCCATAAAGCCGTTAGCCGGCTCATCGTAATCTCTTCAAGTGCCAACATATCAGCTGCACTCCGCCGCCCACCGTCCCGCGGTGCTGGCAGTTCATGATCACGAAGCTGACCCGGAAGGGCCGTGACAGACGCAACAAGCTCTCTGGCCGTTGCAAGATCCGCCTTCTTTTCGGCCCACGCAGCACGCCGCTCTCCCCCGACACAGCCCACCTCAATGCCGCGATCCGTTAATCGCTGATCCGCATTATCCGCCCGCAGCAGAAGTCTATATTCTGCGCGCGAGGTGAACATCCGGTAAGGCTCAGGTGCACCCCGCGTAATCAGATCATCAATCATGACGCCGATATAAGCGTCAGCGCGGCTCAACGCAAAATCTGCTAGCCGGCCACCAGCCCGCAGTGCCGCATTCAGGCCAGCCACCAACCCCTGGGCAGCGGCTTCTTCATATCCTGTGGTGCCATTGATCTGGCCAGCCAGAAACAGACCTGGCAGCGCCTTCAACTCCAACATCCGAGACAAGGCCCGGGGATCAATGAAGTCATATTCAATAGCATAGCCATATTGCAGAATTTTAGCTGATTCCAAACCTGGAATGCTGGCAATCATCGCATCCTGAACGTCCCGTGGCAGACTTGTCGAAATACCATTCGGGTAGACAGTATGATCATCCAGCCCTTCCGGCTCCAAAAAGATCTGATGTGACTGCTTTTCCGCAAATCTTTTGACCTTGTCTTCAATAGACGGGCAATAGCGCGGCCCCTGTCCGTCGATCTGACCACTATAGACAGCGGACAGGTGAATGGACCCGGCGATGATCTCATGGGTGCGCGCCGTTGTACGGGTAATTCCACATTCAATCTGTGGCACAGTAATCCGGTCCGTCAGAGTTGAAAACGGAACCGGCGGATTGTCAGCTGGCTGCATTTCGAGGCTATTCCAGGCAATGCTGCGTCCATCCAGCCGTGCAGGTGTGCCTGTCTTCAACCGTCCCACCGGCAGATTCATGGCCCGTAACCGTGCAGCAAGCTTATTTGATGGTGCCTCACCCACGCGGCCAGCCGGCGTGATATCTGGACCCAGATGGATCAACCCCCCAAGAAATGTTCCGGTGGTCAGCACCACCGCGCCAGCACGGTAAATGTCTCCAGTTTCCGCCACCACACCCTGGCACTCGCCCTGCTCCACAAGCAGATCGCCGACAGCAGCCTCAATTACTGTCACACCAGCTTCAGAGATCAGTTTCTGGATCGCTTCACGGTATAACTTGCGGTCTGCCTGTGCCCGCGGACCATGTACGGCTGGGCCACGCGATTTATTGAGCATGCGGAACTGGATGCCAGAGGCGTCAATGGCCTTACCCATGATGCCGTCAAGCGCATCGATTTCACGCACAAGATGGCCTTTGCCAAGCCCCCCGATAGCCGGGTTGCATGACATTTCACCAATCCTGTCGGCGCGCATCGTCACCAGAGCGGTGTGTGCTCCCATACGGCTGGCCGCTGCAGCTGCCTCACAGCCAGCGTGACCACCCCCAACAATGATTACGTCAAATGTCACCAGACAACCCCTTCCAGCGGCTTTATGCGCGTTTCTGGCCTATTTTCCAATGCAAAAGCTGGAAAAAATGCTGCTGAGTAAATCTTCAACATCGACCCTGCCAATGATACGGCCCAGCGCATCAACCGCCTGACGCAGATCCTCTGCCGCCATCTCCGGCGCAAGATGGAGATCATGCCGCCCGGCGGCCTCCAGAGCTTCCAGCGCCGCCTGCAACGCGTGCCTGTGACGTGCGCGGGTAATAATGCTGGCACTCATATCCCGATTGGCTGGAAACACCATGTCGCGCAGCAGGTTCAGAATGGCGCCAGATATTTTATGGTCACCTGCCGTAAGTAATGACACACCAACCATATCTGGATCCAGATCACCGACCACCCCCCGATCGATCTTGTTCACAATGACACGGTGGTTTTCAGTCACTTCACTCCGAAGCCTGTTTACCGTCATGCGCCAATCAGGCTCAGACCCGTCAACCACCAGCAGCGCGGCATCAGCATTACGACCAGCCTCTACCGCCCGGCGAATACCCTCTGCTTCTATGACATTAGGCGTCTCACGTACGCCGGCTGTATCCTGAATGGTGATCGGGACTCCATCCAGATTCACCCGAATACTGACAATGTCGCGCGTGGTCCCCGCTTCGTCTGACACGATTGCGGCATCGCGACCCGCAACCATATTCAGCAGGCTGGATTTACCCGCATTCACCGGACCAATCAGGCTGACCGTAACGCCCTCACGAATGGCCTCACCCATACCGTCATCATCAAGACAATGCTGAATGCGCGTGCACAATGCCGTCACTCGCTCGCGCAGATCGGATTCGACGTCAGGCGGCAGATCTTCGTCAGCAAAATCAATCAACGCCTCGAGACGGCCCCCAAGCGTAATCACCAGATCACGCCATTCGCTGACGGGCCCGCTCAACATACCACCCTTATGCCGCCATGCCTGATTCAACTGTAGGTCTGTTTCTGCATCAATCAGATCGGCAAGCGCCTCAGCGCCAATCAGATCAATCTTGTCATGCGCGAACATACGCTGGGTGAACTCGCCTGGCTCTGCCACGCGGAATCCAGGCGCTTCTGACAGATGATGAAGAATACTGCTGATCACGGCTACCGAACCATGTGCGTGGATTTCCAAGACATCCTCACCGGTACTCGACCGTGGACCTTTCATCGCCAGCAGCAGCGCCTCATCCAGAGGCTTTCCGTGACGATCAAAAAGCCTCGCCAATGAGAAGCTTCCTGCCTGCGGGCAATCTGCACCAAATAGAGCTGGCACTGCCAGAGCCTGTTGGCCACTGATCCTGATCACAGCAATAGCTGACCGCCCTGGCGGGGTCGCCTGTGCAAAAATGGTATCTTCAGATCTGCTCATCGCATCTTTTCTTCATAGATTGGCTGCTATAGCCTTACCCAGCAGTTTGGTCTTCATCAAGTTCATTGCTTACAGGATCCGTCGAAGCCAAACCGATCTGGTAATGACCGATTGGCAGCAGCCAATAAAGCAATGAATGGAGACCAACATGACACCATCCGCCCACGCCTTCTATCACATCAGTTTTCGCACCGCGTTCGGCTTCATGCGACCCGTCAGCGATGGTAGCCACCTGATCCGGCTCGACTGGGACCAACGTCCCTTTGAATCAGCTGACCGCGAAGATGATGTTTCACGTGAAACAATGCGCCAGCTTCAGGCCTATCTATCTGGTGAGCTCCACCAGTTCAATCTACCAATGCGACCTGAAGGTAAAAGCCAAGCTGCCCTCGCCTGGCTGAACGTCATGGCTACCATCCCCTATGGTACAACCATGACCTATGCCGAATATGCAGCCGCTGCCGGGAAACCAAAAGCATCACGTGCAGCTGGAACGGCCTGCGCGCGCAATCCCATACCGATCATTTACCCCTGCCACCGGGTGGTACGCGCCGATGGGTCACTTGGAAATTATGGGGGAGGAAGCGATCTTCATCCCACCCACCCAGATAATCTGGATCGGAAACAGAGTTTGATCGATCTCGAAAGAACCCAGCGCTAACTTAGCTATTCATCTGTTCGAAGAAATCATCATTGGTCTTCGAATGTTTCAGCTTGTCAACAAGGAACTCCATGGCGTCGACAGGACCCATCTGCATCAGGATGCGGCGAAGCACCCACATCTTGGCAAGGGTACCTTTATCGACAAGAAGTTCTTCCTTGCGTGTACCTGACCGCGTGATGTCAATCGCTGGGAATGTCCGCTTGTCAGACAGCTTGCGATCAAGAATGACTTCACTGTTACCGGTACCTTTGAATTCTTCAAAGATAACCTCATCCATACGGGATCCGGTTTCGATCAGCGCCGTGGCAATGATGGTCAGCGACCCACCTTGTTCGATGTTGCGGGCTGCACCAAAAAACCGTTTTGGACGCTGTAGCGCATTGGCATCCACACCACCTGTCAAAACCTTGCCTGATGACGGTACGACGGTGTTGTAGGCACGCGCCAGACGGGTGATTGAATCCAGCAAGATCACCACATCGCGCTTGTGCTCGACGAGCCGCTTAGCTTTTTCTATAACCATTTCAGTGACTTGCACATGACGAGCCGCTGGTTCATCAAAGGTTGAAGAAATCACCTCACCGCGTACAGACCGCTGCATGTCGGTCACTTCTTCTGGCCGCTCATCAATCAGAAGCACGATCAGATAGACTTCTGGATGGTTTTCCGAAATGGCGTGCGCGATGCTCTGCAGCATCATCGTCTTACCAGTCCGCGGTGGCGCAACAATAAGTCCCCGCTGGCCCTTGCCCATTGGCGAGACAAGATCAATAACGCGTGGCGTATTGTCTTTCTTGTCTGGATCGAATGGCAGTTCCAGCGTGAGTTTATTTTCTGGGTAGAGCGGTGTCAGATTGTCAAAATTAATCCGGTGACGAACCGCATTTGGTTCTTCGAAGTTAATCGTTTCAACTTTCAACAAAGCAAAATAGCGCTCGCCATCTTTTGGCGCACGAATTTCACCCTCAACCGTATCGCCCGTGCGCAGTCCAAAGCGACGCACCTGACTTGGCGATACGTAAATATCGTCCGGTCCTGGCAGATAATTGGATTCCGGAGCCCGCAAGAAGCCAAATCCGTCAGACAACACCTCCAGAACGCCGCTGCCATAAATGGCCACATCGTTATGGGCAAGCTGTTTAAGGATGGCAAACATCATATCCTGCTTGCGCAGGGTGCTTGCGTTTTCTACCTCAAGTTCCTCTGCATAAGCGAGGAGATCGGCAGGCGATTTCTGTTTCAGTTCCTGAAGATGCATAGCGTCAACACACTGGTTAGGGCGGGAACGTGGGCGAAAACCCAGAGGTATAAGGGAAATGCCAGGGTTGCAGAGCTACTTTATGGCAGTAAAAAACAGCCCACGTCAATTCCCATGATCAGTTTCCTGTGCGCGCGCACCAGAAATGTTGGTTTTGGATTGATCAAAAATCCGGTGCGCTGCGCGAGAATTTCAACATCTGACTAAAAAAAATCAGGTTTGACCACCGCCATAAAGACAATGAGGATCATCAGACCTGTCGGTACCTCATTCCAAATACGATAGACTTTCGCTGGGCGTGGCTGCATGTCATTTTCCAGCTGCTTACGCATCTTCGAAAAAACGCCATGGCATCCTGCCATCGCCAGTACGCAAGTGATTTTCACATGCATCCATGGTTCAGACAACAGTTCCGGGGCCAGAACAAGCATCCAGATGCCAAAAACAAAACTGGCAATCATCGCTGGATTCATAATGGCTTTCAGCAAACGCCGTTCCATGACCTTGAAAGTCTCAGCACGATCGGAACCAATCGTCGTCTCGGCATGATAGACATAAAGCCGTGGCAGATAGAGTAATCCGGCCATCCAGGACATGACCGCAATCAAATGCAATGCTTTGATAATCTCATAACTCATGCAGAATACCCTCGTATCTGACTGACAAGATCATACACATGCTGAACAGGTGTTTCAGGTGTGATCCCGTGACCGAGGTTGAAGATATGGGCTCTGTCAGCAAACGCATCAAGAATACGGGATATAGACGTTTTCATCATCTCTCCCCCATCAATCAGACTTAGAGGATCAAGATTTCCCTGGACCGTTATATGCGATGGCAGATTTTTTGCCGCCCAAACGGGATCTACACCATGATCTAGGCCGATCCCGGCGATGTCTACCTGGTCACAATAAGCAAGAAGACCTTCTCCAATACCTTTTGGAAATCCGATGACGGGCTGCTGATGCCCCCGTTTGCGAAGCTCAGTGATAATTTTTTGTGCTGGTTTAATGACAATTTGATCCCGACGATCAGCTGGAACAGCACTTGCCCAACTGTCAAACAGCATCAACGCATCAGCGCCATTTCGTGCTTGAATTTCAAGAAAACGAACCGTCGCTTCAATAACGGTATCCATCAATTCTTCAATTTGCCTGTCGTTATGCCACAGCCATTTCCGTGCATTGGCAAAATCACGGGATGATTGACCCTCAATCAAATAAGTAATGATCGTCCACGGTGCTCCGGCAAACCCCAGAAGTGCTTTTTTATTGGCAAGCCCAGCACGACATTTCTGGATCGCCTCACCAACGGGTGAAAGTTTGCTCCCAATTAGATCCAGATTGTTCGGTGAAAAATCTGATGCTGCGGTGATTGGATCCATAAGAGGTCCGGTGCCCGGCACAAACCGGACATTTCTGTTCATAGCCCATGGAACGAGAAGAATGTCAGAGAAAATGATAGCAGCGTCAAAATCAAATTTATCTATTGGCTGTTGGGTGACTTCGACGGCCTTATCACTGTTGAGACAAAACGAGATAAAATCAGGCTCTGAATTTCTAACAGCCTTATATTCTACCAAATATCTGCCTGCCTGTCGCATGAGCCAGATTGGTGTGACTCCTGAAGAAGAGCCATCGAGTGTTGTCAGGAATGATCCGGTCATGACGTAATGTCTCTCTATTCTATATATATATGTTTATATAAAGGTTGTTGAGAGTTGTAGGGGTCAGTGGAAAACTGCAATGACAGCTTTATTCACAGCTTATCCCCAAATCATACTGTACGAACAAGGCAAAAAAACTGCGTCAAATGAGCAATTTGCCAGTTTATGCCCATAACACTCTGCTTTGTCAGTGTTGGATTCCCACAAGGGGATAGATTTCTGAAGAAACTGCGTCAGTTGCTGTTTGAGAGGATGCCTCCAAAATAATCCCCATTTCACCTTTTTTGGCCCGCAGTTAGTTCACAGCCCTTAATGAATTCACAGAATGAAAAGTCGTGACAGAAATGCATCCAAACCCTAATTTGGCACCATGACTGACACGCTTCTTCACGTCCACCTAGTATCTGACTCCACTGGTGAAACCGTGCATCAGATTGCCCGCGCCTGTATCGCACAATTTCCCAATGTCCGAACAACTGAACATGTGTGGACGCTTGTGCGCAGCCAGAACCATGTTGACGCAGTGTTTGCAGGTTTGGAGAGAAACCCCGGTGTGCTGTTGATGAGTGTGGTTGATGCGGATCTGCGGGCGGAATTTGAAAGTCGCTGCGCTGAAAAACGAATTCCCCATGTGTCGGTTCTTGATCCTGTTGTTGATTTGCTGGGTCAGGTCCTTGGCCAGCCATCTCGCAATCGCCCTGGTGGCCAGCGCCAGCTTGACACGGCCTATTTCAATCGCATGGCGGCGGTGGATTTCGCGGTGCGCCATGACGACGGGCTGAATATGAATGAACTTCATGACGCCGATATTTTGCTCGTTGGGGTGTCGCGCACATCGAAAACACCAACGTCAATGTATCTTGCGCATCGGGGATACAAGGTAGCCAATTACGCGCTCGTGCCAGGTGTCCCCTTTCCTGAGCAATATACGGA
>WTJS01000094.1 GCA_011524735.1 Alphaproteobacteria bacterium
GTCTACGGTTATGCTGTCCATGGACACCCGTCCAACGACCGGAGCTTCACGCCCAGCCACCACCACCTTTGCCCGGTTGCCAAGCGCCCGGGGGTAGCCATCTGCATATCCAACGCCAAGCGTCATGATCTGGCCATCACGTGTCATCTGATGGGTGCCATTATACCCAACCTTATCACCGGCACTCACCTGACGAAGCTGCAGAATCCGGGCTTGCCACGTTACGGCTGGCTTAAGAAGTCCAGCATCAGGCCCAACACCGATGTCATCATTTGTGTCGGCAGGATGCAGGCCGTACAGCGCAATGCCGGGGCGTGTGAGGTCTTGGTGGAATGCTTTCCCCAGAAGGATGCCACCGCTATTTGCAAGGCTGGCGGTAGCTTGAGGAAAAAAGGTTCTGATTCTTTGAAATTGGTCCAGCTGTACCTGGTTAGCGTCATCCAGAGTATCCTCGGCGGATGTCAGGTGGCTCATCACGATCTGGAAATCCAGCCCGGCGAAGGCGTTATGATCATCCGCCATACGGTCGATGATCCAGTCAGTTTCCTGAGCATCCAGTCCAAGTCGGGACATGCCAGTATCAAAATGGAGCGCTGCAGATATCTTGCTGCCGGTCTCGCGTGCAAAGGTGTCCAGCCTGCCAGCCTGTTGCAGACTATTGATCACAGGCATGATGTCATGATGTATGAAATCAGCCTCTTGCCCCTTGTGACAGCCGCTCAATGTCAGGATACGTGCTGTTCCATGTCCTGCTTGCCCTAAACTTGTTCGCAGGGTGACTGCTTCGGCCAGTGACATCACAAAAAAGGTCTGGCAGCCGGCGGCGGCAAGTTGGGGTGCGATTTGGGTAGCATCGAGCCCGTAGGCATCTGCCTTTACAACACCTGCCGTTTCCGTAGAGGTTCCCGATCGGGTATCAAGGGTTCTCCAGTTTGCCACGATGGCGCTGATGTCGATTGTCAGGAGGCTGTCAGCGCCGCTGGATGCGCTCATCTGTCGGCTCATAGCCTTAGAACCCTTCAGGAAGCGAGCCTGTATCGGTGAGGTCGCTGAAATGGGTGAAACGCTTTTCAAAATGCACATTCACAACGCCGGTGGGACCGTGACGTTGCTTTGCCACAATGATTTCTGCCTTATTCTCAGCGGCTTGTAATTTCGCCATATAAGCATCATTGCGAATGTTGAACTGTTCTTCTGATTCACGGAGGTCCCGCTCCGGCTCTTTTTTGCTGAGATAGTATTCCTCGCGATACACGAACAACACGACATCGGCATCTTGCTCGATCGACCCTGATTCTCTGAGGTCAGCAAGGGTGGGGCGCTTGTCTTCACGCTGTTCAACTGCGCGAGACAGCTGCGACAAAGCCAGAACAGGCACATCCAGCTCTTTCGCCATTCCCTTCAGGGCGCGTGAAATATTGGAAATTTCTTGTACCCTGTTCTCTGGGCGCACGCCAAGCTGCGCTGCCAGAAGCTGAAGGTAATCAACAATGATGAGCCCTAAGCCGCCCATTCTTTTCATTCGGCGTGCGCGACTGGCAACCTGTGATACTGACAGGGATGGGGTGTCATCGATATAGAATGGGGCAGTTGACAGATCATTGCTGGCTTCAACCAGTCGATCGAACTCTTCACCATCAAGCTGTCCCTGACGAATACTGTTTGAATCAACGCGGGCCCGTTCACTCAGAATACGCGTTCCAAGCTGTTCGGCGGCCATCTCCAGCGAGAAAAAAGCTACGGGCGCAGCAACTTCACCAGTGCGTGTGGTTGTAGCGGTGTGGAAACCCATGGTTGCGGCAAGCGCAGATTTACCCATGGCAGGGCGTCCCGCCAAAATGACAAGGTCAGATTTGTGAAGCCCACCCATCAGGTTGTTCAGATCAGTCAGACCGGTGCTGTACCCCGACAGATTTCCGTCACTTTTCCGCGCGATGTTGGCCTGATTGATGGCCGCCGCCATGACACTGTCGAATCCCTTAAGACCTGCACCGGCTTCGCCCGTTTCAGCAAGTTGGAAGAGTTTGGCTTCGGCAGTTTCAATCTGGGTTGTGGCCGTGAGGTCAACATCAGGATGGCTGGCGTCATTGACGACCTCATCGCCAATTCTGATCAGTTCGCGTCGTAGATGGGTCTCATAGATGGTCTGCGCATAGTCAGGGGCCTGCGCAATACTAATGACGCCATCTGCTAGTTCACCAAGATATTCCTCGATCCCGCCATCCTGAAATTCGTCGCTTCCTGAAAAGAAGCTCTTCAGTGTCACCGGGTTTGCAAGCTGACCCCGATCAATCAGTCGCATCATTGTTGAAAAGATACGGCCATGAAGTGGATCGTAGAAATGTTCGGCCCGCAATCTGTCATCAATGCGTTCCATCACATCATTGTCGAGAAGCAGGGCACCAAGGAGGTTCTGCTCGGCAGGTAGATTGTTGGGCATTTGACGCGTTGCACCAAGTCCGGCGGACGGGTCGGCAGCGCGAGGAAACGTTTCGATGTTGGATGTATCTTCGGACATGCCCCACCGTACCAAAAGCTCTGGAAAAGGCCGCATGTTAAGATGGGGGAAAACAGAGGTTAAATTTGGTATTTCCTGTGGATAACTTTTGCACGTCCAACAAAGACATAAAAAAAGCCGGGAATGATCCCGGCTTTTCTCAATCTGTTAATTGATCAGAATGATCAGGCCTCATCGCCTTCCGCTGATGCTTCTTCGGCGGCTGCCTCTTCAGCAGGGGCCTCTTCGCGTGTGGCTGGGGCGTAATCATCTTCAATGTCGTCATCGTCATCGTCGATCATGCCGGTAACAGCTACACCAGTCTCTAGCTGGGTCTTCGCTTCATCCAGCGAACGTGCAACGTTGACAGTGACTGTAATCGTGACTTCAGGGTGAAGCCGGACACGCGTATCATGCAGGCCGAGCGTCTTGATCGACTTTTCCATCAACACCTGATTACGGTTGATGGTGAAGCCGGCGTCTGTCACGGCATCGGCGATATCACGGGACGTAACCGATCCAAAGAGCTGACCCATTTCAGAGGCGGCACGCACCATGCTGACGGCGAGATTTTCCATCTTGCCAGCTTCGGCCTCGGCTTCTGAACGCTGTGCCAGGTTAGTGGCTTCACGCTGCGACTTTTCGCTTTCGAAACGCTCAAGGTTGGCCTTGTTGGCGCGAAGGGCTTTACCTTGTGGCAACAGGAAGTTGCGGGCATAGCCTGGCTTTACTTTTACCACGTCACCCATCTGGCCGAGCTTTTCAACGCGTTCGAGCAGAATGATTTCCATAATTTTGGTCTCCTTCCGTTCGGTAGCGTTACGACGTTACATATGGCATCAGAGCGAGGAAACGTGCCCGCTTGATGGCAACAGCAAGTTCACGCTGCTTCTTTGCGGATACAGCCGAAATCCGTGATGGCACAATCTTGCCACGCTCGGAGGTGTAGCGACCAAGAAGCTTGGTGTCTTTATAGTCAATGACCTGTGCATTCGGGCCGGAGAAAGGGCACGACTTGCGACGACGGCCAAACGGCTTGCGAACGGCTTCGCGTTTGATTTCGAGTTGCGTCATGATCTACTCCTCGCTGGCTGCGTCTGCAGCTGGTTCAGATGCTTCGGGCTTGGCTTCGGCAGCATCCTGGCGAGGTGGGCGCGAGCCTCTGTCGCCTCTGTCGCCTCTGTCGCCGCGGTCACCACGCTCGCTGCGCTCACCCTTATTTTGCATGATGATCGAAGGGCCTTCTTCAACTTCTTCGATCCGGATGTTCATGAAACGCAGAACATCTTCGTTCAGCCCCATAATCCGCTCATATTCCTTGAGGGTTTCAGAATCTGTCTCAAGGTTGAACATGATGTAATGGCCTTTGCGGTTCTTCTTGATCCGATAGGCAAGAGAGCGCAGACCCCAATATTCTTTTTTGTGAATTTTGCCACCGGCGTTGGTGATAATGCCGGCGAATTCATCGGCCATTGTTTCGACCTGTGCGGACGAAATATCCTGGCGCGCAATGAAGACGCTTTCATACAAGCGCATGCGTAACTCCTTCTGGCTTTCTGTCCGTGGCGTGCTCAGTGCAACGTCCGCGGACCAACCGGTTTCCCGGCAAGGATTGTTTCAGTGATGTAAACGGGACCGGAGCATTTGCCTTGGTGCCGTGGGCGCAACATACACGAAGTCAGCGGTTGTGCAAGTGATTAGTCTGTGCCGGATTATCCACAATTTTGCCAGAATAGGCGGTCATTGACGCAATCACCGAGATATGGAATAGGTCTGCATCGGTTTTGAGGCTCAGATTAAGCGAGAGCCTGGGATGCTCAGCGTTCTGCTATTGCCACGAAGCTCTTAGGGAGAGGTAACACATGGCATCGAAAATTCTGTTTCAGTTTCCGGGACAGGGGTCACAGGCTGTTGGCATGGGGGGATCTCTGAACGAGAGCTATGCTTCTGCTCGCGCAATATTTGAAGAAGTCAATGATGCCCTCGGTGAAGATCTGTTCGCACTCATGCAGAATGGACCGGAAGATGATTTGCGTTTAACCCGCAACGCTCAACCCGCTCTTTTTGCCTCTTCAATGGCCGCGCTGGCGGTGCTGCAGTCCGAAACCGGCAAGTCAGCTTCTGAGCTTGCAAGTTATGTTGCCGGTCACTCTCTCGGAGAATATTCAGCGCTTTGCGCTGCCGGTACTTTGAATGTTGGCGATGCGGCACGGCTGCTTCGCTTGCGTGGTGACAGCATGCAGAGTGCTGTTCCAGCCGGACAGGGCGCCATGGCAGCCATTTTGAACGCGGAAGAAGCCGTCATTGATGAAATCGTGGCGGAGGCCAGTGCAAGTGGTGTTGTTCAGCTTGCCAATGACAATGCTCCAGGGCAGATCGTTGTCAGCGGTGCCGCAGCCGCAATTGATCATGCAATTGAGGCTGCGAAGGAACGCGGAATTCGTCGGGCAATTAAATTGCCAGTCAGTGCGCCATTCCACTGTTCAATGATGGAGCCAGCGGCTGAAGCTATGGCGGCCGCTCTTGCCGAGGCTGACATGTCCGATGCTGCTGTGCCCGTATTCTGTAACGTGACAGCTGCCGCAGAG
Organism: Alphaproteobacteria bacterium; assembly: GCA_011524735.1. GTDB lineage: Bacteria > Pseudomonadota > Alphaproteobacteria > Puniceispirillales > Puniceispirillaceae > UBA8309. The sequence goes on from WTJS01000094.1 coordinate 5,086, forward strand.
ACAAAGGCAACGGCTCTCCGCGAAAATCTGGTCACACAAGTCACTGGCCGGGTGCGTTGGCGGGAAACATTGCAGGCTCTTGCTGCTGATGGCGTCACGCATTTCATTGAGATTGGCAGCGGTAAAGTACTGTCAGGTCTTGTCAAGCGTACACTTGATGATGCCGTGATTGTGAATTTTGACACGGCAGACGATCTAGACAGCGTTCTGGCCCACTTGTAGTTTTGGGCGGGGCGGTGATGCGCGCAAAGTGAGCGCAGGCGACCTGCGTTTTTTGTGGTCTAACTCCGAATTAAGACGATCATTTTGAACAAGGAGCGAGTTGATGTTTGACCTTACTGGTAATGTTGCCCTGATCACGGGAGCCAGCGGTGGCATTGGGGCATGTATCGCACGTGCTCTCCACAGTCAGGGAGCTGTGGTTGTGCTGCATGGAACTCGCGCCGAGCGGCTCGCTGAGCTTGCGGCTGAGTTAGGCGATCGCACACATGTGGTGACGGCAAACCTTTCTGTGCGCGAAGAAGCTGCCGGCCTTGTTGAAGCGGCTTCTGAAGCTGCTGGTGGTCCGGTTTCTATCCTGGTGAATAATGCTGGCATTACCCGTGATAATCTTGCCATGCGTATGAAAGATGAAGAGTGGGATGCTGTTTTGGAAGTCAATATGACCGCCAGCATGCTCATTGCTCGCAGTGCCCTTCGCAGCATGATGAAGGCTCGCCATGGTAGAATTATTGCAATATCCTCTATCGTCGGCGTTACCGGGAACCCGGGCCAAACCAATTATGCAGCTGCCAAGGCTGGCATGATAGGATTTGGTAAGTCGCTTGCAGCGGAAGTGGCAAGTCGTGGAATTACTGTAAACGCTGTTGCGCCCGGCTTTATTGAAACGCCGATGACAGATGAGTTGCCTGAAGCTGCCCGTGAGGCTTTGCTTGGCCGTGTGCCGATGGGGCGTCTTGGTACGCCGGAAGAAGTGGCGGCGACTGTTTCTTTCCTTGCGAGTAATGAGGCGTCATATATCACAGGCATGACACTTCACGTAAACGGCGGCATGGCCATGCTTTAACGGAGCTGTTTAGCTTCCGGTGCAGGCTTCAGCCAGGCTGCACATACTGGGAGCATAATGGTCTAGGCTTATTAAGGGTAGCGCAGGTCAGAAAACTGTGTTATCTGCCGCCAAATCAGAATTTCTGGGCCCCAGACCGGGGTATTTTCAACCTTCTCTCAGGGGGCAAAAATGAGCGATATTTCAGATCGTGTTCGTAACATTGTGGTGGAACATCTTGGCGTTGACGCAGCAAAGGTCGTCGACGGTGCGAGCTTCATCGACGATCTCGGAGCCGACAGCCTCGACACCGTCGAGCTGGTCATGGCATTTGAAGAAGAGTTCGGCGTAGAGATCCCGGACGACGCTGCCGAGCGCATCCTGACTGTTAAAGACGCCGTTTCCTTCCTCGAAGAAAACGCTGCCTAATTCAGCTTTTTAGCTGTTTCCGGCCCCCGAAAAGGCACCTTCGTGGTAGACCTATGTCGGGGGCTGGCTTATTTTTGACATCTTGGTTTCCCAGAGCAGGAGAAGAGCGTGCGTCGCGTAGTTGTCACTGGTCTTGGTATGGTCACTCCACTTGGCGTGGGTGTGGACCACAACTGGTCTCAAATTCTGGCTGGAAAAAGCGGTATCGGCCGCATTACGAATTTTGAAGTTGAAGATATTGCCTGCCAGATTGCGGGTCAGGTCCCAGGACCTGACGTCGAAGGCGGTCTCAATCTGGACGATTTTATCGAGCCCCGTGAACAGCGGCGTCAGGACAGGTTTATCCAGTTCGGCAATGTAGCAGCGCAACTTGCCGTTGAGGATTCAGGCTGGATGCCTGAAGATCGGGAATCGCAGAACCGCACAGGGGTGATGATCGGATCGGGAATTGGCGGCTTGGACACGATTGTTCAGACTGACCAGCTTATGAATGCGCGGGGTACGCGCAAGATCAGTCCGTTTTTCATTCCATCCTCTTTGATCAACCTTGTGTCAGGCCATGTGTCTATCAAATATGGATTCCGCGGCCCAAATCATGCTGTTGTAACCGCCTGTTCAACGGGCGCGCATGCGATTGGGGACGCTGCACGCATGGTTGCGCTGGATGACGCCGACGACATGGTGGCTGGCGGTGCCGAGGCTGCCGTATGTCGTATCGGTATGGCTGGTTTCGCCGCTGCCCGTGCACTTTCAACGCTTTATAATGACGATCCACAGAAAGGTTCTCGTCCATGGGATAAGGGACGTGACGGGTTTGTCATGGGGGAAGGGGCCGGTGTTGTCGTTCTAGAAGAGCTCGAGCATGCCCGTGCACGCGGTGCGAAGATCTATGCTGAAGTCAAAGGCTATGGCATGTCTGGCGATGCCTATCACATTACAGCGCCAGCAGAAGATGGTGATGGTGGTTTCCGTGCAATGCAGGCAGCATTGAAACGCGCTGGAATAACGGCTGAAGAAATCGACTATGTCAATGCGCATGGTACATCCACGCCGCTTGGCGATTTGATTGAGGCTGGGGCCGTGCGGCGCCTTCTTGGAGACGCTGTTGGTAACGTATCAATGTCATCGACCAAGAGTGCTACCGGGCACTTGCTGGGTGCCGCAGGTGCGATTGAAGCGATTTATTCAATCAAGACAATAGAAACTGGTAATCTGCCTCCTACGCTGAATCTTGAAGACCCAGAAGATGCCGTTGCAGATTTCGATCTTGTCCCGCTGAAATCACGAAAGCGCGAAGTTCGCAATGCAATGTCGAATTCCTTTGGATTTGGCGGCACAAACGCCTCCCTGATCATCGGCCAGGTTGACTGATGTTCAAAGCTGCCGTCCGG
>WTJS01000254.1 GCA_011524735.1 Alphaproteobacteria bacterium
TTATGCGATACTGCGAGGCGCTTGGCGACGATATTGGCGAGATTCCATCTGGCCTGTACCCGGGCGCCTACCTTATCGATGTTGGTAAGGCACTGGCCGATGCTTATGGAGCGTCTCTTCGAGATTTAGAAGAGGCAGACTGGCTGCCGCAGGTTCGCAGTTTTGCCATTGATGCGATCATGGATGGTATCCGAGATGACCTGAAGGGCCTGGGGATCGACATGAGCCGCTTTTCCTCTGAGCGAGCCATGGTTGAGTCAGGCGCAGTACAGAGCGCCATCGACCGTCTTCAGGAGCAGGGGCATGTCTATCGGGGGGTTCTTGAACCACCAAAAGGTAAAGAGCCTGAAGATTGGGAGCCGCGTGAACAGCTATTGTTCCGGGCATCCGCCTTTGGTGATGATACGGACCGGCCACTACAGAAATCAGATGGTAGCTGGACGTATTTTGCCAGTGATGTCGCTTACCATATGGACAAGCTTGATCGCACCGGCGGCCCGTTGATCAATATCTTTGGCGCAGACCATGGCGGATATGTGAAACGGATGAAAGCAGCCGTTGAGGCGCTGTCTGGACAGAAAGACATGCTCGACATCCGTCTATGCCAGCTGGTCAACCTGATGGAAAATGGTAACCCCGTCAAAATGTCAAAACGTGCGGGCACGTTTGTCACTGTTCGCGATGTTATTGATGCCGTCGGCGCGGATGTCATCCGGTTCATCATGCTGACGCGGAGAAGCGATCAGACTCTTGATTTTGATTACGCCAAGGTCACGGAACAGTCTCGTGATAACCCTGTGTTCTATGTGCAGTATGCGCATGCGCGGGCATCATCGGTATTGAGGCAAGCAAAGGCGTCTGACGAGGTGGAGGCTGCGCTCGACCAGCTTACGCATCCAGCTGAAATGGCGGTGATACGTCAGATTGCTAGCTGGCCAAAGCTTGTCGTGTCTGCGGCAAATGCCCATGAACCGCACCGGATCGCGTTTTACCTGATGGATCTTGCGGCCGCGTTCCACTCACTTTGGACAGCCGGTCGAGAAATGCCTGAACTCCGCTTTATCCGCGAAGAAGAACCCAAGCTGACCGCCGCCACTATCGTTGCGACCATATTCAGTGCCAGCGGCGATCACCGCGTCGAGCTCAGTGGCCCACAGGCGAGGTTCGACAGAAATATTAATGAACCCTGGACCTGCAATTTCTACATTTGTGACGCCGTCAATCTTGGCCAGTTCTGTGCTAAACCCATCAGCCAGATCGCGTGGCTTAGCGCCTGCCTGCTTGGCAAGCACCATCGCAGCATTACAAGCCAGATCTCCATGAGAGGCATCACGCGGCAATTCAAATACGACACGGCTTAAGTCCAGTTCGGCCGGAAGACTACCAGCAGCCTTCTGTGATTCGACTATTTTGTTAAATTCATTTTCGAAGAATTTGAAAATATTCATTTTTATCTCAAAATCGGACCAAGCTCAAAGAGCCGTTCATGTTCAACGATAGCGTAGCGGTCGGTCATAGACGCAATATAATCAGCGATAATTCTGGCGCGCGCAGCATCGCCAAGCTCAGCAATCGGTGCGTCCCCCATAGCCTGCCATTCATGCGGAAGCGTATTGGTCTCGGACATAAACAAGTTGAACAGATCTGTCACCACCCGTTTCGCTTTGCTGGTCATTCGATTCACTTTGTAATGTCGCCACATATTCTGGAAGAGAAAGCTTCTGATTACTTCAAGGTCTCTGGCCATGGCATCGCTAAAGGCAATAATGGGTTGGCCTGCATGGCGGATATCGTCAGCAGATTTTGGGCTTAACGAAGCGATATTGGCAGCGGATTGTTGGAGCAGATCACTGACAAACACCGTGATCAGGCGACGGACAAGTTCATGGGTCAGCCTTCCCACCTGCACCCGCCCGTAGATCCGATCAATCTCGCGCAGAATTTGGCCCACTTGAGGCAAATCCGCTATCTGATCAAAGCCAAATAGACCAGCCCGCAAGGCATCATCGAAATCATGTGATAAATAGGCGATATCATCTGACAGATTGGCAAGCTGGGCTTCTGCCGATGCGTGGGTTGTCAGGTCCAGCCCCAACGCCTGATCTATCTCAAAAATCGCCGGCCTGATCACAGCTTCGTTTGTGACAGGCCCATTATGTTTGGTGACACCTTCCATTGTCTCCCATGTCAAATTGAGCCCGTCAAAGCCGGCATAGCGCTGTTCAAGGATAGTCAGAACGCGAACGGTCTGTTCATTGTGATCAAAGCCGCCATAGGGACCCATAGCGCCACTTAGCGCGTCCTCACCAGCATGGCCAAATGGCGTGTGACCGAGATCATGCGCCAGCGCAACCGCCTCTGCCAGATCATCATTCAGGCTGAGCGCACGCGCCATTGATCTTGCAATTTGCGCAACCTCAATGGAATGCGTCATGCGGGTTCGAAAATAATCCCCCTCATGATAGACAAAAACCTGGGTCTTGTGCTTGAGCTTGCGAAATGCCGCCGAATGCAGAATACGATCGCGATCGCGCTGAAAGGGTGTACGTGCAGCAAGGTGGCTAATATCCGCCGTGGCGCCACCTTCATCGTGCAAGCGTCCTCGACTGGCCGGTCCGTGACACGCATATATGGAAAGCTGCCTTGATTCTGTTCGAGAATCCATGTCAGGGACTGTCACGGTCTGGCGCCTTTCAGGCGGTGGTCAGGTGGCTTTCAATGTAAGCTGTCATCCAGGTTTTCTCAATTATATTCAGCCGCTGATCCTGCGCATCTTTACCACATCGGGCCATGTTGATTTGCGACCATGAACAATCATATGATGTCATAGCAAAGGGGATTGCTAAGCCATGGATGAAATCGCAACTTCGACCACCGGTCAGTTTGGTCTCAGCGTGAACGCAGCGTCGCGTATTAAGGCCATGCTTGAGGCTGAGCCAGTCGGGAGTTTTTTCCGCGTTGCCGTAAATGGTGGAGGGTGCTCCGGTTTCCAGTATGAGTTTAGCATCGACACCGAACGAGGGCAGGATGACCTCAGCTTCGAAAGTCATGCCGTGGAAGTCGTCATCGACGAAATGTCGCTGGAACTCGTTGACAATGCCGAACTCGATTATGTTCAGGACCTGATGGGGTCGTATTTTTCAGTTACCAACCCCAACGCCACCGCATCCTGTGGATGCGGCACCTCTTTTTCCGTCTGAGCTTTATGATGCGCATTACCAGTTGGAACGTAAATTCTGCCAAGGCTCGGCAGGAACACATCCTTGATTATCTGAGAGCCGGCAGCACTGACGTGCTTCTGATCCAGGAGACAAAGACGCAGGATGTTAATTTTCCGACCGATCTGTATGCAGACATCGGGTGGAACGTCGCCTTCCATGGCCAGAAAAGTTACAACGGTGTTGCTATCGCGTCTCGCTTTGACATTGACGAGGTTGCATGCGGACTGCCAGGCGACAATGACGACGAGCAGGCCCGTTACATGGAAGCGACAATCAATGGAGTGCGCGTCGCCACCATCTACCTTCCCAATGGCAATCCGGCTCCTGGCCCGAAATTTGACTATAAACTCGCCTGGATGGACAGGCTGCGGGCTCGTGCGTCTTATTTGATGGCTAGTGAAGTGCCCGTCATTCTCGGTGGTGATTTCAATGTCATTCCGCACGATATTGACTGTTACGATCCCGCGGGATGGGAAGGTGACGCCCTCACCCGCGACGAGACCAGAGCAGCTTTTTTCCGCATCTGCCATGATGGCTATGTTGATGCCATTCGTGCGGCATATCCGCAGGATGTGATCTACAGCTACTGGGATTATCAGGCAGGCGCATGGCAGAAAGACAATGGTGTCCGCATCGACCATCTTCTGCTGTCACCAGAAGCCGCTGACAAAATGACATCAGCAGGCGTTGACAAAGGGCCACGTGGGCTTGAAAAGCCATCTGATCACACCCCGGTCTGGGTAGAGCTCAAAGACTAATCAAAAATGAAAACGGCCTGACAGGTTTCCCCGTCAGGCCGGCAATTCGTGTATCACGCCAATGATGCTTATTTGTGTTTGTTGCTTGGCGTAAAGTCCTTTGCCAGCGGGTCGCGCGGCTCATTCACCCAAAGCTGACCGTTTGGATGCATGCCAGCCCCCTGCACTGCCGAAACCGCCGAACACCGCATCCGGTTCAACAAGCGAGTATTAGCAAAGCCAACTGACGGGTGAATGCCGTTATGTGCGGCAACGTCGGCGTCCCAGGCCGCTTTGCGGGCGCTTAGAATGGACTCATCATCCAGCTGCGGACAGTTAACCTGATTGACGTTTAGATCAACGATGATGTCATCGCCATCTTCCAGCAGACCAATCGGACCGCCAACAGCCGCCTCTGGCCCAACATGGCCAATCACCAGCCCTACCGAACCACCTGAGAAGCGACCGTCTGTCATCAGACCAACAACGATTCCCTTTTCACGGCAGATGGTTGTTAGGCGGGATGTGGAATCAAGCATCTCCGGCATGCCCGGGCCGCCAACAGGACCTTCATAGCGAACGATGACCATGTCGCCATTTTCAAGCTGGTCTGGATTGGTATCCAGCATTTCAAGAAGCTTTTGTTCGCCATCAAAAATGCGGGCCTTGCCGTTGAAAACATTGTTTTCTAGGCCACCCTCAACCCCTGCCAGCTTCAGCACAGCACTGAACTCTGGGGACAGATTGCCACCAAGAACACGCAGGCCACCTGTCGGCTTGTAAGGTGTGGAAACAGGATAAACCACCTTGCCGTCTGGGGCTGGCGGGTTCAGCCGCTCTATCTGCTCACCAAGTGTCTCACCAGTACAGGTCAGAGTGTCGCCATTCAACAAGCCAGCTTCAAGCAGGTCACGTACAAACACCTGCACACCACCTTTGGCGTCAATATCTACCATCGAATACTGACCAAATGGGCGGGCATCCACGATCACTGGCACAACATTTTCGGACAGATGGTTGAATTCTTCTGCGCTCATAACGTCGCGGGTGAAGTTGGCGTAGCCTGCTGCCCGCGCAATTTCAGGGGCATGCAGCATAACATTGGTCGATCCACCAACTGACATAGCAACAATGATGGCGTTGCGGATCGACTCACTTGTAACAATGTCACGAGGCTTGATGTCTTTGGATATCATATTGCCAAGATAACTGACCAGCTGAGCCGGGAATTCGTTCAAGCGGCGTTCATCCTGAGATGCGGGTGACACCATGTGGAGCGGTTGCATGCCGACAACACCAATGAACGTCTGCATGGTATTATAGGTGAACATCCCACCACAGCTGCCGTAACCTGGGCATGCTTCCATGGCGATACGACGCTTCATCTCTTCATCGTCACTACCAGCAATCTGGTAGCTGCTAACAATGTCAATTGGGTTGCCTGTTGCCGAGTCCGTGCCCGGGCGAATGGATCCATCAGACATGATAATTGCCGGACGGTTATGTTCCAGCACCGCAGCCAGTGTTCCCACCGGCGGCTTGTCGCAAGCCACCACTGCAATCACACCCTCAAGGCCTGACGCGCTGAGATGTTCACAAAGCGAGTCATTGGTCACTTCACGTCCAATGAGAGAATAGCGCATTTCCTTGGTGCCATTGCGGATACCATCAGAAGTCGCAATCGTGAATTCCGGCTGGACAAGGCGCATTGACATCTTGTCACCTTCGGTACCAATGGCATCACGAAGCGCATCATGGATCGTGTTTACCTTCTGGCTTACGCCGATATAGCACTGGGAATCACCCTTTGTGCCAACCACACCAACGGACGGTTCATGGATCAAATCGACAGACGTACCTAGTTCGCGCGCAACGCCAAAGGTCTGCGAATTCCGGCCAGGGTTGTTATCAATAAGTACTGTCTTTGAATTTTTCATCGAACTATCGATCCTATTCTCTGTCTTACGGTCCTGTTTTGGCAATCGCAGTCTAGGACAGCTTCGTATCCCGGCGCAAAACCAATGTTAACTGGCTTGCCTGCGTCATTTTCTTCACCCTATCCGAGGCGGGCCAATGCAGCCTCAAGTGCGCCACGGCGCGTGGTTTCTTCCTCAAGGCGGCGTCGGTTTTCTTCGACAACCTCTTCCGGGGCTTTTGCGATGAAACCTGGGTTATCAAGCTTGCGTGAAATCTTGTCGATCTCACTGGCCACGCCAGCTATGGCTTTTTCCAGACGCTGTCTTTCAGCACCAAGATCGAGGATGCCGGCAAGTGGCAGACCAATATCCGCGCCATCAACCGTACCGCGGGCAGTGCCTGTTTCAAACGCGTCTACCGCGGCAATACTCTCAAGGCGGGCAAGACGCAACAAGGCAGCCATATTCCCATCCATGGACCGCGTCTGAAGTTCAGAGGCACCCCGGGTTTGCAACACTGGTTTGGCTGATAGTGGCACATTCATTTCAGACCTTATATATCTGATTTCACTGATAAGATTAATCAAATATCGAATTTCATCTGGCGCATCCGAGACTGGCAGATCCACCTCAGCGGGCCAACTCTGACTAATCATCATATCAGCGCTTCCAAAGATCTTTTCGTTTAGCTCTTCGGTCAGATAAGGCATGAATGGGTGCAGTAGGCGCAGCGATCCTTCGAGGATGGCTGCCGCGGTTGCACGCGTCTCAATAGCATCCCCATCGAGCTGTGGCTTGATCAGTTCAACATACCAGTCGCAGTAGGAATGCCAGACAAAGCTGTACATTGCGTCTGCCGCCTCATTAAACCGGTAATTCTCAATGGCGGCCGTTGTGCGAGCGATGGCCTGATTATATTCGGCCACGATCCACCGGTTGACTGGCTCCTGCACGGAAGACAGATCAAAATCAGCCCCCCCCTTGGTGCAACCATTCATTTCAAGGAACCGGCACGCGTTCCAGATCTTTGTCGCAAAGTTCCGATAACTCTCAAGCCGTGTTGTGGACATTTTAATGTCACGTCCCTGCGCCGCCATGGCGGCAAGGGTAAAGCGCAGCGGATCGGCCCCGTACTGATCAATCAGATCAAGCGGATCCATGACGTTGCCCTTTGACTTGGACATCTTCTGGCCCTTTTCGTCTCGGACCAGAGCATGAATATACACATCCTTAAAAGGAACTTCGCCGTCCATGGCATACATGCTCATCATCATCATGCGAGCAACCCAGAAGAAAATGATGTCAAAGCCTGTGACCAGAACGCTACCTGGATAGTAACGAGCTAGATCACGGCTGACATCGGCTGTCTCATCAGGCCAGCCCAGGGTTGAAAACGGCCACAGACCACTGGAAAACCAAGTATCCAGGACGTCATCATCTCGGCGCAGTTCAACGGCTTCACCATAATGCGCCTCAGCGGCTGCCATGGCTGCAGCCTCATTTTCTTCCACAAAAATATGATTGTCAGGGCCGTACCAGGCTGGAATCCGATGTCCCCACCAGAGCTGGCGAGAAATACACCATGGCTGGATGTTCCGCATCCATTCAAAGTAAGTTTTTGACCATCTCTCCGGCACGAACCGCGTCCTGCCATCCTCAACAGCCTTAATGGCCGGCTTGGCAAGCTCAGCGGCATTCACATACCACTGATCCATTAGCCAGGGTTCAATCACGACACCAGACCGGTCACCATGGGGAACGCTGTTCAGAACCTTCTCTTCGCGCTCCAGCAGGCCCTCAGCCTCCAGGTCAGCCAGTATCTGTTTTCTAGCCTCATAACGATCCATCCCCTGATATTTCTCTGGAATTTCCGGGATGACTTCCATCTTCGCCTGAGCAGTCATCAGATTGATCAGTGGCAGATCGTGTCGACGACCGACCTCAAAGTCATTGAAGTCGTGGGCTGGCGTTATTTTCACTGCGCCTGACCCTTTTTCCGGATCAGGATAC
>WTJS01000278.1 GCA_011524735.1 Alphaproteobacteria bacterium
GATATCGGTAACCATATCCCCTGGTTGAAGTCCCGCCTCAGCGGCTGCTGTTTCGGGCAACACTTCACCGATCTCCGCCGGTAGGAACACCTTGCCTACAGTCATGTACACCGAGGCAAACAAAGCGATTCCGAGGATAAAATTAGCAATTGGGCCAGCGGCTACGATGCCAATCCGCCACCCGAGAGAAGCACCAGCAAAGCTGCCGGGTACAGATTTGGCAGCTTCAGAGGTTTGACTGGCCTCATTTTCATCACCGCGCATGCGAACATATCCGCCAAGTGGAATCGCCGCAATACGCCAACGGGTACCAGTCTTTTTTGACGTCCAGCCATAAATTTCTGGCCCAAAACCAATTGAAAACACCTCAACTACAACGCCAGCTTTTCTTGCAACCCAATAATGGCCCAGTTCATGGAAGTACACGACTGGGGTTAACAAGAGCAGAAAGCCGATAATCAACTGCATGGCACTGAGTTCGGGCATAAAACGGTATCTCTCTTTAGTCGGAGTGAGGATTATTGAGGCATTTGGGCAGCGTAACGCTGCTATTCAACTGTGGCCATTTTCTGACAGATAATCGAGGCCTGATGTCGGGCGGCACTGTCAAGTGCAAGTACGGCATCGAGCGAGCGAACATCACCACTCAGCGTGCGGCAAAGCGTTTCCTCAACTACCGGAGCAATTGACGTAAACCTAATCTGCCCCGCAAGGAAGGCACCAACTGCAATTTCGTTAGCCGCATTCAGCACTGCCGGCATAACGCCACCTTCCGCAATGGCCTTTCGTGCCAGAAAAAAACACGGATATCTTGCTGGCTCGACGTGATAAAAATCCAGTCTGCCCAGCGATGCTAAATCAAGCGGCTGCGGATCCCAATTCAATCGGTCTGGCCAGCAAAGGGCATATGAAATGGGGGATTTCATATCCGCCGTTCCAAGCTGGCCAACAACTGACCCATCACGGAACGATACCATCCCATGAATGGCCACCTGCGGATGAACAAGAACATCTATTTTTGACTCCGGCAAATCAAACAGCCAGGCTGCTTCAATGACCTCCAAGCCTTTGTTCATCATTGTGGCGCTATCAACTGAGATCTTTTGCCCCATAGACCAGTTGGGATGTTTGACCGCCTCGGCCACCGAAATGTCCTTAAAGGACGACAGGCCACGCTCACGGAATGGACCACCGGATGCTGTCAGGCATATCTTGCTGATAGATATGGCTTTAGCGATATTCTCACCTGCACCGCGTATTGCATGCCCCTGCCACCCCATCCAGCACTGGAAAACGGCGCTATGCTCGCTATCAACAGGAAGAATACGCGCATTATTCCGCATAGAGATGCCCATTGCCAGAGCGCCGGCAGACACGAGGGACTCTTTATTTGCAAGCGCAACAGTTTGGCCCGCTTCGAGAGCTGCTATCACCGAAGGAAGTCCAGCAAGGCCCACAATGCTGGCCACCACAACGTCGACTGGCTCAGCGGCCAGACGCGCACAGTCATTGGCGCCAACAACAATTTCGATACCAGTGCCGGTGAGAGCCTCACGGAGAGGAGCAGCACTATTTTCAGATGCTATCCCAACTGCCTTAGGTCGGTAATTGAGTGCTTGTTCGGCCAACAGTTCATGATTGTGCCCAGCCACAAGGAAACTAACTTCAAACTGTTCTGGGCAAGCGTCAACGAGCGCAAGAGTACTCGTTCCAATCGAGCCTGTTGATCCAAGAATTGTTAGCTTTTTTGTCACACCAACCTACATCGCTCTGTCATTGTTGGCGATCGTCGCCGCAGTCCTCAGATAGCAAGACAATAGAGATAGACTGCTGGCAATGTAAGAAGGTATCCATCAAACCTGTCCAAAAACCCGCCGTGGCCAGGGATGATACTACCGCTGTCCTTGACACCAGCGAGCCGCTTTAGTGCCGACTCCAGCAGGTCTCCGCCCTGAGCCAGCACAGCTATCCAGGTCGCCACCAATATCGCCGCTCCAACAGAAAATTGCATTACTAAAGACAGAACAACCGCAGCAAAAATTGCTCCTAACAAGCCGCCCACAGCGCCGGATTGGGTCTTTTTGGGACTAATGGTTGGGGCAAGAAGTGCCCCTCCAAAATGTCGGCCAATGAAATAGGCGGCAATATCACAAGCGGCCACCGTCACAGCCAACGCCACCAGAATATAATGCCCGTTCTCCATGCCCAAAACGCCGCGCGCTGCTAGAATACAACCAATCATAATCGCAATGAATAACGCAATGAGACGTTGCTTCGCCGCTACAGCGACAAACAGAACAACCAAACCGGCAAGTGCCATAACAAACGGCCACAACGCCATACCTGCCGTCGTCTCCATTGTCCGATAAACAGGATCAGGCAGACTAAACAAAGCGAAATCCGCGACCAAAGCAACGCGCAATGGTAAAGCCAAACCGGCGATCGTCGCAAATTCGAGAACCATGACAGCAGCAACGGGCATGAGCAGCCATTGTGCCGCTGTTTGCGATACCAAGAATGCAATCAGAATGGGAACGAAGAGTAACGCCCCAACAATGCGCAGCATCGTGCCAGACGGCTTTGGTTCGGCTGTTACCATCAGGACAGGCGACGCTTTTGAGACAACGCCGCAACACCGTCAATCACATTTGCTGCGTCAGCGGAAGTGTCACCCCCACCAAACCTGCGATCACGGCCTGCGAATTCGCTCAAGGCAAGCTCCAGATCTTCCGTCGAAAAGTCTGGCCAGAATACAGGTGAGAAATACAACTCAGCGTATGACATGTCCCATAGCATGAAGTTTGAGATACGCTGTTCGCCGCCAGTCCGAATCAGCAGATCAATCTCTGGTAAGGCTGCGGACGCCATTCTCGATTTCAGCATATCTTCATTGATGTCGTCTGGCCTGATAATGCCGCGCGACACCTCTGTGGCCAGTTGTCGGGCTGCATTGGTCAACTCCTGACGCCCACCATAGTCTAGCGCCAAGGTTAGGTTTAAACCAGTATTTCCGGCTGTCTGCTGCTCGGCATCATCAATAAGATCTGACAGTCTGGAGCCAAAACGCGATCGCCCCCCAATAGCACGAAGCTTCACATTCTGTTCGTGCAATTCACTAATATCGTTTTCAAGAAAACGACGCAGCAAAGCCATAAGCCCATCAATTTCAGGTTTAGGACGACTCCAATTCTCAAAGGAAAAAGCAAACGCAGTAAGCCAGCGGATACCATGCTGATGTGCATGGCGTGCCACGGACTTCAAGGTTTCCGCACCTTGCTGATGCCCGCGCAAAGCGGCAAGGCGATGGTTTTTCGCCCAGCGCCTGTTGCCGTCCATAATTATCGCAAGGTGGTGCGGTGTGGTTTTCATCGGCAGCGTTCAGTCAATCCTTCAATGTCCAGTCAGAATTCTAAACTTGAGTGATTTCCTTTTCTTTATTGGCAAGCGTATCGTCGATAAGCTTTACATGATCATCAGTAAGCTTCTGGATGCTTGTTTCAAGGTCACGACGCTCATCCTCAGAAATGGCGCTATCTTTTTCCATCTTACGCGCAGCTTCAATACCATCGCGGCGTACGTTACGAACAGATACACGGGCGGCCTCGGCATAGCGCCCAGCCACTTTCACCATGTCTTTGCGACGCTCCTCCGAGAGATCGGGAATAGGAACCCGGATCAGGGTGCCTTCTGCCATCGGGTTAAGCCCAAGGTCAGACTCGCGGATAGCCTTTTCAACAGCACTTGTGAGGGACGCATCCCAGACCGTAACAGTCAGGAGTCTTGGCTCAGGCGCTGACACATTTCCAACCTGGGTCATTGGCATCTTGGACCCATAGGCGTCGACCATAATGGGCTCTAGCATGCCAGTTGACGCTCTGCCCGCCCGCAGACCCATAAATTCAGTTTTCAGGCTGTTCAGGCTGCCTTCCATACGGCGCTTGATATCATCAAGATCCACGTCTGACATCTGTCAGTCTCCCTGTTCTACCGCGAACGCGGTTTGTTATGCGATTGAGGCACCGCAGGCCACGAAACGCTTCATTACATTACTGAACAATAGTGAACTTGCCCTCATGGCGCAGAACACGTTCAAAGCTACCTGCATTCTCAATGGAAAATACAAGAATCGGAATGTCATTTTCACGTGCCAACGAAACCGCTGATGCATCCATGACCTTGAGATCTTCGGAAAGAACCTGAAGATATGTCAGCGTATCATACCTGATTGCTGAGCTGTCCTTTTCGGGGTCCGCCGAATAGACCCCGTCAACGCGGGTGCCCTTGAGGAGTGCTTCACATCCCATTTCAGAGGCACGCAGTGCAGCAGCGGTATCTGTTGTGAAAAATGGATTACCAGTACCAGCGGCAAAAATAACCACACGACCTTTTTGCAGGTGGCGCATCGCCCTGCGACGGATGTATGGCTCGCATACCGCACTAATGGGAAGTGCCGACATAACCCGTGTCGGCACATCCAAGGTTTCGAGGGCATTTTGCATGGCCAGTGCATTCATAACGGTTGCCAGCATGCCCATGTAATCGCCAGTGGCGCGCTCCATTCCAGCCGCAGCACCTGAGACACCGCGGAAAATATTCCCACCGCCGATGACAAGGCAGACCTCTACGCCGGACTCAATAACCTTGCCCACCTCGCGAGCCACGGTGGCAACCATTTCTGTGTCAATGCCATAAGCCTGCTTGCCCATGAGCGATTCACCAGAAATTTTAAGCAGAACCCGCTTGTAGCGGTGTCCCGTGACGTCATTGCCACCGTCACTCATATTGTCAGCCTCCGGAATTCAGGGTCAGGACAGTTGCGCCGCCACCTCAGCAGCGAAATCGGTCTCTTCTTTCTCGATGCCTTCACCAAGATTAAAGCGAACAAATGCAGTCAGCGCAATGTCTGCACCAGCTTCCTTGCCTGTATTCGCAACCACATCAGCAATCCGGGTCTCGCCGTCGATGACAGATGTCTGCTCAAGAAGAACAACTTCTTGATAGTACTTCTTCATCCGGCCCTGCACCATCTTCTCGGCGATTTCCTGTGGCTTGCCAGATGCTTTTGCCTGCTCGATCAGCACTTCACGCTCACGGGCAACGGCTTCTTCATCCAGATCCTCGATAGACAGGCTTGCAGGTGATGTAGCCGCGATATGCATTGCAATCTGTTTGCCAAGACCTTCCAGAACACCCGCGTCAGCTGTTGATTCAAGCGCAACCAAAACACCAATGCGACCAAGACCTGGTGCAGTAGCGTTGTGCATATAAGACACGATGGCACCAGAATTGACGGAAAGCTTGGCCATACGGCGCAGCGACATGTTCTCGCCAATTGTTGCAATCTTGTGGGTCAGTTCTTCGGCGACGTTACGGCCAGTGCCCGGATAATCAAGGCCACTCAGACCGTCAATGTCGTCTGCACTAAGAGACAAGCTCGCCAGAGTTGATGCGAACTCCTGGAATTCAGTGTTACGCGCTACGAAGTCAGTTTCGGCGTTGAGCTCGACAACAGCGCCTGTGGTGCCATCAACAGAGAAAGCGACGAGGCCTTCCGAGGCAACACGGCCAGACTTTTTCGCTGCTGTCGCCAGACCCTTTGTCCGCAGCCAATCAATTGCAGCTTCCATATCGCCATCGGTCTCGGCAAGGGCTTTTTTACAATCCATCATGCCGGCGCCGGATTTTTCACGAAGTTCCTTCACAAGTGCAGCAGTCACGCTCATGGTTCTGTTCCCGTATCAGGTGGTTAGATTTGTTTGGTCGTTTTACAGATTTGGCCGCCCCGACGTCGGGACGGCCTGTTATTCACTATCCGATCGCACACCGCCAGTTAGCTGGCTGGTGCCTCTTCGGCGGCTGGAGCCGCTTCAGCAGCAGCTTCGGCTGGCGCAGCTTCCTCAACCGCCGCGGGAGCTTCCAGTGCAGCTTCGGCAGGAGCTTCAGCGGCTGCACCAGCGTCACCACCGGTTTTCATCATTTCGGTCTGCAGACCGTCGAGAACGGCAGCCTGAGCTAGTTCACAATAGAAGGAGATAGCGCGCATCGCGTCATCATTGCCTGGGATGATGTAGTCCACACCTTCTGGCTTCGCATTAGAGTCAACAATAGCGATAACAGGGATGTTGAGGCGATTGGCTTCTTCAACGGCAATCGACTCCTTGTTAGTGTCGATGACGAAAAGCATATCTGGAAGACCGCCCATCTCCTTGATGCCGCCAAGAGTGAGCTCAAGCTTATCACGCTCACGTGTCAGCTGCAGGATTTCCTTCTTGGTCAGCTGGTTGACTTCCTCGCTTTCCATTCGAGCTTCAAGGTCGCGAAGACGACGAATTGATTGAGACACAGTCGCCCAGTTTGTCATCATGCCGCCGAGCCAGCGATGGTTCACGTAGTATTGACCGCAGTTGCGTGCGGTTTCAGCAATCTTGTCAGCAGCTGCGCGCTTGGTTCCGACAAACAGAACACGGCCACCACGCGACGTTACATCGCTCAGTGCCTTTAGGGCAGCATGCAGCATCGGTACAGTCTGCTGCAGGTCAAGAATATGGATTTTGTTGCGCTCGCCGAAAATAAACGGCTCCATGCGCGGGTTCCAGCGACGGGTGCTGTGGCCAAAGTGGACGCCTGCTTCAAGAAGCTGACGCATGGTGAATGTTGGCAGAGACATGGTAAAACTCCTGTTCTCCGGTTAAACCTCCATGCGGGAAATGAAAGGTCGTCCGACCCTCACCGGATTGGCCCCGCTCAACTGCTGTCGTGCGGCGCCCGCCCACATGTGTGAATTGCGCGTGGTTTATCGAATGCCCGGCAGAAAAGCAAGCTCAAAAGCCAGCCGAGAGCGGCGCCATTAAAGGTCCTGAACCGAAAGGACGCCTGGAAGCTGACGTAGTGACTGGCGGGCATCACCACTAAGCTTGAACCTACCAGGCAACATGACACTTACCTCGTGATCATCGACAGTCAATTTCAGTCTGACTTCAGCCAGGCCCGGGCCATCTTCTACCAGCAACGCTTTGAGAGATTCCAGAGGACGCTCGTCCTGCACCCAGACACCCACCCCACCATTCCAGGCGGCGATGGCATCATCAAGAAGTTGCACGCGCGCGGCCGTTATTCGCGGGCCGTTCTCCTCCATTTTCAGGTTGGCGCTGAGCAAAACCGGCATGTCGCTATCGAGAAGTTCCTGCGCTTCAGCCAGAATATCGGAGAAAAAGGTCACCTCGAAGACCCCCGTCTGATCGGTGAACTGAACAAAGGCGAACTTGTTGCCACGTTGCGATATACGAACCTGTTTGGAAGTTACCGATCCTGCCAAATTCACGCGTGGCTTTATATTCCGGCTTTCAATCATCTCCGCCATAGCATTGGCCGAAATAACTTTCAGTTTAGCAAGATGGTTGGCATAGCCGTCGAGTGGATGAGCGGACAGATAAAGGCCGAGAGCATCAAACTCCTCGCGAAGACGATCCATGCCACTCCAGTCGTCGAATGATTTCAGCCGAATGGAGCTATCCAGCGCATCACTTCCTCCAAACAAACTATCTTGGCTTGACTGGGCGTCACGCCAGGAGGCGTCGGCAAACCCAAGCATCACATCCATGTTCTCTAGCAGTTCGCGGCGGTTCTGGTGCAAAGAATCCAAGGCCCCTGCCCGTACAAGATGTTCCATCTGGCGACGGTTGCTGGCTTCACGCGGAAGCCGTCTCAAAAAATCCCCAAGGTCCTCAAAGGCACCATTTTCCTTACGTTCCGAAACAAGATGCGACATCGCCTCCGCACCAACATTCTTGATCGCACCAAGCGCATACCGGATTGCCCCGGTTCCGCC
>WTJS01000110.1 GCA_011524735.1 Alphaproteobacteria bacterium
GGTCAATTACTGCTGCATGTTTTCTCGAAAAATTTGTTACTGACACACCGTGGGCACATCTCGACATTGCGGGCAAAGCCTGGTCGGACAAAGCCACCAAGACAGTGCCCAAGGGCGGCACGGGTTATGGCGTTCGTCTTCTTAGCCGTATGATTGACGACTGGGAGCCTGTGTCTCTTTCAAACGATAGCGCTGACTAGAGCAGATACGTGCCGCAAGTCGATTTCTATCATCTGACACAATCAGACCTGGCTGACGCGCTTGTTACGCTACTGAAGAAAACACATGTCGCGGGCAAAAAGGCTTTAATTCAGTGCCCAATGCCAGCGGCAGAGGCTATTGATGAAGCCCTTTGGTCACATGACCCGGAGTCATGGCTTCCCCATGGGTTAGATGACGCGAAGGGCGCAAAATATGCGTCTAGCTGGGTTGTGTCAGGTAGTGAAGCGAACCCGTTAGATGCTGAATTCCTGTTTTTACTGCATGGCGCTGAGCGTGCCGACATGACTGAATTTGAACGTGTTTTCAATTTGTTTGATGGTCGGTCGGAAGCTCAGGTTACGCAAGCCAGAGCACAATGGCAGGAGTGGCGGAACAGGGACAATTTGGAGATGCGATATTTTGCTCAAGACGATGCCGGGAAATGGGAAAAGCGTCGATAGTCCCAAAGATGTTTAGTGGCAAAATGCTGTCTGGATTTTCGACTTGTCTCTAACGTCGGCAGGCCCTATTAAAGCGGCGGACAGGCCGGGCTTGAATAGCGTCCGCCTGCAACATTCCGTCACCAAATTCCGTCATAGGGAGCTAACCATGGCCCTCCAGAGAACATTTTCCATTATCAAGCCCGATGCTACGCGTCGTAACCTGACAGGGCAGATCAATGCTCGTTTTGAGGCTGCAGGCCTGCGTATCGTTGCACAAAAGCGTAAACAGCTTTCAGAGGCTGAAGCACGTGCATTTTATGCCGTCCACGCAGAACGTCCATTCTACAATGACCTGGTTGCGTTTATGACCTCTGGTCCTGTCGTACTGCAGGTTCTTGAAGGTGAAGATGCAATTGCCAAGAACCGCGAAGTAATGGGCGCGACGAACCCGGCAGATGCTGCTGAAGGCACCATCCGCAAAGATTTTGCCGAGTCTATTGAGGCGAACTCTGTACACGGGTCCGATGCACCTGAAACTGCTGCAGAAGAAATCGCATTCTTCTTTGCTGGCAGTGAAATCGCTGGCTGATATTCAACGCCAGATATAAAAAAGGCGGGGCCAATTGCCCCGCCTTTTTTGTTCGTCCTTCGCTTAAAGCAAAGTGACTGCCATCACGACCAATGTCAGGATGACCAGCCCGATAACGATTTTCGACGCATTCATAAAGTTGCTGTAGAAAGACAGGTGTGAGTGCGCCTGCTTGTCAAAATCACTGGTATCCATAAGAAAAGCTCCCCGCTTATCGCCAAAACCTGCCTGTTTTATGGCCGAAGGCAGGTCTGAAATCAATTCCTGTTTTGCTCAGAGACAGGCCAGATGATGGTTTCATCCAATACAGTCCTGATTGGCGCTGGAGCTGACCATAAAACCTCGCTTGATCCGTGCCACTCCGGCTGACCTTCGCTAATGGTCAGAATACCACAGCAAAGGGCGTAGAGAATGAACGGATATAGAGCATGCTCCAGTTCTAAAACCTGAGAGGCAAGCGCTTCTGCAGTTACATCTTGGGTTATGTTTAACCCTGCCTGCAAACAGATGGGCCCGTCATCGAGGTCCGGCGTGACAATATGTACTGTGGCACCATGCCGAGTTGCGCCGCTGTCCAGGGCTCGTTGATGCGTGTCCAGTCCTTTGAAGGCGGGAAGGAGCGAAGGGTGGATGTTGATGATGCGACCGGCAAAGTGCGCCACAAAGGATGGCGACAGGATAGCCATGTAGCCGGCAAGAAACACTAGATCAGCACCGCTGTCTTCAATTGCTGAAATGAGAGCCCGTTCCTGATCTTCTCGACTATCAAAATCAGTCCGCGATATCAGGGCTGTTGGCAAATTTCGACGCGTGGCTTCATCAACTCCAGCACAGCGCTTATTCGCTGCGACAAGGACAATCTCCGCAGCAAGCTGGTAACTGGCAATAGCATCAGCCAGACAGCTCATATTACTGCCACGCCCGGATATAAGGATCGCAAGCCGCATCAGTTGCCAGATGTCCAGCTGTCCTGATTTTCCAGAATAACGGCCTCATGATCATTGCGGGTGCAAAGTTCACCAGCTATCCAGGCTTCAGGCTCGGGCCCTTCGTGAAGAGCATTCAGGCAAGCCTCTGCGCGGTCCGCCTCAACAAACATAAGAAGCCCGATCCCACAGTTGAATGTGCGTGCGAGCTCATTATTTGCAATCTTGCCGCTTGTCTGAAGCCATTGAAATAAAGTAGAAAGCTGCCAGCTCTTACAGTCGAGTTTCAAAGCAAGTTCGTCGCCATAAACGCGAGGTGGGTTTTCAATTAATCCGCCACCAGTAACATGGCAGATGCCCGTCAGGCCGCCCGTCTGTTTTGCCAGCTTGGCTGCTTGGTGATAAATCCTTGTTGGTTCCAGCAACTGTTCGCCAAGAGTCTTGGTCTGTCCCGCAAGCGGTTCGTTGAGTGAAGCGCCTGTCAACTCCAGTATCTTTCGGACAAGGGAGAACCCATTTGCGTGCACGCCGGAGGATGGCAGTGCAATCGCAATGTTACCTGCCGAAGGCATGTGGCGAGACAGTAAGTTGCCTCGCTCAGCCGCGCCAACTGCAAATCCCGCGAGGTCAAAACCACCTGGCGGGTACACGCCTGGCATTTCAGCAGTTTCGCCTCCAATCAAGGCAGCCTCACATTCAAGACAACCATCGGCTATGCCAGCAATGACCTCAGCGGCCACGCCACTTTCAAGTTTGCCGGTGGCGAAATAGTCGAGAAAGAACAGTGGTTCTGCACCCTGTGCAATCAGATCATTAACGCACATCGCAACCAGATCAACGCCAAGGCCGCGATAGCTTTCAAGCGATCGTGCCAGTTCCAGCTTGGTGCCCACACCATCAGTGGCGGCGACCAGAATTGGATCGTTAAAGCCGGCTCCACGAAGGTCAAACAATCCTCCAAACCCGCCCAAGGCTACATCTGCTCCCGGACGCATCGTCCGCTTAGCTTCAGGTCCAATTTCCTTGACTAGATTGTCACCAGCATCGATGTCGACGCCGGCGTCTCGATAGCTGAGCCCATTAGTATGTGTTGGTGTGTCGGACATGCTGGCAAGCCTGCGGTGGTTTGGTGTAGAACTTTTGAAGAGGGTTACCATCATAGACTGAAGGTTCAATGCGTACAGTTAATTTCTGCTGCTTCTATGAAAGACAGCGTGAAAATCCGCAGTTTTCTTTCATCCGCAGAGCCGTATTTGCGCTTCTGTGCGGCGTTGTGTTGGTAACAACATCTTCGATACAAGCCGTTGCCTTCGATCAGTGTCCATCGCCTCAGTTCGGTGTAACAGGGATCAGTGTTGATCAGACATCTCAGACGGCTGAGGACGCACAGATAGAAGGCATGAGAAAGGCGGCGGTAACCGGCTTTTCCAGAATCCTGTCTCGGCTGCTTCAATCGCCTGCAGCAGTGGACGAATTTCTGGCCTTGAATGATCCAGATCAATTTGTTGATTTTTTCAGAATCGCTGAGGAGAACAGTCTGGAAGGGCGCTATATAGCCGTTCTAGACTATTGCTTTGACGCACCACGTCTGCGTGCCGCCTTTCGTGAAACAGGGCTGCCCTGGGCGGAGTTGAAAAGTCCCAGAATTCTCGTTCTACCTGTATGGTTGGCTCCGGATGGTGCACGCGCATGGCAGCGCGACAATGATTGGCTCAATGGCTGGCGGGAAGCGGTAGCCGAGGCGGACGGACTTGTTGATTTTACCGTGCTTGAACCAACGATTTTGAATGAGCGGAGCCTCCGGGCAGAAGATCTTGCGGCAGCCGAACCTGCTACGCTTCGTCGTGCCGCAACCGTTGCTGGTGCAGATCAGATCATGCTTGTAACGGCGCGACTTGACTATCAAGGGGCCCGGCAGGTTCTGGCTGTGGATGGCGAGCTTTTCACTGATAAGGCCACATCCCTGACGCTTTTGGCGCGGATGGTGGACCAACCCGTGTTAGGCGATCTTACAACACAGCTAGCCCTTGCCCGAAGCCAGATTTTGGGAGAACTTGAGGCTGGTTGGCATAGCGCAAATATTATTGAAGGCAGTGAAACACGCCAAATCACTGTTGAGGTGCCAGTCACAACATTGACCCAATGGGCATCACGGCTGGAGGCTTTTGGTTCGATCGCAGTCATTGATGAATATGTTGTGCGCACACTGGACATCCGTGGGGGACTTGTGTCCATGACTGTCGTTGGCAATCCGGCGGCTTTTGCCAACGCACTTGCTGCATTCAATCTGAAATTTACCGAACGCGAGGGTGACATCCCTGTGATTGAACCTCTGTAGACAGGCCCATTTTCATGAGCCAGCTTCCACTTGATCTGCAATTTCTGACGACCGAAGGCCGTGATGATTTCATCGTTACGGACTGCAATCGTGTTGCCGCCGAGTGGATTGATCGATGGCCAGACTGGCCCGGACAATATCGGGCGCTCAATCTTGTAGGTGCGGCGGCTAGTGGTAAGAGCCATCTCGCTGCAGTGTGGCGGAATGTAAGCGATGCCATCACTCTGACGAGTGTGAATGATGCCGAGGTGTTACATCAGGACAAGCAAAATTTCGTCATAGATAATCCTGAGCCGGGTGAGAGGTGGAATGAAGAAGGGCTGTTTCACCTGTTCAATCTTTGCGCGGATACTGGCGGCTCTTTGTTGTTTCTGACGCACGAGCCATTGGCACAAATGACGTGGCAGCTCCCGGACCTTGTCTCGCGCTTTCGAGCCTGCAACATGACCCGGCTAGAGGTGCCTGACGACGCGCTTCTGCGGGCATTGCTGGAAAAGTATTTTGCTGATCGTCAGCTTGTCGTAGATGCGTCTGTGTTGGATTACATGGTGCCCAGGATTGAGCGAAGCTTTGTTGCTGTTCAGACGATAGCGGCAGCCATGGACAGAGCATCGCTTGCGCAACGAAGGAATCTGACCATGCCATTGGCGCGTGAAATTATGGCAGCATTTGCCTTGGGTGATCATGCCCGTCAGGCTATGTTGCCGAACGCAGAAATGCCGGATAGCCATAGTGACATCCGGGTAACAACCAGCCCTGATATCGAGGAGACATAAATGTTGGATTTTGGAATTGCCGGCAAGAAAGCCGTCGTATGTGCGTCAAGCAAGGGGCTCGGCTTTGGCTGTGCGGACGCCCTTGCGGCAGTGGGTGTAAACCTTATCATGAATGCGCGTACCGCAGAGACGCTGGCCAATGCAGCTGATCGTATCCGTGACAAGCATGGGGTTGAGGTAACAGAGGTTGCCGCTGACATCACAACAGATGAAGGCCGTGCAGCCGTGCTTGAAGCAGCAGGACATGTGGATATTCTAGTGAATAATGCTGGCGGTCCACCTCCTGGCGATTTTCGTGATTGGACACGCGAGACATGGATTAAAGCGCTCGACGCCAACATGCTGGCGGCGTTCGAACTTATCAAGGCCGTCGTTGATCCAATGATTGAGAACAAGTTTGGCCGTATCGTCAACATCACATCAGGATCTGTGAAATCGCCCATTCCAATGCTTGGTCTGTCAAACGGAGCTCGTGCGGCTTTGACAGGCTTCTGTGCAGGCCTTTCACGACAGGTGGCGCAGCATAACGTAACGGTGAATGGTCTTCTTCCGGGGCAGTTCAATACCGACCGCATCGAGTCACTGATCACCAACTCTGCCAAAGCTGAAGGGCGGAGCCGAGAAGACGTTCGTGCCTCTCTGGAAGAAAGGAACCCCGCCAAGCGACTTGGCGAGATTGAAGAGTTTGGTTTTGCCTGTGCTTGGATGTGTTCGGCGCATTCTGGCTATCTGACAGGGCAGAATATCCTGATTGATGGCGGTAGCTTCAACAGCACGCTCTAAGCGTCATCAAGGTCAATCATCTTGATACGGCGGCCATTTGCGGCAAGGGCGATTTTCCCATGCTTTAGCCGCAGGGCCGCCGCACCAAACACGTCATGGCGCCAGCCTGTCTGGGCGCGGATGGGAGCGTTGTCGTCAATCGCGATGGCTTCCAATTCGTCTGCTGAGGCGACCAGACGCGGGGCAATGCCTGCATCATCTGTAATGTGTTTCAACAGAACGCGCAAAAGCTCCATCACCGCAGCAGGGGGTTTTGGTTTCCTGTCCTCTGATTTTGCTTCGGGTAGAGTGCTGTCCGGCATGGCATCCACGTCCCGAAGTATTTTCAGCACTGGGGTTACAAGTTTACCATTCGCCCCACCCGGAAAGTTTCTGATCTTACCGAATTCGTCCTTTTTTGAAGGGTTGGTGCCACATAGGTCGAGAATTGTCTCGTCACGAAGAATCCGATTACGGGGAAGGTCTCTTGTCTGGGCCTCACGTTCCCGCCAAGCGGCAAGATGTATCATCCGACGAAGGGCAGCTGGTTTCATGTTTCGGACTTTGATCCGTTTCCATGCGTCGTCAGGATCTGTCTGATAAGTGCCTGGGTCGGCTAGCTTTGCATTTTCATCTTCAAGCCAAGATTCGCGGCCTTTGTCCGCTAACTGCGCTTGAAGCAAGGGATACATCTCTGCCAGATAAATGACGTCATCCAGTGCATAACTGATCTGACGTGCGCTTAACGGGCGGCGCGACCAGTCTGTAAAACGAGAGGATTTGTCGATATCATGGCGCAACACAGCGCGTACCAGCCTGTCATACCCCACCTGATCCCCGTGTCCGAGAACGGTTGCGGCAATCTGCGAATCAAATAGGGGGAGTGGCAAAGTTCCCATTTCCTTGACGAAAATCTCAAGGTCCTGATGCGCGGCATGAAATACTTTGGTGATGGCTGGATTGGCAAATAGTTTCCACAGTGGCGTTAAATCGATATTTGGAGCCAACGGGTCGACCGCAACAGCAGTCTTTCCATCACTGATCTGGATCAGGCAAAGCTGCGAATAGTAGGTCTGCTCGCGCATGAATTCAGTGTCGATGGCCAGAAACTCTGCATCCGCGAAGTCGAGTGCAATGCGCTGGACGTGTTCACTTGTGGTGATGACGCTGGTGTGATCTTGATCTGATTTGTTTTTTTGGCTTTTGGCCATGACAGTAACATTCTCTAAAGGTGGTGTGGCTGATATAGTGCAAAAACGCCGCACCGCAAAGGCAAAGCTATTGAAAGGACGATGCGTCAACTTATCTCCCAACCATGGAACACAGTATGCTCAATACCCGGACTTGGGTTGCCGCTGGCCTTTTGATCGGTGCGACCACTTTGACAACCACCGCTGCTATTTCATCGCAGTCAGCCAGCAATCTTGTGGCGCATCGTGCATATTATGAGATGTCGATGGGTGACAAGGTCCAGAACTCACACATCGTCAATATCAGCGGCCGGTCGGCATTTGCCCTTGAACATGACTGCTCGGGATGGCGGTCAATTGAGGATTACATTATCCAGTTTGTTGCTGATACTGGTGGTCAGGACAGGGTCATATCGCACTTCGAGAGCTGGGAAGCCGATAGTGGTGACAAATACAGCTTTGATGTCATGGAGCAGTCTTCGTTCGACGGTCGAAAACAGTTCGGCGGATTCGCCCAGCTTGATGACGATCGTTCGGGTAGCGCATTCTACACG
>WTJS01000092.1 GCA_011524735.1 Alphaproteobacteria bacterium
ACGGAATTGCAGATGGTGATGCTGTTCGCGGCAGCGCGGTACGCTGCGCATGTTGGCAAAAACGTCATCGAGGTTCCGGATCAGGAAGAGTTCATTGAGCATATGGCTGCACAATACGCGGACATGCTACGTGGGCATCTCGCTGACCCGAACGTGTGATCGTTCAACGCTGGGATTAGATCATGTCCATTACCTCCAATGCCTTTAAACGCTGCCGCCACCTTGCGGTTGGCTGTGCGCTGGCATTGATAGGGGCAACGCCAAGCGCCGCTGAAGCAACCGAAGATGTGGCAAGAGGGGCTGAACTTGCAGGGCAACATTGCACCCGGTGCCATGTTGTTGGTGACCTAAACCCAACAGGTGGTATTGAATCCACACCATCATTCAGCGGCATCAAATATCTGGCCGACTGGGAGCGGCGGTTTGGCGAGTTCTACATTCTGCCGCCTCATCCGGCACTTGTCCGCATTGCTGACGTTACGGCTGATCGTGATGTGTCCCAGCCAGCCTTTGTCCATGAAATCCATCTGACATTGGAGGATGTGGACGCCATCCTTGCCTTTGTCAGAACCCTTCCAACACCAGATCGGTGAAATTTGCCCGGTTTGTGGTCCTGGTGACGGGACCAAGACGGCCTTTTAGAATGACAGGAGACAGTCATGAATTCAGGATCACGCGAAGAGATGAGCGACGTTGAAGTTGCAATGCGTAAATTTCTAAAACAGCTTGGGGTGACAGCACATCAGGAATTAGAGGCGGCGCTGGCTGCCGCAGTTGCTGATGGCAAGCTTGAGGCAGGCGCCAGTGTTCCAGTCAGTGCTGAGGTTACAATCCCGGAAATTGGATTTACGCATCAGGTAACGGCAACGCTTCTGACGCCCGGAACCGATGGCTGAAATTACCGAAAATGACGTGATGGATGCCCTGCGCGAGGTTATTGATCCGTCGCAGGGAAAATCGGTCGTGGACCTTAATATGGTCACGGCCATTCAGATCGCCCAGACGAACATCAGTTTTGCACTCGAAGTGCCGGCGCACCGGGGGCCTGCCATGGAGCCTGTGCGCAAGGCCGCGGAATCAGCTGTTCGGGCGATCCCTGGCGTTACCAGTGCAACAGTTGTAGTCACAGCTCATGCGGCTGCGCCGGGTGCGGCACAGGATGAAGAAGAAGACGGCACTCGCCAGCAGGTTCATGATATCAAAATCAGGCGCTTTGTAGCGGTTGCCGCTGGAAAAGGTGGCGTGGGCAAATCAACAACAGCTGTCAATCTAGCCATTGCCCTCCGTCTGGAAGGCTTGCGTGTTGGGCTGCTGGATGCAGACGTGTACGGGCCTTCCCTGCCGCGCATGCTTGGGATCAGTGGTCGTCCGGCTGCGGCTGGCGGTGATATGGTGCGGCCACTTGAGAATTACGGTGTTCAGCTGATGTCGATGGGGCTGCTTGTCCCTGATGATACGGCGATGATCTGGCGCGGACCGATGGTGCAGTCTGCCCTGACGCAGATGCTGGATGCTGTAGCATGGGGAACGCTTGACGTGATCGTGATTGATCTGCCGCCGGGCACAGGTGATATTCAGATATCACTTGCCCAGCAGGTCAATCTTGCCGGGGCCGTTGTAGTTTCTACACCGCAGGACATTGCCCTGCTGGATGTGGTTAAGGCCATAACCATGTTCGAAAAGGCAAATGTACCCGTTCTTGGCATGATTCAGAATATGGCCTACTGGGCCTGTCCCGACTGTGGACGCCAAGATCATATTTTCGGAGATGGTGGTGTCAGTGCTGAAGCGGAAAAACGAGGCATTGAACTGCTGGGAGAAATCCCATTATCGATCGATGTTCGGACAGGTAGTGATTCAGGCACCCCCATTGTGGTGGCAAGCCCACGCTCGGAACAGGCAAAAACCTACCGGAAGATGGCGCGCCGCCTGATGGAAGTTGCAGACCTTCGACGGGAGGAAGACGAATGAGTCTCTATTATGAGGACGCGCCAGCAGATGAAAATGAACCACCGCAGCTGCCGCCATTGCTGACGCCTATAGCGGTTGCTGAAGGTCAGGATGTTCTTGCCAAGGCGCTGTCAACGGCAACCACTGCGGAGGTGGGTACGGTCTTCTACTCAGAAGCTGTCAATGTCATGGATGTGGCCATCGTGCTCGGTCCTGAGGTGCCATTGCGCCAGTCGGGTCAGATGCTTTATGCGCTTATGATTGGCCTTGGTGATGCGATCGGCGCCCTCGCGCCACCTGAAGTCATCGTCACATACCAACTCCCCGGCTATATTCTGCTGAACCGGGGACGCGCCGGTGCCGTGCGGATTGTTGCCGACCCGTCAGCTGGTCGCGAAGATGTGCCGGGTTGGCTTGTTGTTGCGGCTACGCTGGATCTGTCTGCTCGCACGGGAAGCGAAGATGTCTGGCGTGATCCGATGGGGCTTGAATACACCTCTCTTGCAGAAGAAGGAGGAAGCTTCATTTCTCGGACACGACTTGTCGAATCCGCATGCCGACACTTTATGGCATGGGTGAATCGTTGGCAGGATGACGGGTTCAAGCCACTGCATGATCTTTGGGTCCAGCGCCTTCAGTCTGATGGCGAGATGATCCTGTCTGATGGAAGTGTGGCGGACTGGGTCGGGCTGGACGAAGACGGGGCTGCATTGATCCGTTTGGACGGGCGGCCGGTTGGGTTGTTACCAAACGAGTTTGAATCTGTCTGTGGCCCGGTTGAACTTGTTTCGCTGAAGGGTTGAGCCATGAAGCTCGCCCGCACAATACGGTTTGATCCGTCGGACTTGAACGTCTTCCCGGTTGCTGCCGAGGAAGGCGAGTGGGCACTGGTGGGAACATTCTGCTTTGCTGACATGCCGCCGGAAGCGCTTACCGGCAAGGTCAAGCAGGCATTCAGCAATGGATTTCTTGGTGTCGAGTCCTTTGGGTTTTCAACTTTGGTCAGTGTGGTCTCGGCTAAGGAAGAAGACGCTGATGCGCTGTGCGAGGCTGTGGCGCGGTCATTTGTCGACCGGCTGGGTGCGCCTGGCATGAATGTCGCACGCGCCGCCGCGCGCGAGGAAATCGGGTTCATGGCGGAACTGTGCGCCCAGCATAAGACAGGCACGCTTCTCGCCATCCATCGGGAGATTGGGGATGGTGGTATTACGGAGCGATTCCGCAGTATGGCAAAGGCCGATTCCTGCGCGGAGCAAAAGATTTGGACAATTGTCGAGGACGACGCTTAGCAAGCCGTCATGGATGACATGACGATCTGTTGATTTGGGAGGAATGACAGGTGACACAAGATTTCTGGCTGACTTCGGGCTGGCATCTGCTGCAGCGGGATAATGATGGGCATCTGGTTCCGACAGCCGACTTTATGCTGGCCTATTTCAGTCGTGACGAAGTCGCTCCACAGCCCGAATCCTGCGAAGCTGAGCTGGCGCTTCATGCCAAACTTGTGGCGAATCCGTTTGCTGTCATCGAAGACCATGAGTTCGATGCCATTGTCGATCGCGATGTGGTCCATAATTATAAGGCTGTGTTGGCATTCCGCGAATTTCTGGCGCAATACCCAACGCTTGAAGCTGCCTATATTGCTGTGGTGAATGGGGCGCGGATTTCCTTTCCACCGCTGTTCCTTGAACAGATGACCCAGATCATTCTGCGCAGCATCCTTGATGGTGAGAAGGATCCTATGAAGATTCGTGCTGCCGAATGTCTTTTCCGGCAACAGACTGTCACACTGGATGACGGGCGGATCATGGTTGCTGACCATGCTACGGTGCAACTTCAGGCAGATATGGCGCGCATGCTTCAGGAAGGCCCATCGCCCGAGGAAGTCGGCATTGACATTCTTGCCACCGAAACAGTCGACGAATATTGGGAACGGTCGGATATGTTCAACACATCTGTTGACCTGGCCTACACCCAGCCAGCGCTGGACGGTTTGTGCCGTGTGCTGGAGGGTTGGATCGCGCATTTTCACGGAATCAGCTGCAGGATTCAGCCGATGCGGGAAATTGAGGATGAGGCCTGGTCGTGGCATGTTGGCCTTGATGCAATCTCGAACGAGATTTTCAACGATCTTTATCAGGGGAATGATCTGTCAGAAGATCGGCTGCGCGCCATTCTTTGCCTGTTCAAGCTAGAAGCCGATGAGGGCTTGCTTCCAGAAATGGCAGGCAAGCCTGTCTATCTGGGTCTTGCCATGGATCAGGCTGGCAGTGTCAGGCTCAAGCCGCAGAACCTTCTTAGCAATCTGCCGCTGGCTAAAAGTCAGGCGTGACAAGGCGGCCTGCCTAACTTCATCAGGTCTCAGGCGTCAGTTCATATAGTCGTCGGTGGTGCGTGGCTTGCGGCGCTCGCCAACATCCAGCATCCGATCATCTTCACTGAACATGACTTCGACGCGACAATCTTCACACATCTTGAGCATATCGGTCTGTTTGCTGCCTGTGAACATGCTGTGACCTGAGAGCTTTTCGATCACCTTTTCAATTGACCGGCTGCTCCCAAACGGTTTGCCACAGCCTGTGCAATGGAAAGGTGTGTCTTCAATCACCAACTCGGCATTCATGGCGCTGTCGGCAAGATTGAATTGCGGAATGAGTGAGATCACTTTTTCAGGACATGTTGCTGCACAGATGCCGCATTGCAGGCAGGCATCTTCGCGGAAAAGAAGCTGTGGTGCATCTGGGTTGTCCTGAAGTGCACCTGCCGGACAGGCGCCGACACAAGACAGGCATATGGTGCAGTTATCAGTGTCGATATCAACACGGCCATAGGGTGCGCCATCAGGCAACGGGACCGCTGTTATGTCCGCCTTTTGTGATGCAGCAAGACCCCGCATGGCAAGCCGGGTAATGCCGCGTGGGCTTCCAAGTGGGCTGAATGGGGCCGCTTTGAAAGACTTGTTGGGCAGGCTGTCACGTAATTGGCTGGCCACCATCTCTGGATCGGCTGCGTCAATCAACAGGAACCGATTGTCGTCATCGGCCTTCACCCCCTGCAGAAGGGCGCGTGCAAATTCGATCTGACGCGCAATCTGCGGCGCTTCATCAGCCTTGGCAGGGTTGGTGAGAATGGCCACCTGCTCGAAGCCCTGCGCGATGGCTGTGACCAGGATGTCATGTCCGACACGTCCAACACTATGCATTGTCATCGGCAGCATGGTTGCCGGCAGACCAGGGCCGAACCGTGCGATCATTTCGATCATTTCGATGCCGTAGCCCTCATCAGTCAGAAGCAGGCGCGGGGCTTTGCCGCCAGCCTCGATATAATGATCCAGAAGCTGGCTCATTTGCTGCATGAAAGTGTCTGCAGGCGGAAGCGCTGTCTGGGCTGCGCCGGATGGGCAGACCGCGCCACAATATCCGCACCCACCGCAAATGGCGGGATCAATTTCGACCGTGTCACCAGATGAAATGATGGCGCCTGCTGGGCAGACATCAAGGCAGCGAGAACAGCCATTCAGACTGTTGCGGGAATGTGCACAGAGGGCCGCGTCGTAATCCACATATATTGGCTTTTCAAACTCGCCAATCATGTCACCAGCTTCGCCAGCAAGACTGGCAAGCCTCACACTGTCTTCGGCGCTGACGCGGAAATATCCGTCCCGCTTTTCCCATCCTGTGAACAGCGCCGGGGCGCCAGTCAGGTCGATGATCACGTCGCATCCGGTTTCGATGCCATCCTGCGTCGGCTCAAAGGACAATGTTCCACGACTGCTTGGCAGGGCTGCGGCAAAACCGTCAATGACCAGATCGAAAGCCGTAAAATGTCCGCTGGCCCGAGAGATTTTTCCGCGGGTAACAAGTCCGCTGACACCACTTGCCAGAATGTCATCGCCAGCATTGGTAATCATGACCGTCACGCCCAGGGTGTCTTGAAGCTCGGTTGCAAGCTTCATGGCAGCGTCCACGCCGTTTCCTCGTGCGCCATCTGCGTAAATGAGGCAGCGTCCGGCTGATGTAAGCGTCAGGCTGCGGGCCGCTGGTTGGGCGTCGGTGGCGGATCGAATCAAGGCAGCTATTTTTGGAAGTGTTGCTTTGCCGTCATCGCTCCATCCGGCGAGCTCTCGAATGTTGATGAAGTCAGGAATGTCGGCATCCATATCTTCAGCAAGCTGGGTAAAGGTGGCTGCCTCTTGCGTGCAGGCAATGATGCGGCGACTGGAAGGCTCGTTCAAAGCTGTCTCTACCCGGTCGATTTGATCGCGACAGAGCGAGCTTGCAACGCTGCAGCCATTTTCGCTTCCGCAGGCCTTTGCAAGGGCCTTGCCATCAATGTCCATACTGCCACCACAGTCACAGACCATGATATCGGTGTTGCCAATTTTCATCCTGCAGTCCTCCCGCCACGAGCCAAAGCGCTGTGGTGCCGTCTTTTGATGGCGCGTTGTTTTGGCCACTTTTCACGCTTTGTCATTCCTGACTAGAGTAATGATATTGAAAAAATTCACATCGCCAAAAAGCAGACGCGGGTGGGTAAAAAGGTCACGGGTACAAATGAGGGCTTAGAAGCCTCAGGCCGTGGCAGTCGCTGGGGGGACGAAAAATGGAAGTTAGTCCGCAGACGAAGCACGTGCTCTTTAATGTACGCGTGATTGTCGAAAAGCAAGCCATTGATAATGTCTGGCAACCCTATCGCTGGGCCATCAGCGATCTTCTGCCATTGCAGCCGCATGCCGGAGATGGTGCGGCACCCATTAACAACACAAAGCTGCAGCGGCTGCGCGGCGCAGGTGGCGGTGCGGTCAGTGACGATCTGTTTTTTGCCGATGCGGTATTGGATCTGCATCATGCCGAGGCGGAGGCCTATGCCGAAAATCTGCAGTCGAGTGACCCGTCTATCTATCTTGTGCTTCGTCAGGGCGAAGATGAAGATGAAGATGAAAGTGGCGGCGGTGCGGACGCTGATCCGGATGCGCCAGATATGCATCTCGCTGAGTTGAGCCTGTCGCCCTACAACATTCAGGATTATGAGGATTGCGGAGAGGATCAGGTTGAAAAGCTGCCCCTTGTTGGCCCGATTCACGACTTTGTTGAAGAATTTGTTGCCGCCCATTTTCGTCCTGAACCGTTTAAGAAGCGGGTACGGGATCGCGCCAATCTAGATGCCAATCGCGGTGGGCGTGCCGACCCGCGTCTTCGTCGGAGCTAGCTGGCCATGAAGATATCACCGGACATACTCACAGCGGGTGATGACCATGTCTGATAATGACAGCACTGGTAATTTTGCATCCTCCCTCTCGGCGCGGTTTCGCCGGAAAGAACGTGTCGCGCGGGGTGAGCAGGTCCCGGAAACGCGTGAGGAAGAGCTGGCGCAGGGCGCTGAGGTCGTTGCTGCTGAAGCGGTGGAGACTGAAGAGGACGCGGCGCTGGATGATGCAGCGCTTCTCGAAAAGTATGGGGTTGATAATCCCGAAGAGATCAAGGACGAGGCAAAGCTCGAGGATGTGCTGAATGGTGGATTTCCTGATCGCATCAGGCAAATGGCCTTACGCCGTATGTGGCGCTTGAACCCCTTCTTTGGTGTTGTCGATGACATGGTCGAATATGGTGAAAATTACACCGATGCCGCTACTGTGATTGAGGGCATGACAACCGCTTATCAGGTGGGCAAGGGCTATCTGCAACAGGCACTCGACGCCACTGAAAAAGTTGAGGATGCCGTTGATAAGGCTCTGCCAGCCGATGGAGCGCGCGAAGGAGACGGCGGAAGCGAGGCGAAAAAAGCGCCCGCCGACACAGATA
>WTJS01000219.1 GCA_011524735.1 Alphaproteobacteria bacterium
CGCCATTTGTAAATCGAAAATATTTGTCTATTTATTCAGATATGAATACCATTTGACGTCAAATAGCTTCAGATAATCTGGACAATTTCAGCCATGCGACAGTCACTTGATCCCAAGCTTTTGTATCAACTTCATATCATATTTGAGTGCGGATCGCTGTCGGCAGCTGCGGACTTTCTGTCCGTATCTCAACCGACATTATCCCGCAATGTAACGGCGCTTGAAACCCAGACCGGTCGCCCCCTCATGGTAAGAGGCAGGACCGGGGTTACATTGACAGAAGCCGGCATCCTTCTTGCCGAACAGGGGCGCAAGATTGGCTCAGACCTCAAACAGGCTGACGAAATCCTGGCAGGCTTAAAAACGCACAGTCCCAAAACAGTTCGGATTGGGATGGGGCCAATTGTTGCGCATGCCGTCATGAATGACTTTGTTGGACGCGAGCTTACCACAACAGACATGCCGCCCCTGCATCTGGAAGTTGGAACGGTACGCAAACTCATCGCCGATCTTCTCCATGGAAGACTTGATCTGGCGGTCATGGTCACCCCACCGGACATGCATGTCGAACATCTACGCAGCATTAAGGTTGGCGATGACAATATAGGGCTTTTCGTTGGACCTGATTCACCTCTGGCAAAAACAGGCACCCTGGACCTAGAGCATCTCCGAGACGCACAGTGGCTGGCAATTGATGTGGGCTTTGGGTCCATCTCGTCGCATGACACAATGCTTAAAGCTATCGGCCTGCCGCCAGCACCACCCGCGGTTCAGTTCAGCATGAATATTCCAGGTCTTGTACAGGTCCTTTGCCAGTCTGGTGCCGCGAGCTTTCTGCCATCCAGAATAAGTTCAATCATGTTCCGCAATTCTGGTGTAACCCACATCCCCCTTGGGTTTCAGGTTGAGCAAAGGCAGATAACCATCTGGCACTCCGCAGATGCCGAACTTGATCCTGGACTGGCAGCAGTCATTCGCAAATGCCGTACCTTTCTGACCAGCTATATCGAAAAGGAAAATCCAACTTAAACCCGGTGACACCTCATCATTGTCAATTTACACAGATCAACGCCATTGTGACTCTGTTCGTCAAACAGCTTGGGGTAATATTTTATGCCAGACATTCAGCATCCAGAGGGCGAAGCTTTGCGAGATGAAGACAGCGCTCCCAGAACAGACGCGCCCTCCGGACAGACCTTTCTTGATGCACCGCTTGTCACCGACTGGCGGGACCTCAACGCAGATGCCGTAGTATTTGGTGTGCCCTACGGTCGGCCTTACATCCCGGCTTCATTCCCTGACGATCAGTCATGCGCTCCTGCTGCGCTGCGTGCCGCCTCTTCCCGTATCCTGATCAGCGATCAATCTGTCGACACAGATTTCAAGACAAACAACCAAGCTGGTGACGTAAAAATTGTCGATGGCGGAAATATCCCGCTCACAGGCCGCAATTTTGATGCGCATTACACCGCTGCAGAGAATGCAGTGCGATTTGCACTTGGCCGCGGCGTAATGCCCATCATCATTGGCGGAAATGACGGTGTTACGAACCCAGTGATCAAGGGGCTTGACTGTCTCGACGACATTACACTGATCCAGATTGACGCCCATATGGACTGGGCGGATCAACGCTACGGAATTTCAGACGGATATTCGAGCCCAATGCGGCGGGCTTCTGAGTTGCCACATATTTCAGGCATTCATCAGATTGGAATTCGTTCGTTTGGCAGCGCTACCGCATCGGACATGGATGATGCGCGCCGTTGGGGCAGTCACATTCATCTGGCACGCGACATTGATCGCGCGGGCATGTCATCCGTTATTGATGCGCTGCCATCATCAGGCAAATTCTTTGTTACGCTGGATGTTGATGGGATGGACCCTTCCGTCATGCCTGGCACCGTGGCCAAGGCCCCCGGTGGCCTGTCATGGTGGCACATGATTGACCTCTTCGAAGGCTTGACCAGTAAAGGTGACGTCATGGGGCTGAATTTAGTCGAAATGGCTCCATCAAATGATCTCAACCAGATCACCATGATTGGGGCCGGCAGATTGGCAATGAAGCTGATCATGTTACAGAACATCAAAAACAGGCATAAGCCCGGCCGCTAGAAATTCTGGGGGAACGACATGGTACGGCGCGCACGACAGGCCAGAGGCAGCAAGACTGAAAACACGCAAGCGCCAGCTTCACCCTTTATCAAACGGTCCTTGCCATTCTTCGATATTCTTGATGACGAAAAAATCCATACGCTTGAGCGCCAGGTTGACTGGATCATCCAGGATATTGGCATCGCCTTTCGTGATGATCCTGTCGCGCTAGACTTATGGCGTTCAGAAGGCGTGAAAATCGACGGTGACATTGTACGCGCTCCGGCTGACTGGATTCGTTCACTCTGTGCCAAGGCACCAAAACAGTTCGCGCAGCTGGCGCGCAATCCAGAACGCTCCGTTCAGATTGGTGGCAACAACCAGGTGTTTGCACCCATTTATGGTGCGCCTTTCGTTCGCGATCTCGAAGGCGGTCGACGCTATGGGGATATTGCGTCATTTGACGACCTTGTCCGGCTAACCTATATGCTGCCTTCGCTCCACCATGGCGGCTTTGTTACCTGTGAGCCTTGCGATGTGCCGGTCAACAAGCGGCATCTCGACATGCTGTTGGCTCATATGACCCTATCAGACAAGCCTCATCTTGGCGCGATCACAGAGATGAGCCGCGCGCAGGACAGTGTGGATATGGCCGAGATAGTTTTCGGCAAAGACGTGATGGATGCAAACTGCGTCATCATGGGCAATGTGAACACCAACTCGCCACTCCTAGTAGACAAGGTCGTAACCGAAGCAGCACGTGTCTACTCAACCCGCGGCCAGGGCATGGTTGTGGTGCCGTTCATCCTGTCTGGGGCCATGGGCCCAGTGTCGACAGCGGCATCGGTGGCACAGGCCATGGCCGAAGCGATGATGGTGTGCGCCTATATCCAGTTGCTCCGTCCGGGCGCTCCCTTTGTGCTTGGAAATTTTTTGTCCTCCATGTCGCTGAAATCGGGTGCCCCGACCTTTGGCATGCCAGAACCGGTTATTTCCAACTACGCCATCGGGCAACTGGCAAGGCGCGCAGGTCTGCCATTGCGGTGCGGCGGGTCACTGACCGCATCAAAAATTGAAGATGGTCAGGCTGCTTATGAAAGTGCCGATTCCATGCATTCAACCATGCTGGCCGGTGCAAATTTTGTTTTGCACTCGGCGGGATGGCTGGAAGGCGGGTTGTGTACCGGCTTTGAAAAACTGGTTATGGATGCTGACCGTTTGGGGAGCTATCAGAAAATTCTCGCAGGCGGGCTGGATACTTCAGATGAAGCCCTCGCCAGTGATGCTTATGAAGAGGTGGCGCCAGGCGGGCATTTTCTCGGCAGCGCCCATACCATGCGCAACTACAGCGATGCCTTCTATGAGCCAAAACTCAGCAACAGCGAGAATGTAGAAAGCTGGGAAGAAGCTGGCGCAGAAGATATGCGAATGCGGGCCTTTAAGCGGTGGAAAAATCTTCTCAAAGACTATGAAGCACCAGCCATTGATCCGGCAATGAAGGAAGAGCTTGAGGCGTTTGTCGCCCGACGCAAATCCGACATGCCAGACGCATGGTATTGAGAGCGGTTTCGGATCATCTGGGAACAATCCAGTCCTAGCCTTCCACTCCATTTACCCCTTCTCACAATTCCATACCGTCGTAGAGCCGTGGCCAGCGATTAACCATCTAAATATGCATCCGAGCTGAGATTCGAAGCATCTGATTGACAGTACGGCCCTGCTCCAATCATCATCTAGACATAGATTTCAATTATTGTGGTTTAGTTTGATGGATAAACAAGTTGGCATTGTCGACGAGCCAATTACGAATGGTGGAAATGACAAACTCGAAATCTCGGCACATGCAAACGCTCTCATGCGATTTGTGGAACATGCAAATACCCCTATAACGGTTGGCATTCAGGGTGAGTGGGGAAGTGGCAAGACTTCGCTGATCAACACCATTTTTCAAAACCTTGAAAC
Organism: Alphaproteobacteria bacterium; assembly: GCA_011524735.1. Taxonomy (GTDB): domain Bacteria; phylum Pseudomonadota; class Alphaproteobacteria; order Puniceispirillales; family Puniceispirillaceae; genus UBA8309. Next base: position 4,054 of record WTJS01000219.1, read on the forward strand.
GCGCAAATCCATCAAACAGGTATGGATCAATTCCTGGGAACACTCTCTTCTTTCTTCACCCGAAGAAGCGCTCCTGAAAATCATCGTCCACATCATCGATGAAATTGTTGAAGTCGACGCCAACCAAGCTCGTGCTCAAAAAATCAAGCAAGGCGCTGAGAAAATCTTTAAGGGCGCACTCAGGATTGGTGCTCAAATGTCGATGGGCATGGAGGCCGGCAAAGTAGCGCAGGAACTCCTGGAAGCGGACGAACAAAACGTAGCGGGGCTAAGGCGACAACTTTCAGAAGTTATTTCAGACATGGCCACGCGTCAGTCTAATCCGTATGAACGGGTAGTCATTTATGTTGACGACCTTGACAGAATTGAACCGCGCAATGCAGTTGCAATTCTTGAACTGCTAAAAAATATTTTTTCTGTAGAAAGATGCATCTTCGTACTGGCCATCGACTTTCAGGTGGTGGTGAAGGGGCTTGAAGGGAAGTTTGGCCCCCAGACACCTGAAAACGAGTGGGAGTTCAGAGCGTTCTTCGACAAGATAATTCAACTCCCCTTCATGATGCCAATGGGACAATACAACATTGGCAAATATGTGAATTCGCTTCTGGAAGATATTGGGTTTATTCAGGACGTTAAGCTCGACGAGACAGCAGTCAGTAGAATAATTGACCTTACAATCGGTGGTAATCCAAGGTCGATTAAGAGACTGATAAATTCGATCTCCTTGATCAGAATGTTTGCTCAGGAATCACAATCGAATGGAAACCAATCAGCTGACACAGACCACGTTGAGATTGATGACAGGCTACTGCAATTCGCCTTTGTCTGTCTTCAGATCGCTTACCCCAGCATCTATTCCGTTATTACACAAGAACCAAACTTCCTTTCGTGGGATGACAACTTTGCAACCTCCCAAACCGGACGCGCAGAAGAACGAGTTGGGGATACAAACGACCTATCCGTAGATCAACGCAAGTCATTGTTTGAAGAACGGTATCATGCCGCTCAACAAACTGATGACTTTGACGAAGGTTGGGAAAAGGCACTTTTCCGCATATGTTACGTTTCGCCACGCCTGCGAACACGCGCTACAGATATTTCCAAACTTCTGAATTTTATCCGAAGTGACGTCCTTGAAGACCAACATACCATTGTGCCAATGGCGATTGAACGCGCCTTACGGCAAACGGCCATTACAAGCGTTGTTAGCACTGCAGAAGCCGCTATTCCCCTTCCAGAACGTGAACGCGCGTACCAGCGGCGGTATCTCAACGGCATTGAGGCTTTCTTGGAAGATGGAAAAGTGAACCATGGCGCGTCAGAAGCGGCCATTTTATGCATGCAGACAATCCATCAAGACTTGAGTGAATGGTTTCCGGGCGGGGAATTCAAGTTTCACGGCTCTATGAGCGTCTATTCTCAGAAACATAAATTTTTCACCGCAGGCTTCCAAAAGAGCCGCGCTCTAAAGGATGGCACACAGCTGCAGTTGATAAGGCATTTCAAGAACGAATACCGGTTGCCGAAAATGGGAACCATTGCCGGAACGCCAAGTCGCACCTTTAAACGAGGCAGCCTGACATCCGCACATACTTCAGATCGCTATCTGATCGATATTCCCAATCTAGAAACATACCAACAGCATCGCGACGCAATACGCACGCTTGTCATGGAGTCAGCGGAGATGGCTGAAACCGGCTGGGATAAAAGGCTCAAAATTGATTACGCAGCTGGCACTCTTTCATCTCAACATGAGAAGATATTAGATGAGGATTCTTCTGCCAGTTTTCCTGATTTAACCGCAGCATGCGAAAGGTTGCTGTCACCAGACTACACCTATGATGTCATTTAACCTCTAACGCAGCCAGACAAAGACTAGAAATCATGAAGCCGATTTTCACTGTCCATGAGGGCGAATATTTGGTGGGGGCTCATTTGGAGCAGACCACCGATTACAATATTTGGATTCCCACGAAGGATACTGGCGAAGACATGCTGGTAACCAACCCCGATCGGACCAAGAATGCCTCCATTCAAGTAAAATTTTCAAAGGACTTCCTTGTTACCCACAACAAACCAGAAATGTTTGATCACATATTGTGTAGTGGATGGTGGAACCTCACCCCTTCCAAGATTAAGAATTCACGCGCCGACCTTTGGGTGTTCGTCCTGTTCCCGTTTCTGAGAACTGAAGCTACAAGGTCAGGGCGCCAAAATTCTTCAAGCAACACTCAGTACGTCATAGTTCGCCCGTTAGATCTGTATGAAAGGCTAATGGAAACTCAGGGCAACAAATCAAGATTTCATGTTTATCTGAGCATTTCCCGAAACAATAACCGGTGCCTCCAGACCAGAGGGTTAAGAGCAAGCAATAGTTATTTTGTAAAGGACCTTCCCGTTGAGCCAGCGCGCGACTTTAGCGAATGCCTTAACAACTGGCAGCCACTGCATGAATTGCTGGAAGCTTAATTCACGCAGGTGAGGTCAATGATGCGTATTTTTCGCCTAGGATTTAGTTCAAAACACCTCCTTTCGACTGCATCCGCCACGGCCTGCGTAGCAGTTGCAATATTGCTTTCTGGTTGCCAGACGAATGCTACCTTGACTTATGACTTCGGTGATTGGATGGGCAGCACGCCAAAGGCAAAATCGTCAACGCCAACACTGTCACAAGGCATGAACATCAACGACATATCCAATGATGAGCTCTGTGCATTGTTGATGCTTGACGGTGATAACCTTGACGTCTGGGAACAAGAAGCGATTCAACGTGATTTGACCTGTGTTTACCCAGTTTCACAGCAAATGTCTCAGGGCCGCTCTGAAGCTATGACACCACTGTCAGCCCCCACAAGTGATGAATCGACCGAATTTGAGGACGATACCCAGGCTACGGCTGCTCCAAGCCAACCAGCCGACAAGACAGCGTCTAAACCTGCATCAGCGCACACAACAGATGACACTGATGATGCCATTAAGAGTTCCGTATCTGGTGACGCCTCAGCAGCTCTCTGTGAAGGTGTTCGCGCCAAGGACTTTGCGTCAGTGAAAAAAGCGTTGTCACTAGGCATCAAATGCAACTAACGCAAAGGCTGGCTTCACTTAAAATTTATTGCTGATCTGTTTCAGACGACATCCATTCGACGCCAGCCTCGTAACTTATCCATTCATTGATTACCAGCCATGTAACAATATCCGGCCAGTAAGCAGAGATGAGCAACCAGTAAATCCAAAGTGAATGCAGTGGCGCAAAAAACATCCGTGCGCGCCATTGTCTACCACTCATGGCAACGTTACGGTTTTTCCCCCATTCAGTTGGGAAGAAGAAGCAAAAACCAAGAAAAACATAGCCAGGAAGAAAAAGTATGAAATGAAGAAAGCCGAACATCTCAAAAACATTACTTAAAAATTACTTATGCCCGCAAACGGCTACCAATTAAAAGTAGCAAACGAACATCAGGACCGCCAGTGCCCGCCGATAAACATTAGTTTGAGGCGCAGGATGATACGACACGCCTTCACGATCAAACTTGGAAAATGGCGGAGGGGAAGGGATTCGAACCCCCGAAAGGAATTTCTTCCTTTAACG
>WTJS01000097.1 GCA_011524735.1 Alphaproteobacteria bacterium
GTCTATACCATTCCCGGCGGCGGATCGAATCCGACAGGTGCGCTCGGCTATGTGAATGCGGCGTTTGAAATTCTCGCCCAGGCAAACGATGCCGGCATCGTCTTCGACCATTTCATCACCGCCACCGGAAGCGCCGGCACGCAGGCCGGGCTTGTCGCCGGCCTGAAGGCGATGAATGCCGGGCTGCCGCTTCTTGGGATCGGGGTTCGCGCGCCGCGCGACCGGCAGGAGGAAAACGTCTTCGCGCTTGCCGCCGCGACGGCCGAAAAGCTCGGCTGCGGCGGGAGTGTCACGCCGGCCGATGTCGTCGCCAATTGCGATTATGTCGGAGACGGCTACGGGATCCCGACGCCGGGCTGCCTCGAGGCAATCTCGCTGTTCGCCGAATATGAAGGGCTGCTTCTCGACCCGGTCTATTCGGCGAAGGCGGCGGCCGGGATGATCGACATGATCCGGGGCGGCGAATTCCGGTCCGGCCAGCGCATCCTGTTCCTTCATACCGGCGGTGCGGCGGCGCTGTTCGGCTATGATGGCGCCTTCGAAATGGGCGCGCGCTGGCGCGAACCGGACGCAATAAAGGCGGCGTCGTGACAAGGATTGGCTTTGTCGGGCTTGGCCAGATGGGCCGGGCCATGGCCCCGCACCTTGCCGGAAATGGCCGGCAGGTCACCGGTCATGATCTTGTCCGCCCCGACCCCCTTCCCGCCGACATCGGTTTCAGCGAGCGGCTGGAAGACCTGGCCGGAAGCGAGGTGGTCATCACCATGCTTCCCGACGGCGTGGCGGTCCGCGCTGTGGTGGAGCGCCTGCTGGACAAGGGCTGCACGGCCGCGGTGATCGACATGTCGTCATCGCACCCGGACGACAGCCGGGCGCTGGCGGCCCTGCTTGCCGAACACGGGCTGTCCTTTGTCGACGCGCCGGTGTCCGGCGGCGTCTCACGCGCCGAAGCGGCCGGGCTGATGATCATGGCCGGCGGCACCGACGCGGCGGTGGCGGCGGCGATGCCGGTCCTGTCCTGCATGGGACGGCCGGTCCATCTCGGTCCGGCGGGATGCGGCCATGCGATGAAGGCGCTGAACAATTATGTGTCTGCGGCCGGCCTGATCGCCAGCTTTCAGGCCGTTGCTACGGCGCGGGATTTCGGCATTGCCCCGGACAGATTTCTTGAGGTGATCAATGATGCCACTGGCCGGAATAACACCACCGAGGTCAAGATTGACCGCTTTGTCCTGACCGAGGCGTTCAATTCAGGATTTGCGCTGGCGCTGATGGAAAAGGATGTCACCATCGCTGCTGATCTGATGTCAGACGCTGGCTATGATGGGCCAGTCAGTGCGGCCGTGCTGGGGTATCTGCGGGCCGGTCTTGCCAGGCTTGGGGCAGATGCCGACCATACCGAACTGTTTCGCTACCTGACCGGCGAGCGACACCCCCCGAAACTCGACTAGCGGCCATATTCTGCCATTAGGGGGTGGCATTCTGCTGCCAATGAGCCTACAACCCGCGGCAGGTTGACGCTGCGTGCAACATATCTGCTGGCGTTGTGACCTGCCTGACCATTTCGCGCAAAAGAGTGCCATGTTTTTTTCAAACAACAGCCGGCTGTCCCGGCTGATCTGTGGTGCATCCTATAGTGATGCCTCGCGTCCGATCCTTTCAAGCAAACAGCTGTCGGTTGAGGTTTTGTCCGGCCTCACGGTGTCGCTGGCGCTGGTGCCCGAAGCTGTGGCCTTTGCCTTTGTTGCAGGGGTGGCACCGCTTGTCGGACTTTATGCAGCGTTCATTGTTGGGTTGATCACAGCACTGATTGGTGGCCGCCCTGGGATGATTTCCGGCGCGACAGGCGCGCTGGCAGTGGTGATGGTCGCGCTGGTCATGTCTCATGGTGTCCAGTACCTGTTTGCCACGGTGATCCTGATGGGCATCCTGCAGCTGATTGCCGGGGCGCTGCGCTGGGGCAAATTCATCCGTATGGTGCCGCATCCTGTGATGCTGGGCTTCGTCAATGGGTTGGCCATTGTCATTGGTCTTGCGCAACTCGAACAGTTCAAGATTGCGGATGCGGATGGCACCATGCGCTGGATGCAGGGTGAAGTGCTGTATTTCACGCTCGGGCTGATTGTACTGACCATGCTGGTGATCTGGCTCGCCCCGCGGGTGACCAAGATCATTCCGGCGCCGCTTGCTGCCATTGGAATCGTGACCGGCGTTGTGCTTGGGTTCGGTGTAGACGTGCCGCGGGTTGGCGATCTTGCCAGCCTTGCTGGTGGCTGGCCAAGCTTCGCCGTTCCGATGGTGCCGTTCACGCTGGAGACGCTATCGATTATCTTTCCCTATGCGCTAATTCTGGCCGCGATTGGCCTGATTGAAAGCCTGCTGACGTTGAACCTTGTTGGCGAGATGACGGAACAGCGTGGCGGCGCATCTCAGGAATGTCTGGCACAGGGTACAGCCAATCTGGTGACTGGCTTTTTCGGAGGTATGGGCGGCTGTGCCATGATTGGTCAGTCGATGATCAATGTGAAATCGGGTGGGCGCACCCGCATTGCGGGCGTTGCAGCGGCGCTGTTTCTTCTGTCCTTTATCCTGTTTGCCTCTCCTTTGATTGAACAGATTCCCATCGCCGCCCTTGTCGGCGTGATGTTCATGGTGGTCATTGGAACCTTTGCATGGCATTCCATTTCGGCGATGCGGCGTGTGCCGCGGTCCGACGCGCTGGTTATCATCGTAGTCACATTCGTGACTGTGATTGAGGATCTGGCCATCGCCGTTGTTGTAGGTGTGATCATGTCGGCGCTTGTCTATGCCTGGAATGTGGCCAAGCATATTCACGCCTCCAAACGCCCGTCCATTCGCGAGAAGGGTGCCATCGTCTATGACATCCAGGGCCCGCTTTTCTTTGGGTCGGTCGCTGGCTTTCGTGAGCTGTTTCAGGTCAAGGATGATCCCGAAACAGTTATCATTGATTTCGCCGCATCGCGTGTTGTCGATCAGTCGGCGCTGCAGGCGATTGAAGATGTGGCTGCCAAATATAATGAAGCTGGCAAACGCGTGATGCTGCGGCATCTCAGCCAGGACTGCCATCGTCTTCTGTCAAAATCAGGTCAGTTGATTGTCGATAGTGATGATGATCCGGAGTATCAGCTTGCGGTTGACTATGGCGTTCGGCTTGGCGTGTTCGAGAACGGGCATTAAGCGCTCTGGCAGACGGCGCGACAATCTCGGTTGTTGACAGCATCTGTTTAAAGCGCGTCACTATGGCGTGGGTACCAGTTTTACGACGGTGATTTCGAGACCTTTGGCGGGCCTGATCTGTCGTCGATGCTGACACTTAACTATCATTTCACGGGAGTACGCCATGCCAGCCCTTCGCGACGATATCGATCCTGATGGTCTTCTTGAATATTCAGTGGTGTTTTCCGATCGTTCGCTGAATTCCATGTCAGCCAGCTTTGGCGATGTGATGCGCGACATTTCGCGAATCATGAAGACGGCCTACGGCGCGCACTCGGTTGCCGTTGTGCCGGGTGGCGGCACCTATGGCATGGAGGCTATTGCCCGCCAGTTTGCGGATGGCGCCCGCGTGCTTGTGATTCGCAATGGCTGGTTCAGCTATCGCTGGAGCCAGATTCTTGATGCTGGCAAGCTTGCCAGCCAGACAACCGTCATGGCCGCACAGCAGCTTGCAGATGAGACCGATGCGCCGTTCGCCCCGCATCCTCTCGATGAGATTTTGGCGCAGATCCGTTCCGAAAAGCCGGATATCGTCTGCTGCCCGCATGTTGAGACGTCTGCTGGCATGATGGTGCCAGATGATTTCATCAGCGCGGTGGCCGACTGCGTCCATGAACATGGCGGGATGTTCGTTCTGGACTGCGTGGCCAGTGGCACGGTCTTCGTTAATCTTGAGGAGACAGGCGTTGATGTGTTGCTGACCGCGCCGCAGAAGGGGTGGAGTGCATCGCCCTGCGCGGCGCTGGTGATGATGTCTCCGCGGGCCCGCACCCGCCTTGATGAGACCTCAAGTTCAAGCTTTGCCAATGATCTGAAAAAATGGACGCAGATCATGGAAACCTATGAGGGCGGGGCGCATGCCTATCACGCCACCATGCCAACCGATGCGCTGCGCCATTTCCGTGACGCTTTGATTGAGGCTGAGGGTCATGGTCTGGAGGCGCTGAAGCAGGCGCAGATCAAGCTTGGTGAGAAAGTGCGGGCTCTGTTTGACCGTTATCAGTACAAGTCTGTTGCTGCTGAAGGGTTTCAGGCCCCCAGTGTTGTTGTCTGTTTTGCGCCGAATGCGGAAATGAAATCTGGCAAGTCCTTTGCGGCGCTAGGCTTGCAGATTGCAGCCGGCGTACCGCTGGAATGTGGTGAGCGTGAGGATTATGCGTCCTTCAGGATCGGGCTTTTTGGTCTTGATAAGCTGACCGAGCCGGACAGGACGGTTGCGCATCTGGAAAATGCCCTTGAGGCAATTCGGGGACAAAATGCTCCTGCCTGATAGACCGGGAGTGACGTGCGTCAAAATTAACCACCGATTGTTAATTAACAGCTTTTCGAATTTACTTTTCTGAAATAAAGTTTGCGCTTCAAATTCGCAGTGCGCAATTTTTCCCCATTTCATAAGGGTATTTTTGTAATTTTGCTGTTGAATGAGATAAGACCTGCTGGGAACACTTGCAGGCAGTGTGCGGCATCCGTCGCATGCCTAACGTTAGGAGGACCAAATGAACGACATGACTAACCGTCGTAAATTTCTGAAGGGCGGCGCCATTGCTGGTGCAGCCGCTGTTGGTACACTTGCGGCACCATCGATTGCCAAAGCTGAGCCAACCACACTGAAGATGCAGGCTGCCTGGGGCGGCGGTATCTTCCTTGAGAACGCCAAGGCCTATGTTGACCGTGTTCACGCCATGGCAGGCAAGGATCTGAAGATCGACCTGCTGGCCGTTAACGCCGTTGTTAAGACAAGCCAGATGCAGGACGCTGTTCACCGCGGTGTTCTGGATGCAGCCCACTACGTGCCTGCTTACTGGTACTCCAAGTCCAAGGCAGCTTCGCTGTTCGGTACTGGCCCATGCTTTGGCTGGTCCTCGCAGGAAGTTCTCGGCTGGTGCCATTATGGCGGCGGCATGGAGCTCTTCAACGAGCTGATGGAATCTCTTGGCCTGAACGTTGTATCGTTCTTCAACAGCCCAATGCCTGCTCAGCCACTTGGCTGGTTCAAGGAGCAGATCAAAGACGCTTCGCAGATGGAAGGCCTGAAGTACCGGACCGTTGGTCTGGCTGCTGACGTTCTTCTGGAAATGGGCATGTCTGTTGTGCAGCTGCCAGGTGGTGAAATCCAGCCAGCAATGAAGTCGGGCCTGATCGACGCGGCTGAGTACAACAACCCAACAGCTGACCGTGACTTCGGTATGCAGGACGTATCCAAGGACTACCACCTTGCTTCGTTCCACCAGTCGCAGGAATTCTTCGAAGTGACCTTCAACAAGAAGAAGTTCAACTCACTGCCAGAAGAGCACCAGGCAATCCTGCGTCACGCTTCTGAAGCTGAGAGCTCCAACTTCTACTGGCACAACACTTCGCAGTACGCTGTCGATCTGGTGAAGCTGCAGGAAGAAAGCGGCGTTAATGTACACCGCACACCTGATTCGGTCATGCAGGCCCAGCTGAACGCTTGGGACATCGTCATCGACCGTATTTCTGCTGAAGATCCATTCTTCGCCAAGGTTGTGGCTTCGCAGAAGGCCTATGCCAAGGACGTGATGAACTACCTGAACCTGAACCAGCCTGACTACAAGCTGGCTTACAAGCACTACTTCGGGTAAGTCTTACCGACTGAACGTTTCGCTGGAGGCGCTTTCGCGCCTCCAGCATGTTTATTTAAACAGAGGCACGCATGATAACGAAGCTGGTCTATGCCATTGAAAACCTGAACGTCTGGGTGGGACGCGCCTTTGGATGGTGCATCCTGGTCCTGACATTGTCCGTTTCTTACGAAGTTTTCATGCGGTACGTCCTTAACGCCCCGACCGTGTGGGCTTTTGATATGATGATCCAGATGTACGGGGCGCTGTTCCTGATGGCCGGCCCTTATGCTCTGGCGCAGGATGCGCATGTGCGCGGTGACGTTCTGTATCGCCTGTTCCCAATTCGCTGGCAGGCGCGGATCGATTTCACCCTCTACCTGCTGTTTTTCTTCCCGGGCATTCTCGCCCTTGTCTGGTTTGGTTTTGAAATCGCTGGTGACAGCTGGCGCTATAAGGAAGTCAGCTGGAATTCGCCTGCCCGGATCCAGATTTACTTCTTCAAGACGCTGATCCCCGTTGCCGGTGTGCTGATGATGCTGCAGGGCGTGGCTGAACTGATCCGCTCCTGGCGCGCCATGAAGACCGGCGTGTGGATGGACCGCATTGACGATGTGAAGGAAACCGAAGACGCCCTGATGGAGCAGCAGGCCAATTCCTGATGGACGGCCTGCTTCCTGCCGCAACTGAAATTACAAGTTTGACCCCGAAACGAGTTCACGATGACTGATCCTCAAGTCGCAATCCTCATGCTCTGCCTGTTCATCATTCTGGTGCTGCTGGGCTTCCCGATTGCCTTTACCCTGCTCGCCATGGGTGTTGGCTTTGGTTACTACGCCTACTACCAGGGCGGTATTGAGACCTTCGCCGACATATTCAACAACAACATCTTCTACCTGCTGAATCAGAACACCTATTCGGTGATGGAGAACGACACACTTGTCGCTGTCCCGCTGTTCCTGTTCATGGGTTATGTTGTTGAACGGGCGAACATCGTTTCGCGTCTGTTTTACACGCTTCAGATGGCGGCTCGGAACCTGCCTGGTTCCATGGCTATTGCGGCTCTGCTGACCTGTGCGGTGTTCTCAACGGCCTCAGGTATTGTTGGTGCGGTTGTGACGCTGATGGGTCTGCTGGCGTTTCCGGCGATGGCCGCAGCCAACTACAACAAGCAGTTTGCGTCTGGCGTGATCTGCGCTGGCGGTACACTTGGTATTCTGATCCCGCCGTCGATCATGCTGATCGTCTATTCAGCGATTGCGGAACTGTCACCGCTCCGTCTCTATGCGGCGGCGATGTTCCCGGGTCTGCTGCTGGCAGGTCTTTACATTCTCTATGTGGTTGTTCGCGTTTACTTCCAGCCACGGCTGGCGCCAAAGCCACGCGAAGAGGATGTGCCGCCTGCGGCGAAGATTTACTGGGACCTGGTGGTATCCTTCGTGCCGCTCACCGTTCTGATCGCTGCCGTTCTGGGATCGATCCTTGGCGGCCTGGCAACACCTGCCGAGGCGGCTGCAATGGGCGCCCTTGGTGGCCTGATCCTGGCCGCTCTCTATCGCTCACTGACCTGGGTGAAGGTGAAGGAATCTGTCTTCCTGACGGCGAAATCGACCGCCATGGTCTGTTGGCTGTTTATTGGCTCATGGACCTTTGCGTCGGTGTTCTCCTATCTTGGCGGGCACGACGTCATTGAACATTTCGTGCTGGCGATGGATCTGGAACCTTGGCAGTTCCTGGTCATGGTGCAGCTGATCATCTTCCTGCTCGGATGGCCGCTGGAATGGCCCGCCAAGATAGGAGAACACCGACGCAAAGGTCCATGAG
>WTJS01000090.1:0-6518 GCA_011524735.1 Alphaproteobacteria bacterium
TATTGCCTGACCCTGCCCCCGGCCATGGCAGTGGGGTTCAGCCTTGCCCTGATCTTTGTCGGGGTTGCTTGCCTGACCGATATGGAAGCCTTAACTCTGCATCCCATGCTTCTCAGCCTCCTCGGACTCTTTGGCCTGCTATTCGCGCTCGCAGGCGAATTCGGCCTTCTGTCCTGGCATATCGGAAGCGCACAGTCGCTGTCAGGCATTCTGTTTGCCGGGCTGTTACCAGTTCTCATTAACACTATTTACCGCGCAATTCGGGGTCATAACGGATTTGGCGAAGGTGATTTCTGGATGATGGCAGCCCTCGGTGCATGGCTTGGTCCGATCGCTGGTATGGGCCTGTTTTTATTGGCAAGTTGGCTTGGCGCCATGGTTGGAATTGGGATGATGATTGCCGGTCGCGCATCGTCGATGACGCGCCTTCCCTTCGGATTATTTGCCGGGATCGTGTTTATCCTTTGGCCGAATTTATTTACGCGAGTATTTTAGCGTTCATTAATATTTGTTCTGGTTCTGTGATGAGGCCTGAAATGACCATCTCCACCCTGTCAACGCGTCATGCGGTTCGCAGCGTTAGCGCCATTACGGCGGCCCTCCTGCTGTTGAATGGGTGTGGCGCGCCTGAACGGCTTCCCGCTGATCTGTCGATTGAGACAAGTAAGGAAGTGCTCAAGGAAAAGGTGATCGCGCCAATTGAGGAGCTGGACGGCCCAGAGATGGTTGAGCAGTTTGAAATGCTGCCGCGTCGCAAGCTTCTTCAGGTCAGACATTCCCCCGGCAGCCTGTCGGATAAATATTTCCTCGCAAATCTGGAAAAGCTGCTGAGCGTCGATGAACCGGAAGGCGATGAATCAGGCAGCAGCGCCGTTGTTGCCCAGGAAAAACCAAGTTCGGAAGAGCAGGAGCGGATTGCCTATAAGCGAGCGATTGAGCGCAGTGAATTCCTTGTCGATAAAGGCCTTACCTATGAAGGCGAGCTTCTTGACGTTCTGAGAACGCTGGACACTGATATCGAAACCAAGCAGGCAGCAACGATCGGCGGTCTTGGCGGCGCGAGCATTCCTGTCTTTGGGCGCAACCTGACTGGTCAGCAGGACACATTTCTTGAAATGCCGAATGACCTGATTTTTGTCGGTGGTGAAAACGGCACAATCAGTTCCAAGACAGCCTTGCTGAAGCAGATGCTCGACAATCCAGAGATTTCCTTCTCGGTGCGCGAGATGCCGCTTCCCGAAGCCCTTCTCTTCCTGTTCCAGACCGTCGGCCTGCAGGCTGCGCTGTCGGACGCCGTGCAGGAGCTTGACGCCACAATATCGATTTCGGTGCAGGCAAGTGCCATCGCCATCATTGATGCGTTGCTGGAACAGAATGAACTGACCATCGTCTATGACCCTGCCATCGAAGTGGCACAGGTTTATACTGAGGCACAATTTGACACCCGTATGGCGACCATCCGGACGTCGATTGAAAATTACAACCAGATCCTGAAAGCCCGTCAGGACCTCACCAAGGCTGAAGACGACCGTCGCCGTGTGCGTGAGGTTCTCAGCTATGTCCAGCTGCTGCTAAGCGGCGATGATGAAGGGTTCATGATTGGCATGGAGTCGATTTCCCGCGAACCGGCCGGACCAGATACGTCTGCCATCATCGCCAAAATGACCCGTGCTGCGATTACACTGCGCTCAGACATGGCCAGCTTTGATGCCGAGACAGCCGACCAGATTGAAGGCAAGAACAGCCTGTCGACGCTGGCCAGCCTGTCAACCCTGACGCAGCGTAACGACCTTGACAACATCATGTCACAGGATGAATGCATCTGGCCACGCCAGGAGATCTACACCGAAAAAGTTGCCATCTATCACGCCATTATCGAAGGTGATGGCGATGACAATGTGGTGTCGAAGATCAATAATTTCTTCACCCAGACCCGACCTGCCGGCGCTGTACCCGCTACGCCGGCAGAAGGTGATGACAATGCGCCCAAAATTCCGGTGCCAGATTATTGTGGTACGGCCAATCCCGCGCCGCGCGTTCCGATCGTGCTGGCTGACGATACCGGCATTACCGTGATTGGCACCCGCGAGGATAATGATCTGGTTGTGAGGCTGATCGAACAGTATGACGTGCCTGAGCTTCAGGTTCTGATTGAAATCTTCCTGATCACCGTATCACGTGACTTCTCACGGCAGATCGATTCCATCCTGTCAGCCAACCCGTCTGCCGGTGGCAACAATGTCAGCGAGGCCGTGCTTGGTCAGGTGGCCCGCGCCGCCAGCACCACTGCCGGCACCTTCAATGTTGGCCTGACAGCCCCGAACAGCGAACTGTCGATGCTGTTGAACTTCCTTGAGACCAATCAGCTTGGCCGCGTCGTCTCAAGCCCGACCATTCTGGTGTCTAACGGTCAGGATGCCACCATCACCCGCAACCAGATTGCGCGTGTGCCTGGCCCAACCGTGCTGGATGCCGACAACCGGTCGGTTGCCGGTCCACCAGTTGAATATGAGGCACCATTTACGCTTGGCATCACAGATGTTGACATCAACCGTCTCAACAACACGGTTAAGTTGAATGTTGAGCTGACTGATACCCGCTTCAACACGACATTGGCCAATGTGGACGAGCTGTCTGACCGGACGTCTGACGAAATCAACACCACATTCTGGGCAGCACCCGGCGATGTTGTTGTCCTGGCCGGTCTGACCCGCAATGAGGAGTCGACAACCACGTCCGGCGCACCGGGCACGACCGGCGCGCTGGCGCCGTTGACACCCTTGCTTGGTGGGTCAGACGCCTTCTCAACCGTGTTGTCGGAGACCATCATCTTCATGGCGCCAACGGTGATCGACCCAAGCTCTGAGAACCAGCCACATTCGGCGTTCCGCAAGAGACCGAACCGGCAATAGCAGTTTGGCGACGCCTGACGGCGTAGCGAACACAAAGGAGAGCCCCGCGACATCTATCCGTCGCGGGGCTTTTTGGTTTCCACTATTCTTGTTTCAATGAGGCATGCTGTGAGGACAGACTGGCGCAAGCCATGTGTCTGGACCCCTTTAGACGGCAAGCTGTCCATATATATATATATAGAGCGAACGCGTCAGGTCATGCGGCTCTGGGCTTTGTCATAGAGGGCGCGAGTCTCAGTTACATACACTTCCTTGGTGATCAGCCCGTCAAGATAGAGCTGCCTTGTGGCCAGCATTTCCTGCTCAAGACCAAGAAGGTAAATATCATCATCGGCGGATGCAGCGTCTTCGCCACCAGGCTGTTCATCATCGCGCTTGGTCTTACGCTTAAAGAACCTGAAACCAGTTGGCTGACTCTCGCCCTCGGCAGGCGCGCTTTCGGGTACATTACCAGTCATACCGGCTGCTGGCGCTGCGGCTGCTGGGGTAGCTGCGGCAGGCTGCTTTTGAAGCGGTATTTCAGCTGGTCTGGTCTGTCCCATTGCGGCTTCGGCACTGACATCATCAAAGGTCAAATCGACATTATTAAAGGCTGCCTTGACCCGGCGCGCTTGCCGCAGCTTAACCAAAGTCCAGACCAGAAGCAGCGCCACCAGAAGGAAGAACCCACTCAGGATCGCCCAGAAAACTGTGTCGCTCAGCCCGGCGGACGCCGTGACGATCCCCCCAATGATGGAGGAGACAATGTTACCGACAGTGTTGATCACCGAATCCATTGAAATAGTCTTACATCCAAAAGGTTAATTTAGCGCACACTCTGCCCGTAATTTAGTGACAAGAGCCAGGCTGTTTCGTTTCTCATGGCAAAAACCCTTACCAGACTTGCCAGTTTTCTCCGCTCCATAGGCAAAGGCACCGATGAAATCGTTGCCGTAAAGCTTCATGCGAAGGCCCTTACGGTAGCCGAAGTTCGTCACAAATCCAATGTGATAAATATCGAACAGCTGGCAAGCGTGGCCCTGCCCCGCAACCTGGATACGCAGAACCTGTCGCGTCAGCAAGATATGATCGGCGACACCCTCAGGGCACTTCGTGATCAGATTGGGTTTGGAACACAGGACGCAGGCATCATCATCCCAGGCGGCATCGTTCAGCTTCGCCAGCTCAACCTTCCCTATATGACCGAGGCAGAGCTGGCAAAAGAAGCGGAAGATCCAGCATTCTGGATTGAGCTTGAGCCAGACATTGGCAAGCTTGAAGATCCTTTCATTGCCTTCGACACGCTAGTTAGTTCGGAAAATGACGATCTGACGCGTGTGGTCATCGGCTATGCCGAAGAGGCGGCTATGCGCCAGTGGTCGGATGTCCTTCTGACCGCGCACCTGAACCCGGTCTATATGGAACTGGAACAGGTCGCTCTGGCCAATTATCTCTATTCCGCCCTGCCACCAGATGAACGGTCTCAACCGCAGGCCATTCTGCATGTTTCTGGCGAACGCATGGAGCTGATCGCCTTCCAGGCACAGCGCTTCCATGTGGTCAAACTGGAAATCAGCGAGTTTGATCAGGTTCTGCTGTCAGAAATCGAAGATGTGCAGGACACGACGGGTGATTTCTGGGATGAAGTTGGCGGCCGGGTTGCCAACACCCTGAAACAGGCGGTTCTGTTTCTGCAGGAAGAACAGGATTTTCCACCCTTCTCCACTGTCCATGTGGTTATTGACGCGCTGCGGGCGCAAAATTTCATGACCCTTGTCGACCGGCATTTTGCCCTTGCCCCAGTGCGGCTGTGGGACCCAATGATCCGCGCCGACATGTCGTCACAGGTTCAAGCACTGGCTGGCCAGGTTGCCAATCGTTCCGGCTTCACCTCGGCGCTAGGCCTTGGCCTCCGCCGGCTTGGCACCTTCGGCAATGAAGGACCTGGTATCCTGCGACTGTCGATGCTGCCGCAGGGCGCGAAACTCCGCAAAAACCGTCAGCTTGGCGTCGTCTCCCGCACCATGGGCGTGCTATGGACAGTCACAGCCATTCTTATGGTGTTGTGGACGGGCGGCCTTGTCCTGCCATCCTATCTGCAAAGCCAGTCTGAAAGCCGCGGCTTTGACAGCATCAAGGCGGAAGCTGACGCCTCACAGACACGCATCCAACAGATCAACGACACTGTGGCAAAGCTGGATACCGAGCTTCAGAACGTCAATCTTGTCAGCGCACCTCGCGGCAAGGCCTACATCATCGACACGATCCCCGATCTTGTTCCTGAAGGGGTGGAGCTGTCTGGATACTATCTGACAGAAAGCGTCAATCTGCGGTTGACGGGTGCCGCCGTCAATCCGGACGTCGTGCAGCTGTTCGTCACTGAATTACAGAATAGCGGTCTTGTTGACCAGCCCACGGCGAATGAGCCCCTGCCGCGCGAGACGAGCCCCTATTTTGACTTCGAGATTACCGCGCGCCTGCGGCAGGAGTCCTGATCATGGCATTCGGTTTTGGCAAGGATAAGGACGCACCGCAGACCGGTGCACAGCCTGCACAGCCTGCACAGCAGCCCTCGACACAGATGTCGCCAGAAGCAATGGCGATGCTGGCGCAGATGGCACAGGGCGGCGCAGCCGCTGGAGGTCAGCCCGGCGCCGCACAGATGCAGCCAGGTCAGGCACCAGCGCAGCCAGCCACCCCGATGGCCCCAACCATGCCATCCCAAGGCATGGCCCCCAATATGGGTATGCCGGGCGCGGGTGCGCCGGGCCTGCCGCAGATGCCTGGCATGCCGCAACTTCCCATATCTCCTGCAGCCAACCCATCCTTGAGCAAAAAGGAACGGCGTGAGATTGAACGTGAGCAGAAAAAAGCCGCTGCGGTATCGCGCAAGGAAGAAAAGGAACTGGCCAAGCGTCGCAAAAAAGGAACCAAGTCACGGTTTTCGCGCGCAAAATATCTTCGGGAGTCGCAGGGCAATGCCGCTGCAGGCCTTACCCTGTGGACGATGCTGCTGCTGATCACCATCTTCGGCCCAATTCTTGTCAATAGCATGCTGCTGCTGCCACAAACACGGCAAAATCAGGAAATCGTGCAACAGGTCGAAAGCTACCGGCAGATCATTGAACGCTCTCAGCCGGCCCTGCAGGGTGCTGTGAACAACAAGACTGCCCGCGAAGCTGCCATTAATGGCAGGCTAAACACTTTCCGCGACGGGGAAAATGTTGCCGGCCAGCTTCGCCAGTTTATTTCGGAACTGGAGGCCAACGGAGCCCAGATCACCAGTGAGGCCTCCCGCACGGTCACCAATACCGGTGTTGGGGTCAGCGGACTGGTTGGCAAGACCCTCTCACTTGAGATGACAACCGACTTCCTGACGTATCTGCGCCTGCGCAATAAATTCGTGCGTTCGCAGCAGAGTGTCACGGTGTCGGGCGAAAGCATCGCCGCCACACCAGGGGATCCGATTGTCGCCGTGACGCTGACCATCATGATCCCGGCCAAGGGCTAGCTGGTCCGGCCTAGCTGATCAGGGACCAGATGATCCGGGACCAGATGATCCGGGGCCTGACGATCCGGGGCCTGACGATCCGGGGCCTGACGATCCGGGGCCTGACGATCCGGGGC
>WTJS01000090.1:6618-7637 GCA_011524735.1 Alphaproteobacteria bacterium
CTAACGATCCGGGCCACTGCCGCGTACAACCCCAGACCCGTCGCAATATAAACTTGGTAATAAATTGTTAACGCTACGTACAATGCGGCGTGTTCATTTGTTGTGGTGCAGTTCCATGTTGATTTCGCGAAACATTCTGGTGCCGTTTCTTGCTCTGATGGTTGCTTCCGGCCCTGCGTTTGCTGGCGCCTCGGATGTTGAACCCAATGACTCGCTGGTTGCACCAGAGGTGCTGGATATTGACGACCCGTTCCGTCGCGGCCTTGACCGCATTGCCGACCAGGCCACGGGCGGTGTTGACCTGCCGCAGCCGAGTGGCATGACAGGCACACAGGACGCTGTTGGGTCTGAGCTGCTGGGCCTTTCTTCGGATCAGGCCCTGTTCTCAAATCGCTACCGGGTGATGGGCGTGGCCGTTTCGAAGAAAGAGGCACGGGCCCAGATCTTTTCAGCAACCAACCAGAATGTGCTGCCGGGCAACAAGCCACAGCTCGCCTATATCCGCCTCGGTCTCTTTCCGGATGAATCTGCCGCACGGCAGCTTGCCATCGATCTGAAAAACAATATTGAGCATCTTCTTGGCGCGCATTTCATCATTCGTGAAGAAGGTGAGAGTGGCGTGCTTCTGGATTTCGGTCCGCTTCGCAACGTGACCCATGCCGAACGGTACTGCGAAATCATGCTGACCCAGTCCTATGGGCTAATTAGCGAATGCTATGCGGCGCTGGAATTCCCTGGCCTTGAGCCAACCAACACATTTTCGTCGACCGCGATGATCCGCCCGTCTGCCAGCGCCGTGCGTGACGTGGTCAAGGATTCTGATCTGTTTGACCTGGTTTCCGCATCGAAAAAGACACTTGTTCTTCGTGAGGGTGACAAGCTGGGCGCCAGTGGCGCCACTCTGGTCAAGGTGACACCCCGCGGTGTGATCGTTGTGGCCGAAAACGGTGATGTTGAATCGATGCCGATCGACTTTGTGCCAGAGCGCGCCTTCTCTGCCCAGGATCTGCAGACAGCAC
>WTJS01000106.1 GCA_011524735.1 Alphaproteobacteria bacterium
GCAGCGGATTGAAAATCCGCGTGTCGGTGGTTCGAATCCGCCCCCGGGCACCACCTTTCCCCTAAAGCAGGTCTTTTGCTGGTCTCAGGTCACAGCCTGCGTCGTGTTTCTTCGATGACCTCCAGCGATCGACAGCGGTCTGTCTCATCTAATCTTCCCGTGGGAACCTTTGATTGTTTTCCACTTCATTCAAGTCCATGTGGTTCCGCATAAACCTCTCGCTGGCCTTCTTGAGAGGCTGGTAATCCCATGGAAAATACTTTCCATTGCGCAACGCTTCATAGACCACCCAGCGGCTCGCCTGACTGCGTCTGACGTCTGTGTCAAAGCGGTCCAGATCCCATCTTTGTTCGGCCATGTTCTGTAAAGTCGAAAGTGCTTCAGCATGTTCCGGATGATCGGCAAGATTGTTCAGCTCATGCGGATCTGCATCAAGGTCAAACAGCTGATCGGGGTCAAGCTTGCAGCGATTGTATTTGTACTTGCCGCTTCGTAAGGAGACCAGAGGGGCATAGGAAGCTTCTGCTGCATACTCCATTGCCACCGGACTGGTGCGTTTGATTCCGTTGGCGAGCGGTATCAGACTTTCACCCTGTGTCCAGGGTTCAATGCTCTCCATGGAAATGCCCGCGAGATCGCACAGAGTTGGGCACAGATCGATGGTGCTCACCGGTGTCTTTTCACACCGTTGTTCAATATTGGGCGCTGAGATCATCAGAGGAACCCGCGCAGATCCCTCAAAGAATGTCATTTTAAACCATAATCCTCTTTCTCCGAGCATATCGCCATGATCGGACAGAAACAGGATTATGGCTTCCTGATTTGTGCTTTCAAGAGTGTCGAGCACCTCACCAATTTTATCATCTAGATAGCTTATATTTGCAAAATAGGCCCGCCTCGCACGTTGAATATGAGCTTCGGTGATTGAAAAGCTGCGCCAGTCATTGGCGTCAAAGATGCGCTGTGAATGCGGATCGTGATGCTCATAGGGCATCGCCTCAATCGCAGGCAAAAGATGATCACAATCTTCGTAGAGGTCCCAGTATTTTTTGCGAGCGACATAGGGATCGTGCGGATGCGTAAAGCTGACTGTCAGGCACCAGGGACGTTCATCATGTCCACGGGCAAGATCATATATTTTCCTGACTGCCTCATAGGCTACTTCATCGTCATATTCCATTTGGTTGGAGATCTCGGCAATACCGGCGCCAGTCACGGAACCCATATTGTGGTACCACCAATCGATGCGCTCACCTGGCTTCCTGTAATCAGGTGTCCAGCCGAAATCGGCAGGGTAGATATCGGTTGTAAGTCTTTCCTCAAACCCATGCAGTTGGTCTGGCCCGACAAAATGCATCTTGCCTGACAGAATGGTCTGATAGCCGGCCGCTCTCAAATGATGCGCATAGGTGGGAAGGTCTGATGGAAACTCAGCAGCATTGTCATAAACCCCACTGACTGACGGGAGTTGACCGGACATGAAGCCAGCTCGCCCGGGAGCACAAAGGGGAGATGCTGTGTAACAATTCTCAAAGCGTATTGACTGCGACGCCAGCTTTTTCAGATTTGGCGCATGAAGCCAGTCGGCCGGGCCATCAGGAAACAGCGTTCCATTCAGCTGGTCGACCATAAAAATGAGAATGTTTGGTTTGCTCATGACTATCTTTCTCCTCGTCAATCGCAGTCAGGCCAGCGGGTAGAGGGTTATCAAGAGACTCCTGGCAACCCTAACTCTCTCTTCCAGCCGGGTGAGTTCGATGAGGATGTGGTTTCAAAAAACACCTGAGGCCTGTCAGTTGATCGCTTTCAGCCCCTCTTCCACGGCACCCAGAACAACATCGATTTCACCCTCGCTGATGATCAGTGATGGCGACAGAATAACATTCGGGCCAGATACGCGTATCAATGCACCTGCCTTATAGGCCGCTTTCTGCATGGTCAGTCCAAGGGCCGGATTAGCGGGCGCCTTGCTGTCCCTGTCGGCGACAAGCTCCATCGCCGTCATTAACCCATGGCCACCGCGGACGTCACCGATGATCTCATATCTATCGGCAAGCACGCACATGCCTTCAAATAGTTGCGTTCCCCGTTTGGCAGCATTGGCCACGACATTCAGTCTTTTTGTTTCCTCGAGGGCGGCAAGAGCGGCAGCCGCCCCAACCGGGTGCCCGGAATATGTGTAGCCATGTCCAATGGATGCCTTACCGGAAGAATCATTCTCAAAGGCGTTTGCGATGCGATCATTGATCATAACCGCCCCCAGTGGGAAGTAGCCGCTGGTGATGGCCTTGGCCGTGCACATCATGTCTGGTTTGACACCCCAGAGCCGTGACCCGCTCCAGGCGCCAGTGCGGCCAAAGCCGGTTATGACTTCGTCAGCAATCAGCAGGATGCCATTTTGATCACAGATTTCGCGGACCATGGGCATGAAGCTCTCATGAGGCGGAATGACACCGCCGGCACCAAGGATAGGCTCCATGATAAAGGCGGCAATGGTGCCGGGGCCCTGAAACGCAATTTCATCTCTCAGCATGGCGGCGCACGCCTTTGCCAGTGCAGCGGGGTCTGTTTCGTTGAATGGGTTGCGATAGGTATAGGGCGCAGGAATGTGAAAACAGCCAGCGAGAAGCGGTTCATACTGCGTCCTGAAATTGGCATTCCCGTTAATGCTGGCACCACCAAAATGCGTGCCATGATACCCCTTCTTCAGGCTGATGAATTTGGTGCGAGATGGTTCACCATTCACTTTGTGGTATTGCCGGGCCAGTCGTAGCGCTGTTTCAACACTGTCCGATCCACCGGATGTAAAGAACGCGCGAACAGCGCCATCAGCAGCGAAGAAATCGACCACTTCATGTGCCAGTTGGATGACCTTGTCATTGGAGACGCCGCGAAAAATATTGGCATAGGGCAGGTCGGCAAGCTGATCAGCCATGGCCTGTTTGATTGGCTCGCAGGAATACCCCAGATTGACGTTCCACAGACCGCCAACAGCGTCAATTGTCTCATGGCCATCGATATCAGTGACATGAACGCCGCGACCAGATTTGAGGATCACGGGCAGGTTGGCCTGACTGTCGGCGGGATGCGCCATAGGATGCCACAGCTGGCGGGCGTTCATTTCCCGCAGGAAATTATCGTCGAATGCGGTACTTTCAGGCATCGATTGTCTCCTTGGATCAGGCCTCACGCATCTGCGATGTCAGGCGCGATGTCTATTTTGTGACGTCTTTCTGGATATCGCCACTCAAAATTCACCGCATGGCATCTTTCAGGATTTCCAGATAAGCACTGGCGTCCGCCGGGCGCGGATTTGTGGCCGACAGATGATCAAGTGCCGCCTTTTTCGCAATCCCTGGCAGTAAGGCAGGATCAACGCCAAGTTCCGAAAGCGTTGTCGGCAATCCAAGTGACTTGACGAATTCGGTCATCCAGTCATGCAGGTCCATTCTGGCTGGAACGGCCATTGCCTTGCGCAGATCGGCATAGGCCTGATCGGCATAGCCTTTGTTAAACTTCAGAATATGCGGCAGCAATATTCCAATAAGCGTGCCATGGTGAAGATGCAGTTCGCCGAGTGGCGTGGCCATGGCATGGGCCCCACCGAGGGCTTTTTGAAGGCACATTCCCCCCATCAATGACGCCATCATCATCTCCCATCTGGCCTGTCGGTTGGATCCGTCATCGACCGCGACAGGCAGCCATCTTGCCGCGCGCTTCACAGCGTCAAGGCCGATGGCGGCAGCTGGTGGGTTGTCCCATGTACTGCAATAGGTTTCGACACCGTGGCTTAACGCATCAATGCCGGTTGCAGCCGTCAACCGCGAAGGCAGAGACAGTGTCAATTCCGGGTCGCAGATCACTAGATCAGCGACCATGTTCAGATTAACGGCAACAATCTTGCTGCCGTCGAGCAGGCTCATCACGCAGGCGCGCCCAACTTCTGCACCGGTTCCTGCCGCAGTCGGGATGGCAATCTGGGGTGATACTTTGCCAATGCCTGCTGAACCGCCTGTTTTGACATTATAGTCGGCCAGTGTGCCACCGTGGCTTGTCAGCAGTGCCACAGCTTTGGCGAGGTCAATCGGAGATCCGCCGCCAAGCGCAATCACGCCGTCACATCCGCTGCCCTTCCAGATGTCGATACATTCCAGAAGAGACTGTTCGGTCGGATTTTCAGTGGTGCCATCATAAATGACCGGTTGTGAAGGTGCGGCTGCATCCAGCACACGCTGCAGGATTCCTGCTTCGACGATACCTTGGTCAGTGACAAGCAGAGGGCGTTTCAGGCCAAGGTGCTCGATTTCCGCGCCAAGGCCGGCGATGGCGCCAAAATCGAACTCAATGCGGGTCAGATAATTGATTGTTGGCATCAGCTTTCAGCTTCCAGATAGATATGCTTGGTCTCGAGAAAATCATTCATCGCTTCGATTCCATGGAGCCGCCCAATACCACTCTCGCGATAGCCACCTGTTTCAACCTCAGCCAGCAGTCGGTTATGGCAATTCATCCAGACTGTTCCGAATTTCAGCTTACGACCCATCCGCATCGAACGGTTGAGGTCAGTGGTGTAAACAGACGCGGCAAGACCAAACCGGGTTGCATTGGCTCTAGCAAGCGCATCCGCTTCATCAGAGAAACGTTCAAGCGAGACAATCGGACCAAACAATTCATCCTGAACCAGATCATGGGTTACATCCTCAATCTCGAACATCGAAGGGGTGATAAAGAACCCGTTGGCAAGGTCACCTTCGCCAATCCCCCCGTGAACGACCATGTTGGTTTCTTTCGCGGCACGCTCAATAATTCCGACAAGACGTTGCTGATTGGCATGATCGATGATGGGGCCGAGCTCAGTACCGTTGGCACAGGCGTCCCCCGTTTTCACTGACGTGAAGGCAGCGGTCAGACGGTCGCGCATGTCATCATAGATGCTGTCCTGAACCATAATGCGGCTGATACAGGTGCACATTTGACCATTCAGTGCCAGCACGCCACGGCGAATCTCGGCTACTGATTTGTCCAGATCGGCATCATCAAACACCAGAGCAGGGGCCTTGCCGCCAAGCTCTAGCGATACATGTTTGATCGTATCGGCGGCATTGGCCATGATGATTTTGCCTGTGCGAGATGACCCGGTGAATGAAATCACATCAATCTCGGGATGGGATGACAGAACCGTGCCAACTTCAGTGCCATGTTCATTCACTGAGTTGATGATTCCAGCAGGGAAAGAGGCTGCCTCATGGAAGCACGCCATGACAGCGGCATTGGTCAGCGGTGTCTGCGGGGCCGGCTTGATAACCACACTGCATCCGGCGGCCAGGGCCGGGGCAA
Organism: Alphaproteobacteria bacterium; assembly: GCA_011524735.1. Lineage (GTDB taxonomy): Bacteria > Pseudomonadota > Alphaproteobacteria > Puniceispirillales > Puniceispirillaceae > UBA8309. Next base: position 5,338 of record WTJS01000106.1, read on the forward strand.
CTGACCTGACAAGCAGTGTGACTGGTGCATTCCATGGTACGATGACCGAGACAACACCGGATGCTTCACGTGTCATCAGACTCAATTTGCCAACACCGCTCTCAAAGGTGCGGCCAAAGACATTTCTCGCAATGCCGGCATAATATCGGGCCTCGCCATATCCAGCCGCAACTTCATGGCGAGCCTGTGCGAGCACCTTGCCATTCTCGCGCGCCATCAGCGAGGCAATTTCGTCAGCCCGACTTTCAAGCAGATCAGCAAATTCCATCAGCGCGGTTGCACGCATTCGCGGGTCGGCAGACCATCCCGTTTGATCAAACGCATTGCGGGCGGCCATGACAGCCTGATCTGCCAGAGCCGCAGACCCACGTGGCGCGGTGCCTATGATTGTGCCGTTAGAGGGATTTTCAACCTCAATCACGCCATTGGGTGCCTCAGCGACCCAGGTGCCAGCAATGTAATGATGTCCAAGTTCTGCGCTCATGTTCCGTCTCCCGGTCTGCCCGCAGCGCGCGCCATTATGCCGGCTGCCGCAGATATGTTGGCTGATCTTGCTGGCCAGGTTCCGGCCCAAGCGATGAATTGGTCTGGACGGACCAGGATCGCGTCCGCGCTATAAGTTGATGTCAGACTGTCTTCGGCCAGATCAACGACTTTCAACGGGATGCCAAGTCTGGCCGCCGCATCACGAAATTCAGATTGCATTGCAGACTGGCCTTTAAGGTCAATCAGGGTAAATCCGTCGCCCAGCAGGTCCCACATATCGCGGCCATCGGCGAGAGGGCTTGGCGCAAGATGGTGCCCGGCACGGGCCACCATGTCATGCTGCCCTGTGGCCCCTGATGTTGCGTCCTCTGGTCCCCAGACAATCGGTGAACCGGCGTAATGTGGCAGATATTGTGTAACCATGCTGTCATCTCCGGATGCGCGCCTTGCCCATGCGGCCTCGAAGGCATCAAGGTCGCGTTCAGGGTTGTAGCTGTCGACGAACGCTCGATCTTCCATGATGGACTGCAGGATGAAATCATCGCGGGTCGACGCAAATACGGGGTGTCGTTCGGCGGAGTAACTGGTTAGCAAGCCATCGCCGCCCCAGCCCGCAAGACAGGCAGCAAGTTTCCAGGACAGGTTGCGGGCGTCCTCAAATCCAGTATTCACTCCATATCCGCCATAGGGTGGATGGGAATGTGCAGCGTCACCCGCAATGAAGACGCGCCCGCGCCCATAGGTGTCCGCAAGGCTCAGCCGAAGGTCCCAGAACCCGACATAGGAAAATTCAACATCGACGTCGTCTCCCACGGCCTTTGTGAGAAAAGCCTTGAAATCAAAATTGTCGCGTGTGGTCCCCGCAGGCACAGGGGCGTGGAAAAACCAGTTGCAGTCGAGGTCAACGCGGCCCAGAAACTGCCAGTATCCATTCAGGTCAGGATTAATGGCATTGAAGATCGTTTTGTCACCATAGACTGACAGCTTTTCGTCAAGCTGGCGGGAATTAAAAACAAGCAGCGCCATCAGCCTGTCATGCGGGTCGACAGTTTGAGAGATGCCCGCAGCTTCGCGCACAGGTGATCGTGCGCCGTCACATCCAACAAGATATGCAGCGGACAGGTGCTTCCTGGCGTTGCCATTTGTTTCGTCTATGGTAACGGTTACCCGATCGCTCTGTTCTTCAAGGGCAGAAAAACTCCAGCCTGTAATCAGCGTGATATTTTTGAATTCAGCTGCCCTGGCCCTTAGCACAGCCTCTGTTTCATATTGTGGTAAGCGCTCATTCGTCGCTGCGTAGTAATCAACGATGCGGGCACGGTTGAACCACTCATAGTGGTAATCGGACAGATAGGTTTTGTAGGTGGCAACACCGCCACTTCCATAGCTGCGCGGGATTGGAGAGGCGGCTCTGATGGCGTCCGTTACACCCCAGCGGCGGAAATGTTCACCCGTCCGAGGTGTTAGATTCTGACCCTTAGGAATGCGCTGAATGCTCTCATGTCGCTCCACAATAACAGAGCTTAATCCCTGAAGTGCCAAGTCAATGGAGAGGCCGACCCCTACAGGCCCTCCGCCGACGATTATGACATCATACTGTTCTGTCAAAATGCCAATCCCTATACAAGCGGTCGTAATCGAGGAGCGTTTTGAGGTAACATTAACGGCTTTCTACAATGCAGACATCCGCTCCTACAGCAGCGACATTTCCTTCACCTATGAGGATTTCTAACATCGTCCCTGCCGCCGGCGCTTCAACTTCACTGGTTACTTTCTCGGTTTCCACTTCGTAAAGAATGTCGCCAGCTTCGAATTGTGAACCTTCGGCCACACGCCATTTTGCGATTGTGCCTTCTTCCATAGTCATGCCGACCCGCGCGAGCTTCAGTTTTACCTTCACTTTGGTTCCTTTCTTTCAATAACTTCCTTTGCTGCAGCGATGATCCGGCCTGGACTCGGCATTAGCGGTAATTCAACTGAAGGGGCATAGGGCATAGCTGTGTCCGGAACAGTGATGCGTCGGACTGGGGCCTTCAACAGGTCAAACCCTTTGTCGGCAAGAATGGCAGCGACATGACTTGCAGCAGAACATCGATCACGTGACTCCTCGATAATGATTGCGCGGCCTGTCAGAGCCACCGTTTCCAGTATGGCAGCTTCATCCAAAGGGACGAGGGACTGCAAATCTAGAACCGCCACAGACAGTCCAAGATCGTCCTCAATTTTCTGAGCTGCCAGCAGGGTCATTCGGGTCATAGAGCCAGCTGTGATTAGTGAGAGGTCAGTGCCTTCCCTAAGCAGTCTTGCTTTGCCAAGAGGCACAGGCTCATCCCCGTCGGGCACCTCTCCGATATCTCCGCCACGTCCACCAGGCTCAAGGAAGAAACTTGGATTATCTGATCGAATTGCCGACTTTAGCAGCCCTTTTGCATTCAGAGCATCTGAAGGGGCAAGCACCTCTATTCCTCCAAGGTTCATCAATAAGGGGAATGGTGTGTCTGAATGCTGTGCGGCGGTAGAGCGCCCTGCGCCGTAATTAGCAATAACAGTAATAGGGAGAGTGATCTGTCCGCCGGTCATAAGCCGCAACTTTGACATCTGGTTGGCGATAGCGTCGAAGCCTGTATAAATGAAGTTTGAAAACATCATATGGAGGACCACCCGGTAGCCTCCCGCCGCGGCGCCAACAGCAATACCAGTCAACGCCTGTTCTGAAATTGGGGTATTGCGCACGCGTTCAGGGCCAAACTTGGCCAGTAGTCCGCGTGTGTCGCCAAAAATACTTGCTTCAACATCTTCGCCGAACAGGATGACCTTTGAATCGCGCTCCATTTCCTCAGCAAGGGCTGCGTTGATGGCTTGTATCATCCGCATCCGTGCCATCATACACTCCTTCCGGCGAACATCAGCTGCAGCGCTGAGCCTTCTTCTGGTGGTGTGCCTGCTTCGCCGTAAGCCACAGCCTCTTCAACAAGACGGTCAGCAAGTGAAGCAATTGAAAGGAGCTCTGCTTCGTCGAGTCCGCGCTCAAGTAATTGTGATTTTGCACGCAGAATGGGGTCTCGTTGCCGTCGTTCGTGAATTTCCCCAGCTGAGCGGTAGGGGGCTTCTAATACCATCTCTTCAGCGGAAAAATGTCCTGAAAATCTATAGGTTTCAGCTTCAATAAACGCTGGGCCGGAACCGTTACGCATATCAGAGATCACGTCTTTGGCGACTGACCAGACTAGTTCAATATCATCGCCATCAATCCTTAAGTTTGGAATACCAAACGGCGTCGCTCGATCAGCAATCACGCCTGCCGTTACCGTGGCCGATGGAGAGAACTCAGAGTAGCCGTTGTTCTCGCAAACAAACAAGATTGGAAGGTTCCAGAGTGATGCTATGTTAAGGCACTCCATCATGGAGCCCTGGTTGGCCGCACCGTCACCGAAAAAGCATACGGCGATTTGTTTGGTTTCATCGAGTAAATTAGCGAACGCCGCCCCTGTCGCGATACCAAGGCCAGCACCAACAATGCCGTTGGCGCCAACGATACCTTTAGCAAAGTCTGCAACGTGCATGGACCCACCCATGCCGCCACAAATACCTTCTCTCTTGCCGTAAATTTCGGCGAACATCGCCTTTAGGTCACCACCCTTAGCTAGAAAATGCCCGTGACCACGATGGGTTGACGTAATTTGATCTTTGTCGTCGAGATGAGCACAAACACCAACAGCGATAGCCTCCTGACCATCAGAGAGGTGAACCTGACCAGGTGTGCGCCCCTGCCGGACATCCTTAGCTAGTTGTTCTTCCGCCTTGCGAATCACCTGCATCCGCATGTAGAGCGATCTGAACACATCTATGTCTGGAAACTGATTGGTAGATGTCACGCGTGGCCCACCGTTCATTTGAACTAAGCAATAAGACTAGATTGTGACCGGAACGATCACAACATCATTGATTTTTCATAAGACAAAAGGAAATCTAATATCTCAAGGTCAAGCATGGAAGTGGTGCGTTCATGGATATACGTCAACTTAGATATTTCCTTGCCGTAGTTAAGCTGGAAAGCCTGACTGCCGCCAGTCGCGCTCTGAACGTGACGCAGCCAGCCATTGGGCAGCAGATCAGAAAACTAGAGGAGACGCTTGGCTCGAAATTGCTGATGAGACATTCGCGTGGGATGAGACCGACGCCATTTGGTGAGTTGCTTAGTCGGCGCGCTCAGGAGATTGTTGATATTGTCGAGCAAACCGAGCGTGAGTTGACGCGTCACAAGAGTGCTAGCGAAGGCACAATAAGAATTGGGGTGACACCATCCTTGAGCCGCGTTCTTGTGCCACGCCTGATGGAGGCCGGGTTTGATCGATATCCGGGTGTAACCATGCTGTTCCAACAGGGTTATCCCACCGATCTTGAGGCGATGTGGGAGGCAGGTGAATGCGACTTTGCGATTATCCAGAAAGATGTTGAGACAGAGGTATATGAGAGCCTGCCAATTTATCGGGAGAGATTGTTTTTGATTGGATCGCCTGCTGTGTGTGCCTCAATATCTTCAGCTGTTTCTGTGGCTGCACTTGCTGATTTGCCCATCGTTCTAGATGAACGCTCCATCTGGCTAAGATCCGAGCTGGAAAGGGAGTTCAAGCAACTTCGTATTTCATTTGGGAATGTAATTGAAAGTTCATCGCTTGATATCAGGCGCGAGTATCTATTACTTGGTCAACGACTGGCTATCGCTCCAATCGCACAGTTTTGTCATGAAATTGAATCAGGTCTTCTAACCACCCGCAAAATTGAGCTCGACAGCTTCAATCGAATGATGCATCTGGTTGGACCACGCGTCGAAATGATGACGGCTACCGAAAGCTCTGTTCGAAGCCTTGTGCTGGAAATAGTAGAGAGTCTCATTCAGGAGGGGGCTATTGGTTGGGCGGTGCCCTAGTTTGGGCTGCAAACATTAGCATCGCTTTTGGCAGGTAAAAGAATTCTCCTCTTTTGATTTGGGCTTTGTATTTGTCATAGTTCATTAGGGAGGTGATGCAAATGAACAGCCCGGAATTTTGCGACACGCCAAAATTGGAGCATGGTCCAGCAGACGCGCCGCTGACGGCGAAGCTGCACCTTGCGGTGTCGAACACCACAGAGGTACGGGTTAGAATCAGTCAGGGGGATGCGGTCTGGACCATCAGCTTCCCTGTTTCAGACCCAGTTGCAGAATATATGATCCTTGGATTTCTGCCTGATGGTGAGGCTGAAGTTACCGTCCAACTTCACAACTCATGCGACAGAACTATATGGCCTGAAAAATTGCATCACAGTGTGCAGGATGTACCAACGTCACCTCTGGAAATGCCACCGTTACAAACTCACGCCACAAACCCCGACAAAATGGCTGGCAATTTTACATTCATGACCATCCGTCGCCGTGCGACAGGTCGTATTCCGGACATGACGCAGGCTCAGCGGCGGTTCACTACGCAATGGGGTATGATTATCGCCGTGGATCATAATGGTCGCATGCGCTGGATGCGAAAGCTTGGCAAGCGTGTAGCTGGTATTGAAAAGCTGCATAACGGCAATCTTTTCGTTCATGACACGGAGTCATGCTCTCGTGAAATAGATATGGCTGGAGAGACTGTTCGCGCTTGGTATGCGCAGCAGCGCCCTCAAGGACCTGTGGAGGGCGCTGCTGCTGTCGATGTTCGTAGCCTGCATCATCAACCGCATCAGATGCCAAATGGCAATTTTCTAGCCCTCTCCGGTCATTCGCGGAATATCAGGAACTGGCCTGCATCCGTTCATGAGCCTGAAAAAGTCACAGAGGATCGTGAAATTGTAGGGGACATGGTGGTTGAATTTTCACCATCTGGAGATGTGGTTTGGCAATGGGACAGTTTTGACCATCTTGATCCATATCGGATTGGATATGACGCACTGGACGCTTACTGGCATGTGAGAGGGTTCCCCGGCGCCGCAGACTGGACCCACGGGAATGGCGTAACCTATGACCCTCACGACGACAGTGTTCTGGTGTCGCTTCGCCTGCAGGATTGTGTCCTAAAGATTGATCGTAAAAGTGGGGATATTGCCTGGATACTGGGTGACCATGCCAACTGGTTGCCAAGCCTTCAAAAGAAGTTGTTGACGCCGGTTGGCGATGATTTCAGGTGGCCATGGCATATGCATAATCCGCGCATCACATCAGAGGGCACCATCGTGCTATTCGATAACGGTATTTATGGGGCGCGTCCGGGACAGGAACGCATTCCGTTCCACAAAAGCTTTTCTCGGGGTGTCGAGTACCGCGTTGATGAAACGGCTATGACTGTGGAGCAGGTCTGGTCGTCGGCGCTCACTGATAATGATGTCAAGGAACGGACATGGGCAATGGGCGATGCCCATCGGCTTGAAGAATCAGATACGGCGCTTGTGGTGCATTCGATCTGTATGCCCCATGGTCGAGACGACATTGGTATGGATGAAGATGACCGCACGCTAAGATATGTTGCTGAATTCCCATCCTATGCCCGCCTCCTGGAATATTCACGGAGTGATATTGAGGACATCCTTTTCGATATGACAGTAAGAGATGAAAACGAATTGGTGCAGTGGGAAGTCTTTTCAGCGGTTCGAGTGGACGACCTCTATCCTGAACATACCAACATCCAGATGGCTGACGGTGATCAGTTGGGACTTGATCTGTGATCGGCGGTCTTGGCGATATGATTATTCCTGTCAAACAAGTCATGCAGACAGAAGCGTCGCATGGTTCTGTATTGCGAGATCCTGAATGGGCCAAAGGTGCTGGCTATATCATCGATCGATTTGTGCCCCTCGACAAGGCAGCGATCCCGATAACCGACCTTGGCTTTCTGCGCGCCGATGCTGTTTACGATGTTGTTACAGTCAGCCGAGGACAGTTTTTCCAGCTTGAGCGCCACCAAAAACGTTTCGCAAAATCATGTGCTCGAATGAAGTTGACCAACCCTTTTGATATGCGGAGTGAAGCCGCAATATTGCATGACCTTGTAGCAAAAACCGGTCTTAAGGATGCTTATGTCTGGTGGGCGGTGACCCGTGGGGCCAATCCAAAAGTGCCCGCTGACCGTTTGCATGCAGATAAATTCACAAACAGGTTCTACGCTTTTGTCATACCTTATGTATTCATCAAAGAAGATGAAGACAGGCAATCCGGAATCAAGCTTCATGTCTCCAAGGAGTACATCCGAATTCCTCAGAATGCTGTTGATCCGCGAGCAAAAAATTTCTGCTCATTGGATCTGAACATGTCCTTGATGGAGGCTGGGAGTGCAGGTGCTGAATGGTCAGTGTTGACCGATGGGAATGGAAATCTAACCGAGTCGCCTGGATCGAATATCTTCGTCGTTAGGAATGGCAGGATTATCACCCCCGATGCAGGATGTCTTGAAGGGATTACTGGCCAGACCATTTTCGAGCTTGGTAGCAAGCTCGGAATAGAAGTGCTGTCCTGCACAGTGACACTGGACGATCTTGCAATTGCCAACGAAGTATTTCTGACATCGAGTGCCGGTGGTATTCTGCCAGTCGCAGAAGTCGATGGTGTCAGGCTAGCCAACAATGCTGGTCCTGTGACGACCCAGCTTCATAATCTGTATTGGACTCTGCGATGGCAGGGGTGGCATGGAACAGCCATCGACTATGGGGATCTTGGATGATCTGGTGTCGGGATTTGCAATATTTCGACAGCATTGCCATCCGGGTCTCGGCCATAGGCAAAGGTGCCGCCGCCCGGCATGTCCAGAGGGGCTGCATGAAATACCATTCCCATTTGGAGCAGCCGTTTATATTCAGCCTGGCAATCGGAGACCTGAAAGCACAGATGGCTGAGGCCGGGTTTGGCAACGCTCCGAGGATGTTCCGGTATCGGAATGCAGGGCATGGAGAATTCGAAGAGCTCAAGCCTGCCGCTTGGAAAGCCAAGCATGATGAGTTTTCCGCTGCTCCGTTTAAGCCCGAGCCGCATCGTAAGTTCGGTATCGTCCTCATTCCATCGGTAAGTTGTAAGAACTTCGCCGTTGAAATGAGACATGTAGAAGGCCGCCAGACGCGTCAGGTCGCGAGTGGCTATCCCGATGTGATGAAGCGAGATGATCATCAAGATCGATTACCATATCTGCATGTACGAAACCAATCTAATGAAAAGAGTTGTAATGAGTGACAGGGTCATATTGCTCGGGACAAAGGGTGGGCCGCGCCTCAGCGCGGGCTCAAGCTGGCCGTCTTCTTCGGTGGTCGAATTCGCAGGTCGCCCCTACATCGTTGACTGTGGTCTTGGTGTCACGCGGCAATTTGTTGAAGCGGGTTATACGCTTGCCGACGTCCATACCATCCTTTTGACGCATCTCCACTCAGATCATTGCCTTGAACTTGGGCCTTTACTCCACACCATCTGGGTATCGTCAAGAAAGCGGGAGATTCATCTGTATGGCCCTCCGGGCACGTCTCAGATGGTCAATAAATTTTTCGAGGTGATGTCATATGACATATCAATGCGTATGCAGGATGAAAGGCAGAAGGATCCTCTCGGAATGTTCCTCTGCACTGAATTTCAGGAAGGTCTTGTCTTTAGAGACGATCTTGTTGAGGTGACTGCGCTGCGGGTAGATCATCCTCCTCTGACAGACACATTTGCCCTGAAGTTTAAATCTCCTGATAAAACGGTCGTCTTCTCCGGCGACACTTGTTATTTCCCGGCACTCGCCGAATTTGCGAGGGGTGCAGACGTGCTGGTGCATGAAGTGATGCATCGGGAAGGCACAGAGCGCATGTGTAATCGCCTGAAAGAGATCAAGCCAAATCTTATGGAGCATATGATTGCCGGCCATACCTTTGGTGATGACGTTGGACGGATTGCGACATCTGCTGGTGTCAAGCATCTTATTGTTCAGCATTTTACACCAAGCGATGATGCTCAAACTGGGCCTGCAGAATTTGCCGAGTTGGTTCGGCAAACCTGGAATGGAGAGCTGACCATCGGCCACGATCTTGCTGAAATTATCTTTTAGTCTGGCTTTGTAGGTAAGGCGGAAAGGCCGGCTTCTAATTTAGGGAATGGGGTGTGGCTGTTCATCCAGTGTCAGCAGTTGAGGAGGTTCCAAATAATAGTTTTGATTTTGTTGAAAAAACTTTGCTTTCCTCAGCCTGAATGCTTTGTGGTGTTAGCAAAGCTTATTTTCAAACAAAGAAAAATCTTCTTCTGAAACTGGCTGAAAGGCCGTAGCGTTAGTTAATAATAATAACAAAGGGCATACCAGCTAAAGTCTGCCGTGGTTAGAGAAATCAAATAATAGCACGGCATATAGGGAGGATGATTTGAAAAAAACCAAAATGATCTTGGCGTCGCTGGCTGTTGCAGTTGCTGCCATTACCGGGACCGCCCACGCGGCCTATCCAGAAAGACCTGTTGAGTTCGTTGTTCCTTGGCCTCCTGGTGACATCGAGGACACGTTGACGCGAATGATCTCCAAGGCCCTCCAGGATGAAACCGGAGTGCCGGCATCAACTGTGAATATCAAGGGTGGCGCCGGTCTCATTGGGGCAACCCATGTATTCAACCAACCGGCTGACGGCTATACTGTCGGAGCTTTCACTGCGAACATCATTTCGGCACATATCATCAAGGGCAATGCCAAATATAATCGTGAAGAGTTTGAGCCTCTGGCGGTGATGATTGGTTATGGAATGATGCTGACTGCCCATGCAGATGCACCATTTAACAACCTCTCGGAACTGGCAGAATATGCAAAGTCCAACGATGTCAGCCTTGGTGTGTTTGGTCTCAACGGCCCGCCTGCGCTGCAAACCATGAAAATGGCCGAAACGTTGGGTTTCAAGTTCAGCAGTGTTACCGCCTATGACGAAACCACCTGTCAGATGATTCTGAACAAGGAAATCGACGTAACCCTTGGTGGCGGCATTCTGCGGCCATGTCTGGCCAGTGGTGAGGCAAAAGGTCTTGCTGCCTACACAACCGCGCGAATTCCAATTTACCCGGATGTAGCGACCCTTGAAGAGCAGGTGCCAGGTATTTCGACTCCGCCATGGGTTGGGCTTTTCGTCCGCAAAGATACTCCGCAGGAAGCTCGAGATGTTATTTCACGCGTTGCCAAGAGTGTAGTTGAAAGTCCTGAGGCACAGGAGCTTGCGGCAAAGTCCGGTGCTGTGGTGCAATGGATGCCAGCTGAAAAGGCAGCAGAGTTTGCTTCCACTTTCTATGACCGTTTCGAGGCGTTGCTGGCCAAGTAAGTAGGCATGGGAGAGAGCGAAAAAAAGAGTGCGTCCCCGTTTGGTTCAGAACCTACACGGGGGCGTTACCTTCTTGCATCCATCTGCGTGATCGCGATCATTCTGTTTGCAATGATCGGCCACCAGACCACTCCCGGTTCCACAGGTCAGACAGCGATGTCCGGTGGTTGGTGGGCGGAGCCCGCTGTTGCACCCGGTGTCGCGTTGTGTCTGACAATAATCGCGGCGGCGTTGGCGACGTGGTCAGCTAAATCTGAAACAATCGATTTTCGCACAGCTGTGGGAATCTATTCGCGCGCCTTTGGCGTTGCTGGTTGCATGATTGCTGCTGTGATGCTGATGAAAATTTTAGGATTTGCGCTGGCTATTTTGATCTTTGCGTCGGCTGTAACATTTATCGCTGGGTTTCGCGGGCCGCGCTTGTTCGTCATTCCTGCGGTGACAACTATTGTCATGGTGTTGATATTCAGGGTCGGTTTTGCCATCTGGTTCCCCCGTCCCTTGCTTTTCAAATGGATTGACCTCCCAATTCAGTTACAGAGCTTATTGTAATGCTTGAAACTACGTTGCTTGGTATTCAGCAGCTTGCCCATTTTGATATTTGGATTGTCCTCGTGGCGGGAAGTCTGCTCGGTATTATTCTCGGCGCTATTCCTGGCATTGGACCTGGAGTTGGGATCGCACTGCTACTGCCAGTCACCTATGCGATGGAACCGCTTCAGGGCATCACGCTGCTTATGGGGCTTTATGCTGCCGGTTGGTATGGAGGTGCCATCCCGGCTATTACAATCAATACACCTGGAACTGGCGTGAATGTCTTGACGACCTATGATGGTTTTCCAATGACAAAAGCCGGGGAGCCGCAACGTGCCTTGTCTCTGGCTTACGCGTCCAGCTTCTTTGGCGGCATTTTTGCAGTTGTTGTGTTGATGGTAGCGGCATGGCCTCTAGCCGCACTATCAAAATATCTCACGTCTGTTGATCTGGGTATGGCAGCGCTGCTGGCCATGGTGTTGGTTGTTGTTGCGCATCGTGGCGCAGAGCTAGCATCCTTCGCCATGCTGGGTGTGGGTCTTTTTGTGTCCACAATCGGCCTTGAGACAGCGTATGGCTCGGCTCGTTATACCTTTGACACTACTTGGATGATGGCTGGTGTGCCGCTAATTTCGATGATTCTCGGCCTCTTTGCTCTTAGCCAGGCATTTTCTCTGCTGTTTTCGGACCGCAAGATCGACACAACAGAGACAGAAATCGACCGCCAGTTGCTGAGTGGATTTATTGAGATTTGCCGGTATCCGAAAGTATTGTTCCGTTCTGCAGGATTTGGCGTCGGTATGGGTGTGCTGCCTGGAGTTGGTGAATTCCTGGCCCAGTTTTTTGCGTATACCACTGCGCGCAACGGGTCAAAGACGCCTGACAAATTTGGCAAGGGTGCCCCAGAGGGTATTATTGCTTCCGAGACAGCTAACAATGCTGTGCCGCCTGCGGCTCTTGTGCCGCTTCTCTCGCTTGGCATTCCGGGCGAAGCCTTTACGGCTATGATGCTCACAGTGTTCATCGTTCATGGTGTCGATCCAGGCCCGACGCTGTTTGCAGATCATAAGGAATTTGTAGCAGGGCTTTATGTTTCCCTGTTTGTGATGAATTTCATTATTGTTGGTATTCTGTTGGTTGGCACGCGCTGGATCGCGAAGCTGGCCACAATCAATGACAAGCTTCTGGCTGTAATCATTATGTGTCTTGTGATGGTTGGAACGTTCTCAAGAAATTACAGACTTAGCGACACAATCATTGCAATTTTCTTTGGTCTCGTTGGGTTTGCGCTTAGGCGCGCCAACATTCCTCTTGTGCCGATGATTCTTGGTCTTGTGCTGGGACCGATTATGGAGCGCTATTTTCGGCAGGGAATTGGCGCAGCCGGAGGTGATCTGACGATCTTTGTCACACGGCCGGTGAGTTTGGTTTTTCTGATCGTCATAATTCTGCTCATCGCACATTCGATCAGACGTGCCATTGCGCGGATTGCTGGAAGAATCTGAATACGCCCTACATCTGAAATGTCTGCAGAGTTAGAAAATTCGGCATTGAAGGAAAAGCCCCTAGCAACGGTGCCTGTTGCTAGGGGCTGATAAAATTGCGGGACGTTCGGGGGAGGGGAACGTCGTCCGCATTTTCACAATGAGTTATGTGATCGGTTTGATCTACGGTTAGTTCAACAAAAGACCCTTCTGAATTTCACAAAGGACTACTTTAGCCGTTCAAAAAGCAAACTCAGTTCTACCTTTAAACGCGCCTTTCAGCCCATTTACGCGTTGTATTTTTAATGGTTTAACTCGTCGGCATACCCCCATTGATAGGTGTTGTATTATCTCATGAAAGCTCATGGTCTGAACCCCCGCATCCGCAAATCTCCATTTTTCGAAGCAACCATTGCTTCAGGTGCGACCGAATTTCATCCCTACAATGGCATGTGGATGCCTGTGGGCTATGACACGCCTGTTAATGAGTATTGGAACACTATCGAACGGGCGGGGCTTTGGGATGTGGCGGTTCAGCGCGTTATTGAAATCTCAGGCTCTGATGCGCTTGCTTTCATGGAATTGATGACACCTCGCAACGTCTCGAAGGTGGCGGTTGGCCAGTGTCGCTATATTTTCCTGTGCAATCAGGATGGCGGGCTTCTGAATGATCCAGTAATGCTGCGCATGGCAGAAGACCGGTTCTGGATCTGTTGCGCGGATGCAGACATCTACATGTGGGCCAAGGGCGTTGCCGTCTATGCTGGCATGGATGTGCAGATCGAAACACCGCATGTCTATCCCATGCAAATTCAGGGACCAGCCTCACCAAAGATTGTGTCTGCACTGTTTGGCGATGATGTTCTTGATCTGCGTTATTATCGCTGGATGTGGGTTGAGATGGATGGCCGAAAGTTCGCATTGTCACGCACGGGATTCAGTTCGGAAGTGGGATTTGAGCTGTTTCTGCTTGGTGATGAAGGTGGGGCGGCGATCTGGAACCATATTCTGGACGTTGGGGCACCGTTTGGCCTGACACCGGGGTCACCCAATCGCATTCGCCGCATAGAAGGCGGAGTGCTGGATTACGGAAGTGACATGACCACGGCTGAGAATCCGTTTGAGGTCGGGCTTGGTGCGCGTGTTGATTTTGACAAGGGTGATTTCATCGGGCGCGAAGCCCTGTTGCGTATTTCACAGGCACCGCTCGCCAAGACCATGTGCGGTGTATTTGTTGATGGGCCGGCTCTGCAGAAAAATAACGAACATCGATGGCCGGTGTTGGCTGGTGATGACATTGTCGGGGCTATGACCTCAGCTGTTCACTCACCGCGGCTTGACCGCAATATTGGATTTGCTCTGATGCAATCATCCCACGCTAATGGTGACGTGCCGTTAACAGTGGAGACGGCAGAAGGCATTCGTAATCTTGCATTTACCTCAATGCCCTTCATTGACCCCGACAAGTCCATCCCCCGACAAGCGTTACGGTGATTAACGGCAGCGTTGACCGGTTGGGACAAAGATACGGACACGGCTGATAAAACTTGTCATCTTTCACAGCTAATTTAAAATAAAAATCAAAATCGGAGTTCGCCACCAGCCTCCGTCATCAAAAGGCAACCTGCATTGGAATTATGAAAGATAATCTATTTAGCAGCGTCACCGCGTCTAACGCCTTGTCCTCCTATTCTCTCAGACGCCGCCGGCCTTTCTATCTGAAGCGCTGGTTCCTAGGTTTGATCGCCATTTTGCTTGGCGTCAGCCTGGTGCGCTTTTTTGCACCTGATTTGATGCCGGGCTGGCTGTCTGGTTTTCTGATTGGCTAATCCACCTGGGCTAATCTACCTTGGCTAACCTACTTGGGCAGCGTGGCACTTTGGCAACAGGTTCACTATAAGGCTTAAGACACCTCTGATCTATGCAGCGGTCTTATTGGCAAGGTGAGATAGATACTGAGGCTCAGGATGATGATGGGCCATATGGCCAATTCGTTGCCAGCAGGCCTGTAGATAGAGTTTTGCCGAAAGCGCAGCAAAATCATGGGCAGCGGGAAGTGGGTCCTGATCTCGCGATAGCTTGGTGCGAAGGCTCTGCCATTCGGTGAAGACGGGCTCGATTGCGGTGGCGTCATCTGCCAGTTCGCCAATCAATGCTGCGAATTCATCAGCACCACCGCCCTGTCTGAGCCCCCGTGTCACCAGAGTCTTTTCATGAATGCCGTTGGCACCCTCATAGATGGCGGCAATGCGTGCATCTCGCCAATGCTGCTCTACCGCATATTCCCGAAGATAGCCGTAGCCACCTAGAAGCTGAATGCCAAGATCGGCTGACCTGATCCCGGCTTGTGATCCAAACACCTTGCATAGAGGTGTCAGGAATTCGGCAAGGGCAGGCCGCGTTCCGAGTTCAAGTTCAACAAGGGCAATGTGGCACATGGCCCGTGCGCCTATGGCAAGGATTGCCTGTTCATCGAGCATGCGCTGAACATCCGCATGGTCTGCCAGCATCGCCGTCTCTCCCTTCTGGGTGCGCCCCTGGCGACGTTCAGCTGTGTAAAGGCGGGCAATCTGTGCAGCGCGGCTGGCATGGGCTACACCCTGAAGCGCAACATCGATGCGGGCATGGTTCATCAGCGTAAACATTGCCTTCAACCCCTCGCCTTCCTGACCGACCAGCTCTGCCGCGGCCGCGTCAAACCGCAACTGACAGGTTGGAGAGGCATGAAGCCCCATCTTGTCTTCGATCCGGGTCACGCTGATGGCGGGCTGTGCGCCGCACAAAAACAGTGACAATCCTCGAATGCCGTCTTCGTCGGTGCCGGTTCGAGCCAGTACCAAATGCAGAATCGTGTCCGACATGTCCTGATCGCCGCCTGAAATGAAAATCTTTTCACCGTCGATCTGCCATCCCGTTTCTGTTGTCCTTGCACGGCATCTGATGGTGGACAGGTCAGACCCGGCGCTGGGTTCGCTCAGGCACATTGTGGATAGTGCTTCGCCGCTGGCAAGACGTGGAATCCAGTCCTGCTGCTGGGATGGGGTGCCAAACCGGCGCAGTGTCGTGATCGCCCCGGGGACAAGATTACAGACCATCTGCAGGGCATGGTTGGCACCAGAGAAAATTTCAGACACCCCTGCTGCGATCGCAGGCGAGACGCCCATGCCACCAAAAGATTCTGGAGCGGTAAGTCCTTGCCATCCGTCATCTGCAAGCTGCAGATAGGCATTTTTAAACCCATCAGGCATTCGGACACGCCCCTGTTCAAGGCGCGCACCCTGGGCATCTCCACTGGCATTCAGCGGGGCAATCACCCCTTCTGCAAGGTTTGAAAAATGCCCGATGATATCGGTGGCCATGTCGCTGTCCCAGGAATCGATGCGGGCGGCATCCGCCACATGGACAAGCGAGAACAGGATATCGTCCTGAGGGGCTTTGAAATCAAACATGTCGGGCCTTGCTTAGCTGAGAGCCATAGCTGGCATCTTCGGATGCTCTATTGCAGGTGGACGGGAATCTGCGTTGGGCCTCGGAATCCAAAGCCACGCCAGATGACATCATCAAGATTGGGAATGGTCATGTTGGGAAAGCGATCGAACAGCATCGGCAGCATGACATGGGCAACGGCACGCCGCGCTACGTGGGTGCCCTGACAGAAATGTGGGCCATTTCCGAATGCCTGATGGGACTGTCTGTCACGATATACCTGATAGGACTCACCATCTTCATAGCGATCTTCGTCGCGGTTGGCGCTGGCCTGAATGGTCATGACGGTATCACCTTTTGGGATGTGATAGCCGCGGATTTCCGTGTCTTCGGTCACAAGGCGAGACGATACCTGAATTGGCGCAACCCATCTTACGCCTTCTTCAAAGGCACGTTCCCAGTCATCCTTGCGTTTGACTTCCTGAAGCTGATCTGGGTTTGTCAGCAGTCCAAAGAGAATAGTATTGAGCGCGTCGCGCGGCTCGTTGATGCCACCACCAATGGCAATTTTGATGTTTGCATAAATCTGCGATGTCTCAATAGGATCATCAGCGTTCAGCATGACGGACAGGGCTGAATTGTTGGGGGCGGCGCGATGCCGGTCCTGAAGGCTGTCGAACAGGCGGTCCATTTCGTCATTTGCCGCATCAGACTTTTCGAACGCTTCGTCGCGCCAGCCAAAATTGCCTGCCGCATCAATCAGCGTCTGTGACCAGCGTTGCAGTTCCGCGTCACTTGCCTCTTCAATGCCAAGCAGAATGCCAAGGCCGCGCGCTGCATAGGGGCCCGACAGCGCGGGAAACAGATCGACGATCTCGCCGCGCGGAAGTCTCGCCACATAGTCCCCAGCAATACGCATATATTCCGGCATCCAGTCGGTCCGGATCACCTTTGGACTGAAAGCTGGTGCCATAGCCATGCGCTCGCGCATATGGGCGTCACCATCCTTGCGCATCAGCGTGTGCGCCCGAAAAGCCCGTTTCATCGGTGTGTTGGGATCATCCGAACTGAACAGGTCGGGATTGTCTTTCACATATTTTGTGTCTTCAGCCTTGGTCAGCATCGTGCGACCACTGGCCTTTACACGGATGACAGGCGCTTCTCGGCGCAGCCGCTGATAGATTGGGTAGGGGTCAAGATCCAGCTGCTGAAGGGTAATATCTTCGTCAAGCGGGGCAAGATCAGCCATGTCACGATACCTCTGTCCTACTTACTCTGTCACACCAAGAAGTCGCATTGCATTCTCCTTTAGGATTAGCGGGCGAACCTCGTCTTTGAAGGGGGCTGTTTCAAAATCGGCAAGCCACCGATCAGGCGTGATCGCCGGCCAGTCAGATCCGAACAGCATCTTTCTCTTGAGAAGGGAATTGGCGTATTTGATGAATATTTCTGGGAAATATTTAGGCGACCATCCTGACATGTCGAAATAGACATTTGGTTTGTGCTGGGCGACAGCAAGGCCTTCTTCTGTCCATGGAAAGGATGGGTGCGCCAGCACAATCCGCATATCCGGAAAATCCACAGCTACATCATCAAGGTGGATGGGGTTGGAGTATTTCAGCCGCATGCCCATGCCGCCATGCATGCCTGACCCCACTCCAGTCTGGCCGGTATGAAACAGGGCGATAGCGCCTTCTTCAGCGATGGCTTCATACATGGCGTAGGCAGTTTCCCGGTCATTCGGAAAGAAGCCCTGCATGGTGGGATGGAATTTGAACCCTTTTACCCCAAAATCACGGACAAGGCGTCGCGCTTCACGAGCGCCAGCCTTACCCTTGTGCGGGTCGATGGAGGCAAAGGGGATCAGGATATCGTCATTGGCGGCACAGATCTCTGCCACTTCTTCGTTGGCGTAACGCCGAAAGCCGGTTTCGCGCTCAGCATCTACAGGAAAGATGACTGCTGCAATGTTACGCTCGCGGTAATAGTGGGCTGTGTCCTGAACCGTTGGCAGCATGCCTTCGGCACCTGCTGGGTTCTTGAAATATTTGGCCATACCAGCCTGAAATTCATTGTAGCCGTCGTCGCGGTGACCACAGCATGGCTCTTCAGCATGCGTGTGAAAGTCGATCGCTTTCACCTTTGCAAAATCCACCATGTAGGTCCCCTGTCGTTTGTCGTCACAATGCATGTTCAATACAGAACGCTGCAGGCATTCATACCGCTAAGTAGCTTTACAATTTACCTGTACAACAAAAATGCCTGTTGATACAAATCAGGATAGCATCCATTCGCGGGGATAAAAGCATGAGCGGATCAGGTTCACAGCAGGCCGGTGTGAAGCGCACCGTCACCCGTGTTGAAATAGAGGATGATATTGCCACCATCATTTTCGATCGTCCGGAAAAGCGGAATGCGATGAATGATGCGCTGGTCGCTGAGCTGGACGATTTCTTTCGAGCCCCCCCTGAAGGTGTGAAGGCTGTAATCCTGACAGGGACGGGAGGGCATTTCTGTTCAGGTCTCGATCTTGCTGAACATGAGCATCGCTCAGCGGAAGAGACTGTCTATCACTCTCGTAACTGGCACCGTGTGGCAGGTTCAATTGAACATGGGGGGCTTCCGGTTCTGTCCGCACTGACCGGCGCGGTGATCGGTGGTGGGCTAGAGATCGCCTGTTCAACTCATGTGCGAATTGCTGAGCCGACGGTCCGTTTCCAGCTGCCTGAGGGACGCCGTGGCATTTTTGTCGGTGGCGGTGCTACGGTGCGTGTTGGACGGATCATCGGTCCAGATCGTATGCGTGAAATGATGCTGACGGGTCGGACTTATGGCGCTGATGAAGGACTGCATCTAGGCCTTTGTCATTACAGTGTTGGTGAAGGAGAGGCGTTGCCGCGGGCGCGAAAGCTGGCCCGACAGATTGCGGATAATGCCCGCCTTTCGAATTATATGATGCTGCAGGCGATTTCCCGAATTGCGGACATGCCGCGCTCTGATGGGTTGTTCACAGAGAGCCTTGCGGCTGCTCTGGCCCAGACGTCTGATGAGGCGCGAGAAGGGCTGCGGGCGTTCCTTGAAAAACGTGACCCAAATTTCAACGGAAACAAGTAGATTCTGGTGGCGTTTTCAGGGGCGACTGCGTAAGACTCGCGGCACCATGATTAACCAGAGGACATAGACCATGAACACGGTCCTGAAATCCACTCTCGCCGGTGCGCTCGCGCTGACGGCCATAGCCGCAATGCCGGTAGCCGCAATCGCGCAGGAGGTAACACTTCGCCTTCATCAGTTCATGCCACCTGTGGCATCGCTTCCCAAGCATGTGCTCAAGCCATGGGGTGAGCGTCTTGCTGCCGAATCTGGTGGCCGCCTCACGGTTCAGCATTTTGATACAATGTCTCTTGGTGGTCGCCCGCCAGAACTGATCGATCAGGCGCGCGACGGTGTTGTTGACGTCATTCTGACCCTTGTTGGCTACACGCCAGGGCGCTTTCCGCGCAGCGAGGTGTTTGAGCTTCCCTTCATGATGAAAGATCCGGTTGCGACATCGGTGGCTTTCTGGGACATGGTGGAAAGTGACTTTCAGGCGAATGAATTTGCCGACATGAAGATATTAAGCGCCTGGGTTCACGGCCCGGGAGTTATTCATTCGTCAGAGCCAATCGAGCGTCTGGAAGATATGAAAGGCAAGACTGTCCGTGGGCCGACCCGTGTGATCACCGACATGCTTGGTGAACTGGGCGCGACCCCTGTCGGCATGCCGCTCCCGTCGATCCCGCAGAGCCTGTCCAAGGGCGTTATCGACAGCACGGTTATTCCATGGGAGATCACCCCATCCATCCGTCTGACTGAACTGGTAGGCAATCACACCGAAATGGGTGGTGATGAAGCATTGTATACCGCGACCTTCGTTCTGGTCATGAACAAGGCAAAATATGAATCGCTTCCGGATGATCTCCGTGCGGTTCTGGATGCTGAATCTGGCGCCAAGTTTTCACGCATCGCTGGCCAGCTGATGCTGGATAAGGATGCGCCCGGCCGCGCCATTGCCGAAAAGGCGGGCAACAACATCATCAAGCTTGATGAAGCTGAGACCGCTCGCTGGAAGGCCGCTGCCCAGCCTGTCTATGACCGGTGGATTGCAGATATGAAAGCCAAAGGTATCGATGGTGAAGAGCTGATTGTCCGTGCCAAGGCACAGATTGCGAAGCGGTCAAACTAGCTTTAAATTACATCTCAAAGGGAGGGTCGACTGGCCCTCCTTTTCATATTTGCAACGGCCGCGTCAGGAGATGATAGGGTGTATCGCTTCGCGAACAGATGCGCCGAAATTACGGCTGTAAGTCTGGCCTTGGCCGGTGGCGCTGTCATCATTCTGATTACGGCTTTAACCTGTATTTCCATTATTGGCCGGGCCTTTGTCCCGCTGGAATTGGGGATAGGGCCAATACTTGGTATCTACGACATCACTGAAATTGGGATGGCCGCGGCGATCTTTGCCTTTCTGCCCTGGGCGCAGCTGAACGACTCCCATGCCAGGGTTGATCTGTTTCGTGATCGCATTCCCTTCGTCATGGCGGCTGGTCTTGACCTGCTGTTCACTATGGCGATGCTGGTTGTGGCCTCTGTGGGAACCTGGCGACTCTATCTTGGCATGCAGGACAAGCTTGCCTATGGCGAGACGACCCTGATCGCACAGATCCCTGTCTGGTACGGCTATGCCGCTGGTCTGGTCGGAGCATCCGGGTTCGTGCTGGTGTCTGTCTTTTGCGTCATTCGCGCTCTGAGACGGCTTGCCGGGTATGAGGTTGAGCCTGATATCGGGAGGGATTCCGATGTCCAACCTTGATCTGGCCTTGCTGTCCTTTCCGGTGTTGCTTGTGCTGGTGTTTCTGCGCATGCCAATTGCCCTTGCCATGATAGGGGTTGGGGTGACAGGCACCTACCTTGTCATTGGCACTCCAATGATGACGCTGAACCAGCTGAAGACGCTGACCTTTGGCACTTTCTCGAACTATTCATTCTCCATTATTCCCCTATTTCTGCTGATGGGTCAGTTTGCCGTTCTATCAGGCATGTCAGCCTCATTATTTCGGGCAGCGGAGAGCTTTCTCGGACATCGCCGCGGCGGTGTGGCCATGTCAGCAATTGGTGCCTGTGCCGGTTTTGGTGCGATCTGCGGGTCTTCGCTTGCGACGGCAGCTACCATGGGACAGGTCGCGCTTCCGGAACTGCGGCGTTACGGCTATCCGGATTCGCTTGCGACCGGTGCGCTGGCGGCAGGTGGTACGCTTGGCATTCTGATCCCGCCATCAGTTATTCTTGTCATCTATGCCATTCTGGCTGAGCAGAATATCGAAAAGCTGTTTGTGGCGGCGCTGATCCCGGGCCTTCTGGCGGCGGCAGGGTATATGATCACGATTTCGATATGGGTAAGGGTACGGCCAAATTCTGCGGCTGTTCGTGATCGTATGCCCTGGTCGCAGCGCCTTACCAGTCTTGCTGCGGTATGGCCTGTAATGACAATTTTCCTGATTGTCGTTGGCGGAATCTATGCTGGGATTTTTACACCTACCGAAGCTGCAGCTGTCGGGGCCGCAGGAACGGGTCTGGTGGCGTTGGCATCAGGTCAAATGAGCTGGGCACGATTGCGTACGGCCATTCTGTCCACAGGAGCATCAACAGCAATGATCTTCATGATCATTCTGGGAGCTGGGATTTACAATAATTTCCTGTCACTGACGCAGCTACCGCAGATGGCTTCGCTGTGGGTTGGGGATCAGGGCTTTTCCCCATGGTTTGTTCTGACCATTGTGCTGTTGATGTATCTGTTATTTGGCTGCGTCATGGATTCGCTATCGATGGTGCTGCTGACAGTCCCGATCATTTTTCCAATCATGTCTGGACTGGATTTCGGGCTTGGGCCAAATGATTTTGGTCTATGGTTTGGCATCCTCGTGCTGATTGTTGTCGAGGTCGGGCTGATCACCCCGCCGGTGGGAATGAATCTGTTCATCATCAATAATATGGCTAAGAACACGCCAATCAGCGCCACCTATCGCGGGGCATTGCCCTTTGTCGTTACAGACATTCTGCGGGTGATGATCCTTGCGGCATTCCCGGCCGTTACCCTGTGGCTTGTCTGGGTGATTGATGCGCTTGGCTAGCCTTTCGGGCTGAATTGTGCTTCAGCCGATGCGGGCACCAGCAGCGATGGTTGGCGGGGCCGCGTTCAGCGTGTCACGTGCAAAGCCGGCCGCAGCCTTGTATTTTGCCATGAACTCGGCGCGTTCAGCGGCCGGTATGACGTCATCAATATTGTCGAACTCGCCATTGCAGCGATCATTTACCATATTCAGCAGGCCAAACGGCCCGGCCCCGCGATTGCGCAGAACCAGCGCGGAAACCGGCTCACACAAGTCTGCGTTGTAGGCCTTCAGTGCCTCGGGGGTGATCCCATGCTCCAGGAATTTTGCGCCCAGAAAGCGCCCGTCCATGATCGCCTGGCTGGCCCCATTTGAACCTGTCGGATACATCGGATGCGCGGCATCG